>CAMDEA010000109.1 GCA_945893045.1 Planctomyces sp. SH-PL62
GCGAGTGACTCGTCTGGATTACCATGTGCTTGGGGTGAAACGGCGGACGGCCGATTCATCATCTGTGTTTACGAAGACATTGACGGCATCACGTTGCTGCCGGTGACGGCTTACGAAGTTCCACGCCCAGGTGAATCTCATTGACTCGCGGAGTCGAGGACATCCCATGACGACAGCCCATCGCCCCACCAAATTCACGCTGACGCCGGAGCAACAAGCTCGGCTGCAAAATCAGCGTGAGCAAATCGCCGCCGAGAAACCGCAGCTTCAAGTGAAGCTCGAACGAATCCACGAAGCCAAACAGGAACCGTCGTTCTGTGGCCAGCTTCGCCAAGCGATTCACAGCAGCGGGCGGCTCATCACACAACTCGCCGCCGAGGCCGGCGTCACGACTCAGCAACTCAGCGATTTTCTGTCGGGCGATCGAACGCTCCGGTCAGACGTGCTCGACCGCCTCACGGCTGCGGTCGGAGCCTCGTTGGTGGTTGCCGAGAAGAAGTAGCGTGCCAGCACGGCTCATTGGGCCGAGACAACAATTCTCCATTGAAACGCTGCCATGAAGGTACGTTATCGTTCTGCTCGCCGCCGGTGCGATTCGTGAAGGCGTTGCTGGATGGGCCGATCCCGGAGTGATCCGATTCACGTTCAATTAGGTGTGCCACGAACTCGCATCCATCGTTCTCGAACCTTGCAGATGTTTTCTCTCTGAGAGGAGCCGAAGTGAGCGCTGCCGAAACGATCTTCGACCAAATTAAAGGATTTCGCACAACGCCAGCCGAGAAGACGCCACATCAACGGTTCACCGATTATTGCGAGCGAGTTTTGGGTGCGGTCGAGCGGTTCCACATCGACTTCAAGGAGAAGAGAGACCGCCGAACGACGGTTCTCGATGATGACGATAAGAAGAATCTCGCCAAAGCGATTTCCGGATTTGCGAACAGTGCCGGTGGGGTTCTGATCTGGGGAGTCGAAGACAACACGCTTTCGGAACGGCCGCTCAGCAGCGTCGAGGATGTGACGTCGCGAATGCTTGAGCTTGCGGCGCATGTGACGGAGCCATCGGTCATTGGAGTTGACGGCGATTGGGTTCCAGCAGATACGGGAGATGGTGATGGCTTTGTTGTCCTTTACATTCCTGAGAGCGATCTGCCACCGCATCGCGTCACCTTGAAACACCAAGGAATCCAAAACAACTACTACGTCCGTAGCGGTAATTCATTTGTTGCTGCGAGCCACACGCAACTGGAGGATATGTTCGGACGTAGGCCACACCCCAAGCTTGGACTCGCCTATCGAGTGATTTGCGATGGTGGCGTCGGTAAAGGAAGCAACATTGTCACGAAGTACGTCAAGATTGTTTTGAGCATTGCAAATCAGGGACGAGGCATTGCGCGGTATCCATTCCTGGTGGTTCAAGTACGCGAGCCCTACGACATTCATCAGTGGGGCATTGATGGGAATGGTAGATTTGGACTTCCGACAATCGCAGTTGCGAAGGACAGCCGAGAACACCGATATGGCGGACAGGGAGACCTCGTGATCCATCCTGAAATGTCACACGATGTCACTGCAATGCGGATTGCAGTTCACATGGCCGACGGTCAAGCTGGCATTACCCCGTTGGCCATCGATTACAAGCTCGGAGCGGAAGGGATTCGCCTTATTAAATCACAGCTCACAGTTCAGCCAAGCGAGATCTGGAGCGTTTGTAAATGAGATTACGAGTGGCAGGCTTGCCTCCGCGTTCACATCACGAGTGAAAAGGCCAAGTCATGCCCTATGTCATGGTCGGTATCGAATCCGACGGGCCTCTCATCTTCCTGACGCGGTGAGATTCCCGCCTGCCGAAACCAACGAACGAGTGGCCAACGCCATCGGAACGCCGCGACTTACAGCATGAAACGATTGCTCCGAGAATTTCTGAACTCAGTACACATCATCCTGGGAATCTTTTCGGCCGGCATGGGCTTGAAGGGATTTTTGTTGTCGAGCAACTTCATCGACGGCGGCGTCACCGGAGTCTCGATGCTGCTAGCCAAGACCACCGGCCTGCCGCTGGTCTTGTTCTTCGTCCCGACAGGGACGTTCGAAAATAGCCCACCGTTTCAACGGTGGGTTGTCGAGCGAATCCACCAACGAAGTCCCGTCAGGGACGAAAGACTCTCGGAGGACCGCCGGACATTCTCTGTCGCCCCGATGGGGCTTCGGAGTTTGACGGCGTCGGTAACCCACCGTTGAAACGGTGGGCTATTGTCGAATGTCCCTAGCGGGACAGACGCAACAAAGTGGGCTATCCGCGAACCGGGTCATTCTGCGTCCAAGGGGGTGGGCAGGCGGCGTCGAGCTGTTTGACGTGATCGGCAGTCAGCTTCACGCTCGCTGCCGCGATGGCGTCTTCGATTTGGTCGAGCCGTTTGACGCCGACGATTGGAGACGTGACCGAAGGTTGCGTCAGCGTCCAGGCGAGGGCGAGCTGCGACATCGGCACGCCGAGTTCTTTTGCGACAGATTCCGCTCGTTCGAGTCGGTCAAACAACGGGGCTTCGAGCTTCCAGATCCAATCGGGTTTCTCGGCGGCTCGCGAGTCGGTCGGCGGCGGCAGGCCGCGTCGGTACTTGCCGGTGAGCAAGCCGCTTTGCAACGCCTGATACGGAGTCACTCCGATGTTGTGCTTGCGGCAGAAGGCGAGGTCGTGATGGAACTCACGCCGCAACAGGCTGAGAGGAATCTGCGACGAGACGACTCGCGGCCAGCCGTGTCGTTCGGCGAGCCACAGGCTTTCGCAAATCTGCCAGCCATAATGATTCGACAAGCCGAGGTATCGTACCTTGCCTGCCTTCACGGCTTGATCGACCGCCGCCAGTGAGGTTTCCAGCGGCACCTCTTTGTCCGGCCAATGCAGAATGTAGAGGTCGATGTAATCGGTCTTCAGTCGCTGCAAGCTGCGATCGACTTCGCGCAGGATGTGCGTCGCTGACAGTCCTCGATCCTGCGGCCCTGGACCGACCGGTGCGGCGACCTTAGTCGCGAGGATCGCTTTGTCGCGCCGTCCGATCAGTGCGTTGCCGACGATCTCTTCGGCAACGCCACCGGGACTTCCGAGGAATCGCTTGTAGCCTTCGTAGACATTCGCGGTGTCGATGAAGTTGATGCCACGATCCATCGCGGCGTGAATCAGCTTGATCGAATCGGCCTCGCCGACGGGAGCGCCGAAGGTCATCGTCCCCAAACAAATTGGCGACACGAGCAAGCCGCTCGAACCGAGATTGCGATACTGCATGAATCCAGTCTCCTGAGATTGTTGGTCCACTGCGTGCGAGTTTCAAACGGGCGTCATCGAAGCCCGATGGCCAGCAAACGTCAAGCGAATCGCCAGGCTCATTGATACTTCCCAATCGTCCGGCTTTCGTTCATTCTTCCGCCCGTTTCATTGGCCGTTTCAGTCCTGGATTTGAAATCTCAAATTTGAAATTTCAAATCTCAAATCACAGAGAATCATGCCCAACAAAGTTCGCATCGCCATCATCGGAGCCGGAGCGGTTTCCGACTATCACCACGTCCCTGGAATTCGGATCGACTCGCGCTGCGAGTTGGTCGCCGTCTGCGATCCGAACGAGCAACTGCTCAATCAGCGGCAGAAGGATTGGGGACCGACGAAGAAGACGACGCAGTTTGAGGAGATCGCTGCCGATCCGGATATCGACGCGGTCATCATCGCGACGCCGAACTTTACGCACAAACCGATTGCGTTGGCCTGCATCGCCGGCGGCAAGCATGTCATGTGCGAGAAGCCGCTGGGGCTGAATTTTTCAGAGTCGGCCGAGATGTTTCGAGCGGCTCGAGATAAGAATCTGCGGCACATGACGGCGTTCACCTACCGGTTCGCTCCGTCGATGCGGTACGTCCGGCATCTCTTGAAGAGCGGGGCGCTTGGCGAGCCGCGGCACTTTCGCAGTCAGCGGTTTCTCGATTGGCCGGAGACGAGTTGGGGTTGGCGGCAGTACAAGAAACTCGCGGGGGCCGGCGATCTGTTCGATATGACGATTCATCGCATCGACTTCTCGATGGACCTGATGGGGCCAATCAAGACGATCTGCGGTGCGGTCGCTCAATTCGCTAAACGAGAGAAGACGAACGACGGCCAGGCGTGTGCTCCGTCGGAGGTCGATGACTGGTCTTCGTTGATCGGCCTGTTCGCCAACGGTGCGACCGGCGTGTGGGAAGGGAGCACGCTGATGAAGGGGCATCACAACAACGGCTTCGGCTACGAATGGGCCGAGGTCAACGGCAGCGAAGGCTCGGCCGCGTATCAGCTTACGGACCCGAACAACATCGTCATCGGCAAGCACGGTGGCACGATGCAGAAGCAAGCGGTCCCGCGCGAGTTTCTGGTCATTCCCGGCAGTCCGCGCAATCCCCACGACGGCGTTCCCAGCACCGTCTTTCGCTACGACCTCGTCTGGGAATTCGTCAGCGCGATCACCGAAGGCCGCGACTGTGTTCCGGGCTTCGACCACGGAGCACTTGCCCAAGCCGTCGCCGACGCGACGCTCGCATCGTTCGAGAAAAAGACCTGGGTCAACATCGACGCGAAGCTGTGATTTGTTCCAGGGTAACTCATGCCGTCCACTCTCAAATCGCTCGTGCAATCCCGGCATCCGCTGATCTCGATTGAGACACGGGATGAGGAACATGCCATCGAACTGGTTCGCGAGATCGCGAAGGAGTTGTCGCGGCCGCTCTTCGAATGGTCGATGACGGCCGGGATGCGGCAGCTTGATAAGAAGGGGACGTGGCAGTCGGTGGCGATGCAGACCGGGAAGACCTTGAAGGTTTTCACTCCGATCGCTGGCAGCGACGAGGAGCCAGAAGGATCGAAAACGAAGCTCATCAAGAAGGCCGTCGATGCGTTGACCGTGGTGGTCGAGGTATCGAACAGTGCGATGTACGTCTTCAAGGATTTGGGGCCACACGCCAAGGACGCTCATGTGCAGCGCCTGCTGCGCGATGCGGCCAGCTTGCCGGAAACACGCCGGAGCACGGTCATCCTGGTGGATTCGGGATCGCTGCCCGACGACGTGCGACAGTTGGCGGTTCCGTATGACATTGGCTGGCCGAGCCTGGAAGAGTTGGAGCAGGTCGTCAAGCAGACGTTCTCACGGATTCGCAAAGACAGCCTGCAAGAAATCACTTCGACGCTGACGCGCCGCGAGATGGATCACTTGGTGCAGACCCTGCGTGGCCTGACTCGGACAGAGGCGGAGCGCGTCGTGGCGTCGGTCATCTTTCAAGACTTCTCGCTGTCGGGAGAGGATTTACCGGCGGTGTTGGACGCGAAACGATCGCTGCTCGGTTCGGCGGGGAGCTTGGAGTCGATCGCCATCGACTTCACGATTGAGGACGTCGGCGGCTTTGAGAATCTCAAGGCGTGGTTGCGGCAGCGGCGCGGCGGCTTCAGCAAGAAGGCTCGCGAGTTTGGGCTCGTTCCACCACGCGGCATCTTGATGCTGGGAGTTCCTGGCTGTGGCAAGAGCCTGTGTGCAAAAGCGGTCGCTGCCGACTGGGGGATGCCGTTGCTGAGGCTCGATCCGGGTGTGCTCTACAACAAATTCATTGGCGAATCCGAACGGCAAATGCGCGACGCGCTCGCTCAGGCGGAAGCGATGGCTCCGGTGATCCTCTGGATTGATGAGATCGAAAAGGCGTTCGCGTCCGCTTCCGGCGGATCAGCGGATGGCGGCCTGTCGAAGCGAATGTTCGGCTCGCTGCTGTCGTGGATGCAGGATCATCGGCATCCGATCTTTCTGGTGGCGACGGCCAACGATATCTCGGCGCTGCCGCCGGAACTGATGCGCAAAGGCCGCTTCGACGAAGTCTTCTTCGTGGACCTGCCGACCTCCGAAGCCCGCATGAACATCCTCTCGATTCACTTGGTGCGCCGCGAACGCGATCCCGCGCAGTTCGATCTGGTGCAACTCGCCGAAGCCTCCAACGGCTTCAATGGAGCCGAGTTGGAACAAGCCATCTTGGGGGCGATGTACGGTGCCTATCAGGAAGGCTGCCAACTGGAGGATCGTCACATCGTCGAAGAGATGTCGAAGACTCGGCCGCTCTCCGTCCTGATGTCTGAACGCATTACCGAACTCCGCGACTGGGCTTGCGACCGCTGCGTCTCGGCGGATTAACGAGATGCGGACGGCGGCCCACTTGGTACTCAGCACCTGCGGTCAGTAGCATGTTTGGCGTGATGAAATTGCGGTTGCGGAACTCAGAAACTGAATTATCGTCTGCCGAGGACTCGTTGATGACCATCACTCATTGCCCTCTATGCGGCCACGAAACTCTGGAAAGTCGCAGCGGCGATTATCGCTTCGAAACGCCGCCAGACTTTGTCGGCGAAGCCGTTGTGGTCGGCGACACCGAATGGTTCGAATGCCACCAATGCGGCGAGCACATCCTGCCTCACCCATTAAGCCAAGCCATCGAGAGAGAACTTAGCCGTCGTGCGGCATTTGCGGCGTGATAGACTCCTCTCGATTGCGTCATTGATTACTGAAAGTTGTTGACCGATGCGAACATGTTGTTGGTTGTGCGTGACTCTGATGTCGCTCGTCTGGCCGGGGCTTAGTTTCGCGGAGTCTCCGAATCCTCCGCCCTACGCCGAATCCGTTTTGCTTGATCGGCCGATCGCATACTGGCGGCTCGACGACAACCTCTTTGAGGTGCATCCAAAGTCGTTCGGCCACGGCATCATCGCTCGCGGAGTTCCGTCGCGATTGTTCGATGAAGACAACTTAAACGACGCGAGTGCCGTGTCGAAAGGCTACGTCCGCGCGGACCAGGTTGGGCCGCGACCGCCAAAGTTTTTGAGCTTTGAGGCGGACAATCAGGCGGCCGTGTTTGAGTCGCCGGCGGTCATCAAGGTGGCCGATCCGGGTGAGAAAAGTCCGCTCGATTTTGGGCAGGGGGACTCCATCACGCTCGAAGCCTGGGTGCTGGTGAAGAAGCTCGGTGACGGGCAGCAGATGTATGTCGTCGGTAAAGGTCGCACGAAGAACGCCGGAGTCGCCGAGGAAAATCAGAACTATGCGTTGCGGTTGGCCGGCAAGAAGGGAGACGCCTGCGTCACGTTTCTCTTCCGCAGCGAGGACAATCGTAGAGGCAAATCAGAGGACTATCACCGCTGGACCACGAAAACCGGCTTCGACATCGACACCGGCTGGCATCACATCGCGACCAGCTACACGTTCGGCAAGCCGGAGTCGATTCGCGGTTACATCGACGGCAAGTCGCTCGACGGTGAATGGGACTTCGGTGGAGCGACGACGGAAGCTCCGGTTGTTGATGACGACGAACTCTGGATCGGCTCGGCGCTCGGATTGAATTCGGGCAACAGCTTTCACGGCTCGATCGACGAACTGGCGATCTATCGCACCGCTCTGCCGGCCGAGCGGATCGCGGCGCGGTATCAAGTGCTGCAACCGAAGCCGTACATCACAACGCTCGACCCGCCGAAGAGAGCGGTGCTTGTCGAAGTCTTCGAGGGCATCCCGGACAAGCTGAGCTGGGACTTCATCGCGCCGGAACCGGCCGAGCGATACACCGAACCGGCGTTCGCGCTGGCCGAGATTGCTCACAAGTATTCGGCGATGGGCGTGCGAGCGGATCGCTCGAACCCATTCGTTGTGCGTGTGACCGGCGACGTGGAATTGCCGAACGGGGAGAGCCGCTTCCTGATCCGCAGCCGTAGCGCGTCTCGATTGTTCATCGATAGCAAACTGGTCGTCGAGAATCCGTTCCCGAAGTTTCGCGGTGACGGACACGAAGAAGTTTGGGACATCGACCGCGTGCCCGCTCCCGGACATCGAGCATTGCGGCCCGGAGATCAAGACACGATCGCGTCGTTCAAATCGGAGGGTCAACGCCATCGGCTGACGTGGGAAGTGTTCCTCGGCGGAAAGAGTGTGCGACCGGAATTGGGAGAAACCTTCATCGCTCTCGCTGGTCCGGAAAGCGATTCGTTCGCCGTGTTGCATCAAACCAAACCGTTCGTGCTGACCGACGAGTCTTGGACAGATTTCGTTGCTCGCCGGCGCGACGAGTTGGTCACGCTCAATCAACAACGCCGCCGTGAAGCGAGCCGTGAATGGACTGAGTTCTGGAATCGGCGGCATGAGTACGCGAGAAAAGTGGTTCGCGCCGGCGCAGTGAGCGGCACGGCGCTAGCCGCCGGTATCGACGTCAGTGGATCACCGGCGGCTAGCGCCGTACCGCTCACTGACGACTGGTCCTTCCTCCGCCGTGTTTGCCTCGACACGATCGGCACGATTCCAAACACCGAGCACATCAAATTCTTCTTTGCTCAGCCTGAAGCCCAACGCCGCCAAGCGATCATCGACAAGCTGCTCGCCGATCCGGACTACGCCGACAATTGGGTCAGCTATTGGCAGGACGTGCTCGCCGAGAACCCGAACATTCTCAACCCAACGCTGAACAACACCGGCCCGTTCCGCTGGTGGATTCACGAGAGCTTTCTCGACAACAAGCCGTTCGATCAATTCGTGACGGAATTAATCCTGATGGAAGGAAGCGTGCGCTACGGCGGTCCCGGAGGTTTCTCGGTCGCCAGCCAGAACGATGTCCCAATGGCCGCGAAGGCGCACGTCATCGGCCAGGCGTTTCTCGGTTTAGAAATGAAGTGTGCCCGCTGTCACGATGCGCCGTATCACGACTTCCTGCAACGCGACTTGTTCTCGCTCGCCGCGCTATTGAAACGCGAACCGGAAAAAGTCCCGAAGACGAGCAGCCTGAATCTGGAAGCCTTTGCGGTGCGCGGTCGCGAACCGCTCGTGAAAGTCACGCTCAAACCGGGCGAGTCGGTCGCGCCGACTTGGCCGTTCGAGGAACTGGTCGCCGCCGTCCCGGATGAGTTGCTGCGAAATCCGAAAGATTCGCGCGAGCGGCTGGCGGCGTTCATCACATCGCCGTCGAACCATCGCTTCGCGCAGGTCATCGTCAACCGTGTTTGGACGCGGTTGCTTGGAAAAGGGTTCGTGGAGCCGGTTGATGATTGGGAGAAGGCGAAGCCGTCAAATCCTGAATTGCTGCAATGGCTGGAACGAGAGTTCGTGTCGCACGATTACGACGTGAAACACATCACCCGGTTGATCTTGAATTCGCGAGCGTATCAGGCCGTAGCCGAGTCGCTCCGCGACTCGGATTCCGGTCGCGGAGCGACCGGTCTACGTTCGCGCCGCCTGACGGCCGAGCAACTCATCGACTCGCTGTTCGTCGCCGCTGGCAAGTCGTTGAACGTCGAGGAGATCAACATCGACGTTGATGGCGCACGCCGACAAGACGTCTCGATCAGCCTCGGCCACGCGCGGCGAGCGTGGCAATTCACTTCAATGTCCAACGAACGCGACCGACCGAGCCTCACATTGCCCGCCGCGCAGACCATCGTCGATGTCCTCGAATCCTTCGGCTGGCGAGCTTCTCGTCCCGACCCAATCACCGTCCGCACGAGCGAGACGACCGTCCTTCAGCCCGCAACGCTCGTCAACGGCGTCGTCGCCAAACGCATCTCGCAACTCTCCGACGACAGCGCCTTCACGGAACTCGCGCTGACCGTGAAGACTCCCGAAGAATTCATCAACTCGGTGACGCAACGAATCCTCACCCGGCCCGCAACCGCCGCCGAACGCAAACTCTTCGGCGAACTGCTGCGCGAAGGCTTCGTGTCCCGCATCGTTCCGGGCGAGCATCTCGTCCGCCGTTCGCAGCCGCCGAGACAAACCGGTGTCTCGTGGTCGAACCATCTCAAACCTGAAGCCAACCTCCGTAAGCAACGCCTCGCCGAAGAGCTCGCCTTCGGCGACCCCACGACGTCGCGGCTCAACGCCGACTGGCGCGAACGGGCCGAAGACATGATCTGGTCGCTGATCAATTCCCCGGAGTTCCTAGTCGTGCCATGAGTACCGAGGTGAGGACGATGACGTGGAGCCGCGGAATTAGCAGTTGGGACTTCGTCTTAGTTCCCGCAATTATTGCCTTGTCGTGTATTGCTGCTTGGGGACTATCCAATTGGTTCTGGGCGCTGATAACCGAGTTTTCGTATTGGGGCGAGCTTCGAAAGCTTCCGTCGCATTCGATGGATATTCCGACCAATCTTTCTGCGACTGATTGCAGCATTCTACAGAGCCAAGGATCTACGAAATACGGGGTTCTACACAGGAAAGGATCTACGATATACGGGTTTGAAATTGGCCTACGGGTTTGGGTTGTCGAGCAAGGATTGATTTTGAAAGTCGGGGGCCGGAAGCTTCGGTTGGCAGACCGCTTACTGGGAATGTTGCGAATCGCCAAGACCTGTTGTGACGTTGAACGCAGCGATCCCGATCGTGTCATCGTTTGGATGCAAGTTGGTCCGTATGCGCGTCCGCCGTTTCGGGTGGGGGTCGAACTCAATCATCGGCACACGGATTTGCTGGATCGTTGGGGGCTGGAAGAGAGTGGGGGACGTTCTCAAACGCCGACTGGCGAGAACGAACTGAAGACTTGATCTGAATCACTGATCAATTCCCCGGAGTTCCTGATCGTGCCGTCAGCGGCCTTTGAGTATGCTGCCGAATGCAACGACCTCTCTTGTGACGTGAGTGACTTGGTCATGATGTTTGCCAGCCGGACGTATGCCATGCTTGGAAACGAGACCTTGTGGGAGGTCGCGCATAGTTGCCATCAGTTGCTGGAGGAAGCTGAGATTCCTCACGCCATCGTCGGGGGAGTGGCGGTCTGCCTGCATGGTTATCAGCGAAATACGGTCGATGTGGACTTGCTCGTCCGAAACGAAGACGGCGAACGGCTGCGTGAGGTGCTGGAACAAGCGGGCTTTGAATGGAGGACACGCGAGGCGGAGTTCCGGGCAGCGTCGGGCATTCCGGTGCAACTTCTCATGGCGGGCGAACGAGCTGGCAAAGGGAGCGAGATTCGGCTGCCCGATCCCGACTCAGCCAAATGCGTCACCATCAAAGAAGGATTGCCGGTCTTGTCACTGGCTCGATTGATTGAAACCAAATTGGCGTGCGGTTCGGGGAGCTTACGTCGCACTCACAAAGATTTTGCCGACGTCGTGGAACTCATCGTGGCGAACCGTCTCGGTTCTGGGTTTGCCCGGTTCCTTCACAAAACAATTCGAGAGACGTTTCGTAATCTCGTTACTCGAACGCGAGAGTCGTAGGATGGGAATCTTGCCCGTCCCGGTTCGCGCGAAGACGAAAGGCGGGCAAGAATGCCCGTCCTCCAAGGAATAATCAACATGCCATCTCGACGTGATTTCTTGGCCGGCTCAACGGCCCTTGCCGTTGCCGCTGATGCGGTTTTGCCGTCGATCTTCGGTGAAGAAAAAAGATCAGAACTCCCGCGCGGCAAAGCCGAGCACTGCGTGTTCGTGTGGCTTGGCGGAGGTCAAGGTCATCTCGATACGTGGGATGTAAAAACGAAGGGCGATCCGAGGGAGAAGAAGCCGGGGTCGTATTATGACTCGATCGAGACGGCGATTTCGGGAACGCGCGTGTGCGAGCACTTGCCGCGGTGTGCGAAGATTCTGGATCGGTTCAACATTCTGCGGACGGTCAATCATGATGTGATCGACGAGCATGCGGCGGCGACCAATCGAATGCACACCGGCCGGCCGACGAGCGGCACGGAACAGTATCCGTCGATCGGCTCGATTGTCGCGAATCAGCGAGGCACGATCACCGAGGGCGTGCCGGCTTATGTGCTAATGGGATATCCGAACGTGACTCGCGGGCCGGGTTTCCTCGGTCCGAAATACGGATACGTGCATTTGACCGATACGAAGTCGGGGCCGCCGGCGCTCAAGCGATCGGTTGGGATTACGGATGAGCGGCAGGCTCGGCGAGACAAACTGCTCAATGCTGTTCGTGACGACCTGCGCGAACGTGGCGTTCGAGAAGGCTTCGCGGCCGAGTACGACGCGGCGATTGCGGCGGCTCAGAAACTCGCCGGGCCGGAGTTCATGCGGCTGTTCGATCTCGATCGCGAATCGGCCGACTTGCGGAACGGATTTGGCGGCGAGTTTGGACAACGCTGCTTGCTGGCTCGGCGATTGATTGAGGGAGGCGTGCGATTCATCGAGGTCTCTCACAATCTCAACTTCCTCAACGGCACCGGCTGGGACGTCCACAACGATGGGATCTTGAATCAGCACAAGCTGATCACCGAACTCGATCAAGCGTTGGCGGCGCTGGTGCTTGATCTCGAAAACAAGAAGCTGCTCGACAAGACGTTGATCGTGGTCGCAACCGAGTTCGGCCGGCCGGCGCAATTCGACGGAGGCGGCGGACGCGGCCATCACGGCAAGTGCTTCAGCATCGTTTTGGCTGGCGGCGGCTTGAAGAACGGCCTCACGATTGGCGAGACCGACGAACTCGGTATGAAGATTGTCTCGCGGCCGGTGTCGGTGCCCGATCTGCACGCGACAATTCATTGTGCTCTCGGCATCAATCCGCGCGAGGAGATTTACGCCGGCAATCGACCGGTCCCGATCACGGACGACGGCGAGCCTGTGCGTGAGTTGTTCGCGTAGGTCAGCCTTTCCAGGCTGATCGGAACGTCAATCGGCTGA
This sequence comes from Planctomyces sp. SH-PL62, assembly GCA_945893045.1. Lineage (GTDB taxonomy): Bacteria > Planctomycetota > Planctomycetia > Planctomycetales > Planctomycetaceae > SXKJ01. The sequence goes on from CAMDEA010000109.1 coordinate 12,647, forward strand.
CCATGCTCAACGGCCATGCGGGTCAGGCTGGAAAGCCTGACCTACGAACGCAGCCGCTCGACCACACCAGCGATGTCCTCTGTCAGCGGGGCCTCGAAGGAGAGCGGTTCCCAGGTGATTGGGTGGCGAAATTCAATCCGATGGGCATGCAGCGCATGGCGGCCGACCAATAACAATTCTGGTGGGATCGCGGGGGCGATCTCGTCTTCGTCGCCGCTAAAAACGGTATCGCGGCGATCGGCTTTCGGCTTTCGGCTTTCGGCCGGAAGTGAGATACGTTGGCCGTCGGGGCCTTTTTTGATCCAGCCGTACGGGCCGTAGAACTCGTCATCGACGACGGGGTGGCCAATGTCGGCGAAGTGGACTCGAATTTGATGATGCCGGCCGGTGACTGGTTTCGCTTCGACGAGCGTGTGCTGGGCGAAACGTTCGAGGACTCGGAAGTGCGTGATCGCCGAGCGAGGATTCACGGCGTCGGCATGCACCGTCACCAAACAGCTTTCGGGATCGAGCGACTCGCCGATCGGTTTGTCGAGCGTTCCCGCATCCGCTGCGATGACCCCAATCACCAGCGCGACGTAGGTCTTGTGAACTTTGCGGTGCATGAACGCTTCGGTCAGCAGTGCGTGTGAGAGATGTTCCTTCGCAATGACCATCACTCCGCTAGTCAGCCGGTCGAGCCGATGCACGATGCCCGGTCGCAGCAGACCTTTCCAACAAGTCTGTTGATCGAGGTGATGCTGCACGACGTTCGCCAGCGAGTCCGTTCCGTAGTCCCCCGCCGGATGAGCGATCTGTCCGGCCGGTTTGACGACGACCATCAGCCACGGGTCTTCGTAGAGAACGTGCAGCGGGCCGGGGGTCGGCGGCAGGAGACGGTCGGGGGGCTCGATCAGCCTTACTGTGACTCGTTGATCGCGATACACCCGCGAATCGTTGTTGGCCAAGACATCGTTGATCCGCACTTCACCGGCTCGCACAATCCGTTGCACGCGGTAGGCGGAATAATTTCGGAAGTGCTTCGTTAAGAAGGTGTCGATCCGCTTGCCGCTGAGGAACGACTCGACAATCAACTCAGCAAAGAACGGTTCTGCTCGCATGGGGGAGCCAGCATGACCGAAGCCCCGCTTGGCGGAAAGGGTTTTCGTTTGGCTTTGGCTGGTTGACCCTGTTTGGCGGGGCCGCTACAAGTCTCGCCCTGCATTGGAGCAGAAACGATTTCGTCAACGATTTTTAGGGTAAGAGGTCATAACGAATCATGGGACGATGTGAACGTCAGCGTGAATTGGCTCGGCGACGCAAGCGTGGTGAGCAATTGAAGAAGCTCCGCGTGAAGTTTGCTAAAGCCAAGAATCAGGGTGATAAGGAAGCACTGGTCGAGAAAGCCTTCCGCATCAGCCCCTTCGCCGTCTTGGAAACCGCCGCGCCGTAGTTTTCGCCGGCCCTATTCCACAACCACCACAGCCCGACTGCCGCTTGGCCGCCGGGCTGTCGCCGTTTCGTGGGGCAGGTTTTCAACCTGCCCGTCACAGCCTTGGCATTCGAAAGACTGGGCAGGGTGAAAGCCTGCCGCACGACTATTTCGGCCGTAGTTGGACGACCTCGCCGTCAATCGAAACCTCGATCCCCAGCGGCTCGAACAAATCACGAAACAGCTTCTCGGCCGACTTCTGTTTGACGTCGATGTTGATCTTCTTTTCGAGCGAAATCTCCGCGTCGGCAAATTGCCGCGGGTCGTATTTGATCTGCACGCCGTTGCCGATGAACGTCTTGATGACGTCGCCGAGCGCCGCGTTCTCCAGCTTGAGCGTGAAGAGTCGCTTGGCGAGCGGCTTGTCCGGCTTGATCGCAGGTGGATTGACCACCTTCTGTCCTCCGGGCTTGAGGAAGGCCACGATCTCGGCGTGCTGTTCGACGGTCGCTTGGACGATCAGGTTCGCACCGCCAACGATGATCTCGGCGTCCGTGAATCGTTCGCTCACGACGGCTTTGATCTCTTTGGTGTTTGACACTGGATAGCTTCGCTCGATCACGACTCGGTCTGGAATCGGCACGATGCGAACGGCGGCTCGGTCGGGAACGAACTCAAACGTCGCACCGAATTGAATCAGCAGCAGCGACAGCGCTTCGGTCGCCGTCACCTGCGTCAGTGACGAGCCGGACCACAAGTCGTGCGGCAGCTTGTCGAGGCCGTCGATTTCGATCTTCAACTTCTCGGCGATCTGTTGCTTGAGGATGTCGCGCGGCCGATCGAAATCTTTCCAGGCGATCGTCCGCCGCTGTGCGAGCGACACGGTGGGGTTCTTCCATGCCGACTTCTCTGTCTTCTTCACCGTCGCGGCGGCGAGCTTCGACAAGTCGTGATTGCGTAATTCGATCAATGTTCGCAGCTTCTTGGCCGACTCGGCTGGACCGACATAGACGACGTTTCCAACCACGACGGTCCCAGCATCCACCGTTTTGGCAAGCGCCGCGATGACGTCACGCAACGGAGTCGCTGGTACGGTCAAACTGACCGCTAGAGTCGGATCGATGCGTCGATCCAGCACGATCGAGACATGATTCGATTCCGTGAGTTGCTGCAACGCCTGGCGAATCGACTCGCCGTCACCACCCCATGCTCGCCCGATTCTCTGGTCCAGCGCGTCGTCGAACTTTTTACCGGCAAACGGTTCAACGGCAGGTAAGCTCACCGCATGGAGAAACAGAAAGCAAACTAACCCGAAGCGTATGCGAGGGCGAACGCTTCGCAGACTCAGATCAGGGCGAGGCATTTTGAAGCAGTCGCCCTCGCTGACGCTTCGGGTGAGTTTGGCGATGCAGCATCGCGAAGCGGGGGAGCTCGGCGGTGATCGGAGTTTCGCGAGCATTTGAATGGCTTCTCTGAAATCGCTTCGCTTTGCGCGAGCGCTGCGGCTACGTGGATAGCGGCGGTAATCCGATGCGCGGACAGAGCTTCAACAGCGGGCACTCGACACAATTGGGTTTACGGGCGTTGCAGATTCGGCGGCCGTGATGAATCAGCCGGTGCGAGAAGTTGATCCATTCCGACTTCGGCAGCAACGCCGCGAGATCGTGCTCAATCTTCACCGGGTCGAGGTTTTTCGTCAGCCCCAGCAATCGCGTGAGGCGTTTGACGTGCGTATCGACCACCACGCCGGTCGGCAGTCCGAATGCCGTGCCGAGCACCACGTTCGCCGTCTTCCGGCCGACACCCGGCAGCGAGATCATCTCTTCCAGTGTGCGTGGCAACTCACCGCCAAACTGATCGACTAACGCTTGAGCCATGCCGCGCAGGTTCGTCGCCTTCGCTCGGAAGAAGCCGGTCGATTGAATGATCTTCTCGACATCCTCCTGTTTCGAGGCGGCCAGCGCGGAGGGTTTCGGATACTTTGCGAACAGCGCCGGCGTGACCATGTTGACTCGCTCGTCGGTGCATTGAGCCGACAGAATCGTCGCCGTTAGCAACTGAAACGGGTTGTCGTGCTTCAAGGCACACTCCGCATCGGCGTAAGTCTTTGCCAATTGGTGAGCGATTTTGAGGGCACGTTGCTTTCGGTCATCGCCGCGGGAGGTCTGTTTGGACTGAGGCATAATGAACTTGGCGAAGTTGAGAAGTTGCTCGTGGACTGACGGTTTCAAGCAGCGCTAGAATCCCGCCCGCAAATTAACCCGAAGCGTCAGCGAGGGCGAGTGCTCTAAGACGATGATTCCAGCATACGCGATTGAGCGTTCGCCCTCGCTGACGCTTCGGGTTAGTTCGATCAGACTCGTCTCTCAAGGATCAAACTCATGCCGGATGGATACGCGCCGCAGTACCTCGAAGGACTGCGATTGTTCAACGAGGAGGAATTCTTTGAAGCCCACGATGTCTGGGAAGAGTTGTGGTCCGAGTCGCTCGGTGATGAAAAGAGATTCCTGCAAGGACTCATTCAAGCCTCGGTCTCGCTGTTCCACTTCGGCAACGACAATTTTGGCGGAGCACGCAAGCTCTACGACACCTGCCGCCAGAAGCTTGATCCGTACCGGCCCAGCTTCATGGGCATCAATCTCGACACGTTTTTGACCGACTACCAACGCTGCTTTCAAGAATTGCTCGACCACAAAGACCGATATCCGACTGACATTCAACTTCGTGACGAACTCGTCCCGAAGATCGCCCCGCCTGAGGAAGTGAATTCATGAGCGACACGTTTGACGTTCAGGACGAATTGAAACTGTTCACCGGACAGGCTCCGTTGTTCCCGCTGCCGAACGTCGTCCACTTCCCGCACACCTGGCTGCCGCTGCACATTTTCGAGCCGCGCTACCGCGAGATGATCGCGGATGCTCTGGACGGCGACCGATTGATCGCGATGGCGCTGCTGGGACCGAATCAAGAATCCGCCTACGAGACCAAGTCGGCGAAGATTCATCCCATCGTCTGTGTGGGCCGCATCGCCGTTGAAGAGAAGCTCCCGGATGGCCGCTTCAACCTCGCCCTGCATGGTCTCTGCCGAGCACGCATCGAAACGGAACTCGGCACGGACCTGCTGTACCGCACCGCCGAACTGACCTTGTTGCCCGATTGGTATCCGTCGGAACCGACGATCGACCGGCGGCATCGCCAGCGAGAACTGTTGACAGGCGCAATCGAGGTCTTGCCGGAACTGCAATCGGACCCGCTGCTGCACCAGTTGCTCGATGCGGAGTTGTCGCTCGGCGTGTTGTGCGACGTGCTGGGGCACTCGCTGGGTTTGAGCACCGACGACGCTCAATCGCTGTTGGCGGAACCGGACGTCGATCTCCGCAGCGATCTGGTTTTGCTCCATCTACGGAAGCGGCAAAGGCAATTGGCTGCGGGGATCACCCAGGGATTTCCTCCGGCGTTCAGCCGGAATTAGCTCTCTCCGTCCCGGTTCCAGGGTTCTCAGCAAGGCCCGAAGTTGCCAGACTTTGACGAACACAAAGGGGCGGTTCGGGGGTTACACTTCCGCCGGGCAGTCGATTCCTTCAGGGAGGCATCCCATTGTGAGCGTCGTGGCTCAAGAGACTTGGCGTGAGACAGCGGAATTCCACCCCGTTGCAGACAACGGTTGGATTCCCCAACGCGATCCGGCGGCTGGCGAAGTCATTCTCCTGCAACTCGCTGATGACGATGTTGATCAAGCCAATCTGCGGAAAGGACGCAATGCGTTCGGCGGATTAGTGGTCAGCCTGCTGCTGCACTTGTGGCTGATGACGAATCTCTCCGGCTGGTTGCTGCACGAGCAGGGCGAATCGCTCGCACCGGTGATCGAAACCAAATTTGCCGAGAACGTGATTCGCCAGGAGATCGAAGAGGCGATCCCGTTCGAATTGGCGAACCCGGACGAACGAGAACTCGAAGTCCGCGAGGTCACGAACGCGATGAGCCTTGGCTTGGCCGTCGTGCAGAACACGCCCAAGGTGGCCGCGCCGGCGAAGCAGTTGCTGGATGAAGCGCGCGTCGATCAGGCGAAGCTGCCGGCTTATGACGTACCGGAAGGATTGAAATTCGACGACCGGCTAGTCGTGAAAGGCTCGACCGGCGAACAACTCGTGCAGATCGAATCGGCACTTGACCGAGTCACTTGGGAGATCGCTCAAAACCTGCAAGAGAGCAAAGTGCTGGTCGTGTGGCTGTTGGATGGTTCGGCCAGTTTGAAGACGCAGCGTGAAGCGGTCGCCAAGCGATTGCGGCGCATCTACGGGGAACTCGGTGCGTTGGAGAACACGACCACAATTCCGCGCCACGAAAAGGGGCTGCTGTCCGGCGTGGTGATGTTCGGCGAGAAGACCAACTTCATCGTCAAGCCGACCGACAAGTTCGACGACATTGAATCGGGCATCGAGAACCTGCCGACCGATTCCTCCGGGATTGAGAACGTCTTTACGGCAGTCAAGCAGGTGGTGAATGCGTGGTCGAATTACCGCACCGAACAGTATCGACGCATCATGCTGATCACGATCACCGACGAGGCGGGGGACGATTTTGGCAAGCCTCACTTGGATGCGATCGCGATCTGCAATCGGTACGGAGCGAAGGCGTACGTCATCGGCCCGACCGCTCCGTTCGGCAAGCGACGCGGCTTCGTACCGTATGTCGCGCCCGAGGACGGCAAGACGTATCAGCTTCCGATCGACCTCGGCCCGGAAGCGGCGATGGCCGAAAACGTCAATTTGCCGTTCTGGTTCAACGGTCCGCAGTACGAATATCTTTCGTCAGGCTTCGCGCCGTATGCGTTGGCTCGGCTGGTCAGCGAAACTGGTGGCGTCTACTTCCTGACGAACATGACCACGATGGCTGGCCTCGCTCCGATCGGCACCTTTGATGATGCCGCGCTGCGGACGTTCGCTCCCGATTACAGCTTCGGCGAGATCGAGGACTTCGCCAAGGACGTCCGTAAACATCCGCTGCGAGTCAGTGTGCTCAACGCTGCGCAGATGAGTCAGCGATTCAAAGTCAAAGGCGCGCCGCGGCTGGACATTCGAGTCACCGCGAACAACTTCCGTCAAACCGCGACCGAGGCTCAGAAGGAAGTCGCCGAGAGCCAGTACATGCTCGACGCGATGCTGCAAGCGTTTCCTCCCGGTATCGAAAAGGAACTCGACCGCGAACCGTCGCTCCGCTGGCGCATGGCCTTCTGTTTGAACTACGCCCGGCTGCTGGCCAATAAAACGCGCAATCTCGAATACAACTACATCCTCGCGACGCTCAAGACTTCGCTCGCGGAATCCGACATCAACACTCGCTCGAATCATTGGATTTTTCATCCGACACCCGAAATCAAAAACTCCGGCGTCGCCAGCAAGAAGGGAGCACTGCTCGCAACCGACTTGTTGAACCGAGTGATCGCCGAAGCTCCCGGTACGCCGTGGGCGATCATGGCCGCCCGCGAGTTGCAGTCGCCGTTCGGCATCCGTGTTGAGGAACGATTCATTCCGCCGCCTCCTCCACCGTCACAGAACAAGGCGAACGCGGCTCCAGCCAAGCCGCGCCCACTGTTCGTTCCGGACCCGAAGCCGGCTCAGCCGAAAGCTGTCAAACCGAAGCCGCCGGTGTTGCCGAAGCTGTAGCGTTTCAGAAACGGCCGCTCGCCGGTTCCGCTGCGGACGCTATCATTCCGCCGCGAAGCATTGCCCTCATCGACAATCGCAAAGGAGTCACTCATGCGTACTGCCAATCCCGCCTTGAACTCGTCCACGTTCGACACGTTTGATGGCTATGCCCTCGAACGATCCCACACGATGACATTGAACGGGACCGCGACCAAGACGGGGATGCTGCTGATCCTGTTGGCCGCGTCAGCCGGTTACTCGTGGATGGAATTGCGGGGTGCGGGCGGGTTTCAAGCCGTGATGCCGAAATTCCTGGGCGGCCTGGCTGTGTCACTGATCGCCGGCATCGCGTTGTGGTTCAAGCGAGACTGGGCACCGGTCCTCGCGCCGGTCTACGCCGTCGCCGAAGGTTTGGTCTTGGGAGTGATCTCGGCCGCATATGACCAGAAGTTCCATGGCATCGTCTTTCAAGCCATCTGTCTGACGTTTGGCACGCTATTCAGCCTGTTGACGGCGTACCGCACCGGACTCATCAAGCCGACCGAGAATTTCAAACTCGGTGTCTTCGCCGCCACCGGAGCGATCGCGATCCTGTACCTCGTCAACATGATCATGCACATGTGCGGAATCGGTGGTGTGGCCTTTTTGCACGGCTCCAGCCCGCTGGCCATCGGCATCAACGCGGTCATTGTCATCATCGCCGCGCTGAATCTGGTGCTCGACTTTGACTTCATCGAACAGGGCGTCGCACACGGAGCCCCCAAATACATGGAGTGGTACGCCGGCTACGGCCTGCTGGTCACGCTCGTCTGGCTGTACGTCGAGATTTTGCGACTGCTTTCCAAGATCAACAGCCGCGACTAACCGGTTCGAGACTTTCAGAGGTGCTCACGAGAATCACGCCATGAAAACCACCGACAACTTGGCCATTCATCGCTTATTAAAACCGCTGGGACAGTGTTTGACCTTGAGCACGGCGCGGCGAATCGTCGAACTTGAGGCTCCTTCAGACGTCCAGGCACGAGTCGAGGCTTTGGCCGATAAATGCCAAAGTGGCAAATTATCGACCGAAGAATTACGCGAGTATGAAGCGATCGTGCAGACCGGCACGCTGATCGAGTTGTTGCAGGCCGAAGCGCAGGTGATGCTCGACCAACATGCCAGACGGCGTGCATCGCGACGTCGCAATCAAAGTCGTGTCGCGCCACGCCACGCTCAACCCCGTGTGTGATCCGCCTCTCGTTTTGTGGTGTTGCAACAATGACGAGCATCGACGCGACGACTCGAGAGTTCGTTCGCAGTCGTGCCCAGGATCATTGTGAGTACTGCCAGCATCCCGCCCAATACGGAAGATGGCTCCCGTTTCATGTTGAGCATGTTCGCCCACGTCAACATGGTGGTGAGGATGGCGTTGAAAACCTCGCGTATTCGTGCCAACGATGCAATTTGAGGAAGGGGCCGAATTTATCGGGAGTTGATTCGCAGTCCGGCCGGATGACTCGATTGTTCAATCCCCGAAAGGATTCCTGGCACGACCACTTTGAATGGCAAGGATTGATCGTTCACGGGAAGACCGCCGTTGGACGCACGACGATCCGAGTCCTGGATCTCAACGACGAACGGCGAGTATTGCTGCGACGGTCGTTGCGTCGATTGCGGCAATTTCCTGCGCGACTCAAAGACTGAGGGCGGCTGAAAAATGAAGAAGCGGTATTACGTCCGACGTTGGGCCTTGGCCCTTTCACTTTTGGCAACGTCCACCGGCTTCGCCGATGACGCTCTTCCCCGCTTTCTCCCGAAGGAACCCGTTGAGGCTTTGAAATCGTTCGTCGTTCGCGATGGCTTTGAAATGCAGTTGCTCGCCGCCGAACCGCTGGTCACCGATCCGGTGGCGATGGAGTACGACGAAAATGGCCGAGCCTACGTCGCCGAGATGCGCGACTATCCCTACACCGACAAGGCGAGTGACAAGCCGTTCGTCGAACGCACGAACGATGAACCGCTCGGTCGCATCCGCTTGCTCGAAGACACCGACGGCGACGGCCGCTTCGACAAGAGCACGATCTTTGCCGAGGGACTCTCGTGGCCGACCGGTCTCGCGCTGTGGAAAGGGGGCGTGTACGTCGTCGCCACGCCGGACTTGTGGTACTTGAAAGACACCGACGGCGACGGCAAGGCAGACGAGCGACGGAAAGTGCTGACCGGCTTTCGCAAATTCAACGTGCAGGCGGTCATCAACAATCTCAAATGGGGGCTGGACGGGAAAATCTACGGAGCGGGTTCATCGAACGGCGGACAGATTCGCCGAGGCGACGCGCCGGACTCGAAGCCGATCGCGATGACGACTGCCGATTTTCGGTTCGATCCGCGCGATGAAGCGGGTTCGTTTGAAGTGCTCTCCGGCGGAGCACGCTTCGGCAACTCGTTCGATGATTGGGGCAACCGGTTCATCTGCAACATTCGCAATCCGATTCAGCACGTCGTTCTGCCGCGACATTACTTGGCTCGCAACCCGCACTGGCCGGCGCGGTCGGCGCTGCACGATGTCGCTGAAGCGGGGGACACGATTCCGGTCTATCGTCGCAGTCCGTCGGAACCGTGGCGCGTGATGAATGCCCGCCGGCTAACCAACGACGCGACAATCGCCTCGCCGCGCAGTGAGTCGGTCGCCGCTGGTTACATGACCTCGGCCTGCGGTCTGACGGTCTATCGCGGTTCGGCCTATCCTCGCGAGTTCTATGGTTCGATCTTTCTTGGTGAGGTCGCCGGCAATTTGATTCATCATCAGGTGCTCCAGCCGAAGGGGGTGACGTTTACGTCGCAGCGATCCGTGGGGCACGTTTCCAACGTGCCCGGCCAAGCATCGGGAAAAGACGGGCAGGTTGAAAACGTGCCCCACGAATTTGTCGCCTCGACCGACAACTGGTTCCGGCCGGTCAACTTCGTCAACGCGCCGGACGGCACGCTGCATGTGCTCGACATGTATCGCGAGACCATCGAGCACCCCTGGTCGATCCCCGATGACATCAAAGCTCAAGTCGATCTCGAAAGCGGCCGCGACCGAGGCCGCATCTACCGGCTCGCGCCAGTCGGTTTCCAACCGCCCAAGCCGCCAAGGCTTGGAAACGTGACATCGGACGAACTGGCGGCCGAGTTGGCGAATCCCAACGCCTGGTGGCGCGAGACCGCTTTGCGTTTACTGCGGGAACGACAAGATCATTCAGTGGTGCCGCCTCTGCGGGAAGGAGTGCGAGTGATCCGTCGCGTCGCCGACGCCGAGTCGCACACCAACTTTGCAAACCTCGGAACGGTGACGCGGCTCCAAGTTTTGTGGTTGCTCGACGGATTGCACGACTTGGAGGACGCCGACTTACTCGACGCATTGGGTGATCCGAGGGCGGAAGTTCGCGGACAGGCCGTGTTGCTTGCCGAATCACGATTGAGCACGAACGCGAAACTTCGGCACCAGATCATCTCGCTCGCCGCTGACGACGATGCGCGTGTCCGGCTCCAAGTTGCGTTTTCGTTGGGCACGATCACGCGTCGTGACGAACGTTCGGCCGATGAAACCGTCGTTGCTGCGCTGGCGAAGATCGCGCAGCGGGATCTCGCGGATGAGTTCACTCGCACGGCAGTACTCAGTTCGGCGGCGGAGATTGCGCCGGAGTTGCTCGGCAAGCTCGTCGAGAACGACCGATTCTCGCAAGACTTGGCCTTCATCATCGGCGCACGCGGCAAGGCTGAAGAGCTAGAACAACTCTTTGCCGTCGTTCGCGATCTCCCGAAGACGCCGGAGAACCAGCGAGTGATTCCATTCTTCGCTCTGGGACTCGGTGACGGAATCAAACGAACCGGCAAGTCGTTGTCGGCCGTGCTGGCTGCGTCGCCGCACGCCGGCGCGACGCGGTTGCGGCAAGCATTGTACGACGCTTTGACGACGATGGCTGACTCGAAGGCCGAACCGAGCACGCGGCAACAAGCGGTGCCGCTCCTGGCGTTCGTCGAGTTTCCTCAGGCTCGTGATGCGCTCGCGCCGTTGTTGCAGACGCCGCAGCCGGCGGCGGTGCAGGCTCAGGCGGTGCGTGTCTTGGCGGGGCATCGGCAGGCGGAGGTGCCGGCGCTGTTGCTCGCGAATTATCGAATGCTGGCACCGGAGGCACGTGGGGAAACGGTCGAGGCGTTGGTCTCTCGACCGGAGTGGCAGCCGGCATTGCTGGATGCCATCGACGCCAAGACGGTGGCGGTGTTCGACGTGCCGCACATCCGCCGCAATCTGCTCGTCCGCAGTGCGAACGCCGCGGTCAAAGAACGCTCGGTGAAGTTGTTCGAGTCGGCTCTGACCGCTCGCAAGCAAGTCGTGGACAAGTACCGCGAAGCGTTGCCCGCCTTGAAGTCGGATCGCCTGAAAGGGGATGTCGTCTTTCGCCGTGAATGCCAAGCCTGTCATCGCGTCGGCGAAGTCGGTCAAGACATTGGGCCGAACATGGCGACGATCCGGCATCGTGCTCCCGAAGAGGTGCTGCTGCACATCCTCGATCCGAACCGCGAGGTCGGGCCGAACTACATTGCCTATGTGATCGTCACCGACGAAGGCCGAGTGCTCACCGGCCTGATCGCGGAAGAGACCGCTCACAGCATCACGCTGCGACGCGCAACGGGCGAACGCGAAACAATTTTGCGATCCAACATCGAGGAGTTCGCCGCCACAGGCCAATCGCTGATGCCCGTCGGCTTCGAGGACCGCATCCCGCCTCAAGAGATGGCAGACTTGTTGGCGTTCTTGTTGACGCCCAAGTAGCACTGCTGTGGGAGGGAAGGCTCCCGTGCAATCAACTCTCGGAACGCGGATCAGTCACCGTTCAGTCCCGGCACGACCTTGTTGGTCGGCTTCGGCGGCAGCACGTCGTGGCTGAAGATTGCGCTCTTGCCGACGAAGTAGGTGTGGAAGTCGGCGACGACAAGGTTGTACGTCGGTGCTGACTCGGCGGATTCAAGACTACCGACGCGAACCGCCCCCGTTGGCGTATGGAGAGGCTGCTCGGCGGCGAGTTCATACGTCTTGGTCCAACCGCGGCCGGAAACCCAAAACTGATGCCCTTCGGTTGCCTGTATTGCGTCCTCACCGATCACAACCTTCATTAGAGGAGATGGCTTACGCACGGTGGTGTGCAGTACGACTTTGTAGTCCAACTCGCCGGTCTCGATATTCTTCGACAACACTCGGTCGCCGGGATGGATTTGTTCGACAGCGACAAGCCCATGCTTCGTCAAAATCGGTGTTCCAGCGACGAGGCAACTTGTCGTCGGCGGAGGCGGCGGAACATTGACTCGCTGTTCTTCCTTCACAATGACCACGGTAGGCTTCTCGCTGGCAAGAACCGCCGAAACTCCGTTGTAATCTTGCCACCAATCCCACCACGCTTTTGGATTGTTTCCCAACTTCTGCCCGGTCGTAGTCTGAAGCGCCTCCACAACGTGCTCATTAAGAATCGTGACTTCGTCATTTCGGATTGAATTCAAGAAGTCGGCGTCGTTTGTGATTCTCTGAAGGCGGCGAGTAACTTCCGAGTTATAGGACTGAAGTCGTGGGTCGGCGCGTCTTGGACCTTGAGGTCGGAGGCTGTTTGGTGCCCAGACAAGAAGCTGATGGACCTCAATTTCAGAATCGCGTTCGCTTCGAAACAAACAAAGAAATCCCTGGTGCCTTCCCCAGTTGGCCCGTTGAATCTCTGAGGAATAGTGGGTGCGAAGTAGTGCCAGCCATTGCGGAAGAAAATGATCGAAACGTCGCTCTTTCAAGGTCGTAGTTGCCGAATCGCGAACGAATAACCAGGGGGAAAACACCGCGAGACGTCCCAGCGCTAGCGATGCTTGATAGGTTGGGATTTGTCGGATCGCTTCGACCGCTGCTTGCCCGGATTGTTCGCTCCGCGTAGCGAGCACCAATTCTAATGCGGCGATCTTGTTTGACGCTGCCAACTGTTTCAGCCGCTCGCGCCGCGATGATTCTGAAAAACGGTTTCCTTCGAGTTCATCTGCGAATCGAGCAACTAATGGAGTCGCTGAATCCAGTTGATCCAAGTACTCAAAGAGATCGCGTTGAGCCTCCCGCGCTTCTTGATGACTCAGCCATTCGGTGCCGAAACGGACATAGCCCATTCGCTGATAGATCGGAGTTACGTCCACGTCCTTCGGCAGGACCATCAACGAATGATACAGGTGCGCCAGTCGTTGCTGTTCCATTCCGTGCTGGCGACACCAAGTGGCGAGTGCGTTTTGCGAGTTCCAACTGAGTTCTGCCTTCGCACGCCGGTCGAGGTATTCGCGGGTCAGGCCAGTCATTGGCACGGGAGAAAACGACTCCTCAAACGGCAGCCATTTCCCGTTCACCTTCACATAGCCCGCGTTCCAGTACAGTTCATCGTCAGAGGCTTTGGCTTGGACGAGTTCGTCCGCCAGTTGCTGACGCCGGTTCCCACTAGAACGACTCGTTTGGCTTTCCTCGGTGAGTACGGCGCGAACGGCCTTCGGCAGTTCGTCCTTTGCTGACGCGGTAGACATCAAGCTCGCAGCCAGGAAGCCGGCAGCACACCGATTCGTCCATCGAGCACATGAGGGCTTCATGATCGTTCTCCTTCGGGACATGTAGTTCGCTCAAATTCCTAACGGCAACGATGTCGAACCGTTGCTCACTTCTCAATCTGATTCGGATTGGCCTTCGGCGAATCGATCAGTTCAAGTAACCGCTGGCGTTCGTCGGCGAGATCAAAGTCGATGTACGTCCGCAAGCTCTTCGCTTTGGTCAAGGTGCGATTAACCGCGCTCCCTTTTTCGCCGGCAGGAGTTTTGAGCTTCGCGCTGTCCTTCTTCAGGCGATCTTGCCAATTCTTTAGGACGGTCTCCTCCTTCACGAGCTGACCGGTCATCTGTTGGTATTTCTTCATGGCGAGATCGCGTTGCTGAATGACTTTGGCCGCATTCTGACCGATGGCGAATCCTTGCTGAGAAATTCGGTCGAAGTCTCCTTGAAGTTGGAATTTCTGGTTGAGCATCTGATCGATTCGCTGAGCCGGAGTTAACCCTTGTTGAGATCTCATGTCTTGAGCAAGAACGGCTTGCTGCCTGTTCAGACGCGGGTCGATTCGAGGAGCGGTCGTCGTATTCCCGGCTGCCGCTCGTGAATTGCGCTCGATATTGATCTCGCGATCAAGTTGGTTCTGCAACTCGACATTTTCCTGAGCGCGACGTTCGAGGAGTCCGTAATCCTTTTCGAGGCGGGCCAGCAATCGATCGCTCTGTTTGAGTTGGTCATCAAGCCAGCGTTTCCAATCCTCTGCTGACTTCTTAACAGTTTCCGACTTTTTCTTAGCGGCCTCGGCATCGGCTTCTGTTTTGCTGAGCTTCTCGACTCGCTGTTGTTCGTTCTTGGCTTGTTGTTGTTGCTTGGCGTCGTCGAGCTCGACTTCGACGAGCATCGCCGCGTCTGCGGCTTCTCGCCGGCCTTCGTCGTAACTGGGCTGTAATGGCTCGGTGATCAAGTCACGCAGGCGAACTTCATTCTTCCGGACGGTCTCCAGCGCCTTCGGCGACTCCGCCAACTTGTCGAGGGCACCGGCGAGCTGTCCCATCCACTGCACGAGACGTTTCTGCTCATCTGGTTCGATGGCGGGTTCCGTTTTCTGAATACGCTTGGCGAAGTCGAACAGGCGGTCGTAGCCGGCCGTCGTTTCCTTGGCCGAGAAGTGCGTGAAGATCAATGCTTGCCAAGCGGGCCAGTGAGGAGCTTCCGGGTGTTCGGCCGCCAGGCGGAACTGCTCAACCGCCTCTTTCGGTTTGAACTGCTTGAGCAGCACCAATCCGTAGGCGTAAGCCATCTCCGGTGATTTGTCTCCCGACTTGATCGCCGCCTCGTGCAGCGACTTGGCTTTCGGTAACGCCTCGCGGCCGGACTCAAAGCCGACGACCAGAAGTTCGCGGATGGACTTGGCGGTGCTCGGCGAGACGTCCGCGACAACCATCGTGCCGAGGCCAATGAGCAGTCCGAAACTGAGCCACCACTGAGTTCGACTTTTGCAGTTTTCAGAGTGCTGAGAACTGATCTGCGGAAATAGCGTGAGCCTCCACGACAATGCTTGGGACATCACTCTCAGGCATCGAGCAAGGAGGCTCACGATGGAACTTGTACCCGGTTTTGCGGCTTTGTTGCAGG
>CAMDEA010000110.1 GCA_945893045.1 Planctomyces sp. SH-PL62
CGACAGAAATGCTCGGCCAATTTCTGTCGTCCCTGCCGGGACTTCACACACTCTTCCCACCTTTTCCCAGCACTGACGTGCTGGGCTATTGTCGAGACGTCCCTAGCGGGACTCAAAAACCGCTCAGCTTTAGCTGATTAGCCATCACGCTCCGCGTGATGAGCCGAACGCTTCACACCGCGCCCAATGACACGCTTCACACCACGCACCATCGCTGGAGTTCGAATCAGTCGGCTTCAGCCGACTCCCCATTTGCCACCGGCTTCAGCCGGTGGGGATCGGTTGTCCGAATTCCCAATAGCCGGCTTGAGGGAGTTGGCTTCACCCCTTGCGCGGGTGGCACAGCTTGCTTCAAGCTGTGTGCGCAGCATTGGAAACGTAGGAGAGAGGTGGATTGCTCGCGCGGCTTCCATTTTGATTGGACGCTGGTTCTGATGTTTCCTGTGCCTTCGGCACCCGGCTTCGCGGAAGCCGGGCCACCCCCCAAAATGCGGGTATCTCACGGACTCTGCCATGTCTGCCCCATTGCCGCCGCCTCGGCCTGAGCGGCGTCCAAGGCGACGGGTGATTGACGATCCACAGACGGCGCATTTCATCACGTTTTCCTGTGATGGTCGCCGCAAGCTGCTCAATCAAGATCGCTGCAAGCGGATCGTGATTCATTTCTGGAAGTCGTTCGAGCGGAATGCGAGGGGTTGTGTCAGGGCTTTGTCATCATGCCCGAACACGTCCACGCATTGATTCGCTTCCGCGAGCGTGGCCAGCTCGTTCGCTTCAAGCAGGAATGGAAGCGTCGCAGCAGCCTCGCGTTGCTGGAGTACTTCCGAACCACCAGCAATCCCATTCTTGAGTTTCTGACGCGACCGGACGGCAGCCATCGCGTGTGGACTCCGAAACAGTACGACTTCAACGTGATCACGCGCGACAAGGCGTTGGAGAAGTTGAACTACATGCACCAGAATCCCGTGAAGCGGAATCTGGCTGCGACTCCGGAAGCATGGCCGTTCGGCAGTGCTCGCTGGTACGCGGCTGGAAAGTCGGTCGGCGTGACGATGTCGCACATTGATGAGTAAACACGGTGGGACGCGATTCGTAGTTCATCGCTCTCCTTCGGTTTCCGATGCTGCGCACACAGGTTGAAGCAACCTGTGCCACCCATCAGAGAGCGTCACCTTGATGACGCGCTCGGCTCGTCACGCGGAGCGGTGACGGCTACGTTGGCGGACACGATTCTGATGAGAATTGCAAAATGTCTCCTTCGCGCGCTCTGTCGAGCACCCGATGGCGTCTGAAATCTTGGGGGCATGGCGCGTGGCCATGACTACGGACGATAGCCTTTTCGTGGAGGGTCGGGCGATGAATGTGAAATCTACTTGGCTCGTGGCGGCGTTGTTGATCGTGGGCGGAACCGTTTCGGCGGCGGAGGAGACCAAGCCGGCGGCTCCGGCTGCGGAGACTCCGGCAGTCGTGCTGAATGTCGGCGACGCGGCTCCGGCGTTCAAAGGGACCGATGATCAAGGCAAAGCGTGGGACTCGGCCGAGCATGTTGGGAAGAACTACACGGTGATCTATTTTTATCCCGCCGACTTCACCGGCGGTTGCATCAAACAGGCGGAGACGTTTCGGGACACGATGAATCAGCTCACCGAGCAAGGGGTGACGGTCCTCGGCGTCAGCGGGGATGCGGTCAAGAATCATGAGTTGTTCAAGAAGGCGTGGTCGCTGAATTACACGCTGCTGGCGGACGAGGAGGGCAAGATCGCGGAGAAATTCGGCGTTCCGTCGAGCAAGGGCGGGCAAGTCATGCCCTACGGACCGGATCGCAAGCCGCTGCTCAACGAAGCGGGCGAGAAGTTTCGAATCGAACGCAAGGCGACGTTCGCACGCTGGACATTCCTCGTCGGCCCGAACGGCAAAGTGCTCTACAAGAACTCGAAGGTCGTGCCGGCCCATGACGCCAAGCAGGTTCTGGAGTTCATTCAGCGGGAAAAAGCCGGCACGGAAGGCTCGACACGCAGCAGCAAGCTGGAGTCTTAAACGCGGAATGCCACGAAGGCCGCGGTTTGAAAATCGCTAACTTCTGAAAAAAGCGCGCTTTCTCTGCGAGTGATCGGAGTCTGTTCTTGTAGCATCTGAATTTCACTGAGAGCGTCTAACAAGATGTAACCCGAAGCGTGAGCGAGGGACGGTTTCAATGCGGAATTGTGGACTCCCTCGCTCACGCTTCGGGTTACATCTCTCATTCGGTTAGACGCTCTAAACTCAAAGGGGGCGTGCGATGTCGTTCAGAACCAGTTCTTCCGTTCGTCGCGGATTTACGCTGATTGAGTTGCTGGTGGTGATCGCGATCATCGCGGTGTTGATTGCGCTGTTGCTGCCCGCCGTCCAGCAGGCCCGCGAGGCCGCTCGGCGATCGCAGTGCAAGAACAACCTCAAGCAATTGGGATTGGCGATGCAAAACTACCACGAATCGAGCCGGTGCTTTCCGTTCGGCTTCGACGACCGCGAAACCATGTGGAACGCGATGCTCCTGCCGCAGATCGACCAATCGCCGCTCTACAAGACATTCATTTTCGCGGAGAGCGGGCTGGGAAATTGGAACGCGGCGGGTTCACCCAACACAAAGGCGGGGGGAACTCTCATTGCCGCGTTTCGCTGTCCGTCGATGCCACAGCCGGAACACTTCACGGACAATGGCATCGCCGGACGTGTCCCTAATAGCTATCGCGTGTGTGCCGGGTCCAACATTTTTTCCGACAACGTCAGCACCATTCCGGCAGGTTCACCGGCGGGATCCCGAGCGTTGGAGCAAGTGCCTCACGACGGAATGTTTTTCGGGTGCAGTTCGGTTCGCATTTCGGACATTCGCGACGGGACGAGCAGCACGATCATGATCGGCGAATCGTACACCGATGTGAATTTCTCAAAGGATGGAAACCGCACCGACGTCTGGCAGTTCGGTTCTCCCGAAATGGGAGGCTGGACACCCGCGAACCAAAGCGGCGGCGAGCACTCCGAAGGAGTGGCTTCTGCCGGACCACGCATGAATAGCCGACTCATTCCCACGTTGACGGGTTATGAAATGGAAGTCTCGTTCGGCAGTTATCACATCGGCGGCGTGCACTTCGCGATGGCGGATGGCTCCGTGCGATTCATTTCACAGAGCATCAACATCACGATTTATCGCGGACTTGGCTCACGGGCGGGCCGCGAGGTCGTTGCCGACTTCTAGCCCGAATTATTTACAGACTCCCCATTCAGGAAGCAGTGTGCCGCATGTAACCCGAAGCGTCAGCGACGGAGAACGGTGATCACTCCCTCGCCGACGCTTCGGGTTACATGGAAGCTGTGAATAATTCGGGCTAGCGACTGACGAAGCCCCTTATCACAGGGAGATGGCCATGAGAGTTCTCGCCGGTTGTTTGATCGCGTTAGCGATGATTGGTTGCAGCACGTCGCCGTCCACCGATTACAGCTTGGTTTCTCTGTTGAGCGTTTCCGGTTCGGTCACGCTCGACGGCCAACCGTTGGCGGATGCGGAAGTGAGGTTCGAGGCGGAGTCGGGACAGTACTCCGTTGGGAAGACGGACTCTGCCGGGCGATTCAAGCTGCAATTTGACTCGATCAAATCCGGATGCACGGAGGGAAAGAAGATCGTGCGGATCACCACTCGGCCGGTGACCGAAGGGGCCGGGACGCCTGAGTCGGACGATGGGACGGTGAACAGCGCGGCGGCTTCGGCGGAACGTCTCCCACCGCGATACAATCAGAAATCGGAACTGACGGCCGAGGTCACGCCGCAGAAAACATCGTTTGATTTCACCCTGACGTCGAAGTGACCCTGAGCCACCGCATGGCAACCCACTTGGGATTCTGAAATGCCCCTCACGCTGGAAGAGTTCGTCGATCGCGTGAGGTCATCCGGGTTGCCGGTGGCGGCGGAACTGGAGGGCGTGGTCTCCGCGTTGCCTGCTGAGCAACGTCCGGCTGACGGCGAGCAGTTCGCCGAATGTCTCGTTCGCGACCAGCGGCTGACTCGCTATCAGGCCGAGCAACTGCGTGACGGCCACGGCCGCGAGCTGGTGCTCGGCAACTACATCGTGCTGGAAAAACTCGGCCAAGGGGGCATGGGTACGGTCTTCAAGGCTTTGCATCAGCGCATGGAACGAATCGTCGCGCTCAAAGTGCTCTCGCCGAATGTGATCACTTCGCCGGACTCCGTGAAACGATTTCAGCGCGAGGTCAAGACGGCGGCCAGGCTCGAGCACCCGAACATCATCGCAGCGTTCGACGCCGACGAGGCCAACGGCACGCATTTTCTGGTGATGCAGTTTGTCGAAGGGACCGACCTGTCCGCGTATGTCCGCACGCATGGTCCGTTGCCGATCGAGTCGGCAGTGTCGTGCGTGTTCCAGGCGGCTCGCGGATTGGATTACGCGCACGGCCGAGGCGTGATTCATCGCGACATCAAGCCCAGCAACTTGCTGCTGGACCGAGCCGGCAACGTCCGCATCTTGGACATGGGCCTGGCGCGATTCGAGACCGCCAGCTCGCCGCTCGACGAGCTGACCACAGCGAATCAGATTCTGGGAACGGTCGATTACATGGCTCCCGAACAGGCGAGCGATTCCAAGCACGCGGATCATCGAGCCGACATCTACTCGTTGGGAGCGACGCTGTGGTTTCTGCTGACCGGACGGCCGCTGTTCGAAGCGAAGACGGTCGTCAAAAAACTGATGGCTCACCAGCAAGCACCGATTCCGTCGCTGCGAACGGCTTGCCCGCAGGTGTCGCCGGCGCTCGAGGCGGTGTTCGCGCGCATGGTCGCCAAGTCGCTCGCCGATCGCTGGCCGTCGATGTCCGCCGTCATCGACACACTGCAAGCGTTTCCGGCCGTACCTCTGCGAAATGGCGAGGACGTTTGCCACGGACTCGCGCCCCCTTCGTCCGCGTTCGAGCCGACGGTCACGCACATCGCTCCGCAGAGTGACACCGAACCCGGCACCAGCCAATCGCTGTCCCGTGCGCAGCTCATCGCCCGCGAATCGACCGTCAGCCTTGCCTCACTGCGGGCAGGCTCTCGTTGGTGGAATCGGCGAACGCTGCGGATCGTCGGAGCCATTGGAGTCGCGACCATTCTGGTGTCGGTTGGCGTGACACTGCTGAGCGGAATCGGCGGCGGACGCAAGGCGCTCGACGATGCCGTCAGTCAGCAGTCGCCAGAGAACCGTTCGCCGGCGTCTGGCGACAAACTCACAACGCCGGCCATCCGTCCCGAAGATTTCGGCTGGCCGGCGGATGCTCCTGCGCTCGCGATCGCGCCGTTTGATGCCGGCACCGCGAACGCTCACCAGCAGGCGTGGGCGAAGTACCTCAAGATGGACGTGCAAATCACCAACGATGTCGGCATGACGTTTCGCCTGATCCCACCCGGCGACTTTCTGATGGGCAGCACCACCGAGGAACTCCGCGCCAACGATGATGCGGCGATCGACCAGCGTCCGCACCGCGTTCAGATTCGGCAGCCGTTTCTGCTCGGTACGCAGGAAGTCACGCTTGGGCAGTTTCGACAGTTCGTCGAGGCGACTGGTCATGTGACTGAACCCGAACGGGATGGCGAAGGAGGCATGGGCTGGGACGACGTGACGGGCAAGCAAGTCAAACGCAGCCC
Source organism: Planctomyces sp. SH-PL62 (assembly GCA_945893045.1). Classification (GTDB taxonomy): domain Bacteria; phylum Planctomycetota; class Planctomycetia; order Planctomycetales; family Planctomycetaceae; genus SXKJ01. The sequence goes on from CAMDEA010000110.1 coordinate 5,672, forward strand.
AAATTACTCCTGGCGTCAGACTGGTTTTCCGCAGACCGACGAACATCCCGTGACAAACATTTCGTGGAACGACGCCGTCGCTTTCTGCGAATGGCTCAGCCAGCTCGATCACGTTACCTACGAATTGCCAACTGAAGCCGAATGGGAATACGCCTGCCGAGCCGGTTCGACCGAGCGGTTTTCGTTCGGCGACGACGATGCCGAGTTGCCTCGGTACGGAAACTTCTACGACGCCAGCACCAAGGCGAAGTTGAACAACAATCCCAATCAGGACTACGCCGGCCCGCGCGACGGATTCCCGTTCACATCACCCGTCGGCAGCTTCCAAGCCAATCCGTTCGGTCTGTTCGACATGCACGGAAATGTTTGGGAAGTCTGCTCGGACCTCTACCACAAAGACTACGACTCCGAGCACGGCGGCCCCGCCCGATCCGATCGCGGCGGCGGCTGGCGCAACGATCCGCAGTTTTGCCGATCGGGATACCGCGGCTACGACCCTCCCTCTGTTCGCAGCTATCACTCCGGATTGCGCGTCGTCCGGCGACTTCCGAGTTTCGCTCACGATTGAATCGACGAGAGACATCAAACCCAGATCTCCAGTGCCAAATGAACCAGCCATGTCCGACAGCAGCACCACACAAGGCTTCGACGAATTCAGTCACCAGCGGTTGCTGGAGTCTGTGATCGCGGACTACATCCGCGCGTGCGACGGTGGGGCGACACCAACGCCGCTCGCGATTGACCTTCGCCCCCGTGGGCTTGTCCCCACGGAGCGAATGACTGATCGGCAGTCGGGGCGAATGATCGAGCAGCGATGGAATCGTGGCTCTCCGTGGGGCAAGCCCCACGGAGAGCTTTTGTGTGTGATGGTGGAGCTTGGGTAGCGGGGCAGTCATGGCTCCGTTGGGGCAGGCCCAACGCGGGCCGATTCGGAGGTCACAGATCATGTCGAAATTCATTTCGCGAGTATTCATCGCCGGGTTGTTGGTGTTCGGTGGGCCATGACCTCGGCAGCGGTGATGGACGCATCGTGATTGCCGCCGCGAAGAAGTACGGCGGCAAGGCGGTCGGCTATGAGCTCGACAAGGAGTTGGTCGAGCAGTCGCGTGCGAAGGCGGAAGCGGCGGGCGTCAAATCTCTGGTGACGATCGAAGCCGAAGACCTGTTCGCGGCCGATCTCCGCGACGCCGACGTCATCGCGGTCTACCTGCTGCCGCAGCAATTGGAAAAGCTGTTGCCGCAATTCGCGCTTGGGGTGAGTCCGCAACACTCGGCGCGAACTTCGCAAATGCGACGCTTCCGAGCCAGCGCGGACACGGCTACGCTCTGCCGTTCACCGAATACGTTTTCTGAAAGGGATCATCAATGAGTCAACGCCTTCGAGTCGCTGTGCATGGTGCGGCGGGTCGCATGGGACAACGGATCGTGGCCTGCACGCTTCAGGATGCCGAGCTGCAATTGGTCGCCGCGCTCGATTCGCCGAAATGCACACGCTGCGGCGAGGATGCTGGCGAAGTCGCCGGCTGCGGCAAGTCGGGCGTGGTCATCGCCTCGGAACTGACCGCGCCCGTCGATGTCATCATCGACTTCTCGGTACCGGAAGCGACCGAGCATCTCGTGCCGCTGTGTGTCGCCCGCAAGCTGCCGTTGGTCGTGGCGACCACGGGATTCAACGACGCACAGAAGGCCGCCGTGCAAGCGGCCGCGAAACAGATTCCGCTCGTCTGGTCTCCCAGCATGAGCGTCGCGGTCAACCTGCTGATGAAGCTCGTGCGCGACGCCGCGCGAGTGCTCAAGGCCAACCCGGAAGGGGTCGATGTCGAAGTTATCGAGCGGCATCATCGCTTCAAAGAGGACGCTCCCAGCGGTACGGCACTCGCCTTCGGCCGAATCGTCGCCGAAGAAATGGGGCAAACGAATCACGTCCACGGCCGCAGCGGCCGGCCCGGCATGCGCCCGCACAACGAGATCGGCTATCACGCGCTCCGCACCGGCGACAACGTCGGCGAGCACACCATCGTCTTCGGCCTGATGGGCGAAACCATCGACCTCACCGTCCGCAGTCATACGCGCGACAGCTACGCCTACGGAGCACTCGCCGCGGCGAAGTTCATCGCCCGCCAACAACCGGGCCTGTATTCGATGGCCGATGTCCTGAAGCTGTGAACGTCAAAAACACAACGCCACCCCGCTTGTCGGGGTGGTTCCCGCGCTCTGTCGCTAACAAATTCTCCGATGACCAGAGCTAGCTGCAGAGCGCGGGAACCACTGGGACAAGCCCAAGTGGCGGGATTATCAACAACAACGCGAGTTCAAAAATGAACGCCATCCAGCATCTCAACGAATTGATCCGCTTCGATTCCGTCAGCTCGAAGTCCAACGTGCCGATCACCGATCATGTCGAGCGGACGTTGAAGCAGCTCGGCTTTGAAATCGAGCGGTTGGAATACGACGACAAGAACGGCGTTCGCAAGGCGAGCGTTGTCGGCAAACTGGGTCCGGGAAAGGGAGGGCTGGCATACTTCGGTCACACCGACGTCGTGCCGGCCAGTCCGTGGTTCACCGACAAGCACGGGCCGTTCGAGCCGACGATCAAAGAGGGCAAGTTGTACGGTCGGGGCAGTTGCGACATGAAAGGCTCGATCGCGTGCGCGATCGCGGCGGTTGAGAGGATTCGCGTCGCCGACCTCAAGCAGCCGATCTACATCACCTGCACGGCAGACGAAGAAATCGGCTACGGCGGCGCTCAGTCCGTCGCGAAGAGTTCGACGTTGTTCCGCGAGATGATTGCCGGCGACACCAAAGGGATCATCGGCGAACCGACGCATCTGGAAGTCGTGTACGCTCACAAAGGGACGTTCGGGTTTCTCGCGACGTCCATCGGCAAAGCGTCGCACAGCAGCACGCGCGAGGGACTCAACGCGAACCTCGCAATGATCCCGTTCCTCGTCGAGATGAAAGCGATTCATGACGAGACGCTCGTCGATCCTGCCTGGCAGCATCCGGATTTCGATCCGCCGATCATCAGTTGGAACATCGGCATCAACGATCACACGCACGCCTTCAACATCACCGCGCCGCAGAGCGTCTGCTCGGTCTATTACCGGCCGATGCCGGGCCAGAATCCGCAGTTACTGTTGGACCGCGCGCGGCACGCCGCCGAGCGGTGCGGATTGCAGTTTGAATTCCGCAGCGGCGCAATGCCGCTGTATGTCGATCCGAAATCGGCCTTCATCCAGGAATTGGTGCAACTGGCCGACCGACCACGTCCGAGGACGGTGGCTTACGGCACGGATGGAGCGATGCTGACCGAACTCAAGCAGATGGCGGTCCTCGGCCCCGGCGACATCGCGCAGGCTCACACCTGGGATGAATGGATTGAGCTGGACCAGTTAGAGCGCGGCACCGCGCTGTACGAGAAGCTCATCCGTCGCTGGTGCGTCGGGTGAAGTGCTCAAACTGAGCGGTTTTGTATTTGTCCCGTCAGGGACACTCGAAAATAGCCCAGCACGTCAGTGCTGGGATGACCGTTGAACGTGCCCCTTGAGTCCCGTCAGGGACGACAGAGCATGATCGTTTCTGTCGTCCCTAACGGGACTGTGTGATGATTTGCGCCACGAAACCCAGCACTGACGTGCTGGGCTATTCTCGAGACGTCCCTAGCGGGACTCAAAAGACGCTCGGTTTGAGTAACTAGAAACCCGAAGCGTCAGCGAGGGCGCACACTCCGAACCGCCAAATTCGTCCTATTTGATATTTGCACGGCCGTATGGATCGACCAGCCACTCACAGAACTCATCGGTCCAACGCCCATCGGATGTCTTGGTGCCGAAGACCCCAATCATGTCTACGTCCTCGCCGACGCCACCCGGTGCGCCGTCTCGGCCATAGCTGATCAGAGTCACTTCATCGCCTTCGCTCCGCCAGAGAATCGGCCTTCCCCACCCATCTGTGTCTTCGTTGGTGTACCCCTCGATGCGCGGCAATTGATCTAAAGAGGTCGGCAGCGCCTCGTGAGCGGACGCATAACGCAAGATGCGTCGCTTCGTGGTGTGCATGTGCGTGTGAGTGAGTGCCTGCGGCGGTATCCAATCGACGAACAAGAACGCGACCGCGATGACCAGGATGCCGAGCACTGCAACTTTCGAGAGAGTGGGCTTCAACGTCACGCCTTTCCGCAGACCGAACAACGGTGCTCGCGCGATCGATGCTCAGTGAAGCGCCCGCCCTCACTGACGCTTCGGGTTAGTTTTTCGGCTCACCCGATCGCAGTTCACGCACCAAGCGGCGATAGAGGTTGTCGTCGCCATCGTCGCTGCTCGCAGCATCGGTACGGAGCTTCGGCGACTCGGTCTTCGTGTCGTCATCCTGCGGTTCGGACTGCGCTTTCACCGGCGTGACCGGTTCCGGTTTCTCGGAGATCGCTTCGATCCAATTTCGGAGCGTCTGCATCTGCTCGCGCGACAGGCCGCCGTGCGATTGGCGAACGCTATTGGATTTGGATTCGCCGCGCAGCTTGACCAGCAACGGACTGCTCAACGGTTGCTCGCGGTCGATGTGTTCTAGGACGGCGGCCAGGTTCCGTTCCGAATGAGCCTTGGGTGGAGACTTGCCGAGCTTCGTGCGTTGCAGCTCGAACGAGTTCCCCGATCCCAGCCCGTGGCATCCGGCGGTCGCACAGCGATTGACCAGCAACGGCTGCACCTTGGAAACAAAATCCAACGCCGCCTCGCGCGGCAAACCACCCAGAGTCTCGGCGGGAATTCCCAGCTTGGGATCGCCGAGCATGGAGAACTGTCCGTGATTCCGAGCCGCGACGGCGGGGAGTTCCTTCGTCGCCAACAGTTGGTCGTTGATCCGTTGCAGCATCGTCCGCGCGATCGTGGATTCCGGCTCGATCCGCAAGACATCACGCAATTCTCGACACGCTTGATCCGGCATCCCGTGAGTATGGCACCAACGAGCCAACTCGATGTGTGCCGACACCGGACGTTCCGGCAATGAGGTACGTTGCAGTCGGTAAGCGTCTTCCAGGTCTTCGGCATTGAACCGCACTTGATCGAACGGCAGCACCTGCTGCCCGCCCGGAACATTGACGACATAACCGGCCGTGGTCTGCCGAACCGCACCTTTGATGATCTTGCCGGTCTGTAGCAGCAACACTCGCTCGGCGGACGCCGGCTTGGTTGTTCCGGGAACGGCGGGAGTCGCATCGTCCGCCGCGCGAACCGTCCACACTGCGAACGACATGACCGCCAAGAGACAACACACGCTGACGAGTCGCATCCTTGCACCTCTCCGCCCCACGAGCGGAATTTCGACCAGCCGCCCCATCCAGGCGGGAACGTAGTCCCGTTCCGTCAGGTCGGTCAACGAGGGTTTTTGACGACAACTCGAACTCTCGTCGCCGCAAGGTGGTCCAGTTAGCGGTGCGGCGTAAGCCGCCCGGTGAATCGTGGACATGGTTCAGACACCGGACGGCTTGCGCCGTTGCGCTATGTTCATTCGCGGCATTTTATCTGCCGTTCGACTCAATGGCCCAGATACCAGTCGTAGCCACGTTCGGCCCAGTAGTCGGCGGGGCGATTGTTCGCGAACTGGATGGCTCCGATCTGCTTGATCGACTTCACGCCGTACTTCAGCGGGCAGACCAATCGCAGCGGAGCACCGTGGCCCGGCGTCAGCGGTTCGCCGTTCATCTCGTAGGCCAGCAGCGATTGCGAGTGCATCGCGCTGGCTCGATCGAGACCGACGTAGTATTTGCGGTCGGGTGTGGTCAGGCCGACGAACGGCGTCTCATGGCCGTACTTCTCGATGAAGTCGGAGAGACGTGCTCCGGCCCACTGCACGACTTGGCTCCAGCCTTCGACGCATTTGAATTCGGTGACCATCTCGAAACGCGGCAGATCGTGAATCGCGCCGATCGGTAGCGAACGTTCGACGACCGGCTTCTCGCCGGGGCTGAGCACATCAATTCGCCAGCGTGCCGCATCAACAGATTTTTTGAGGCCAAGCTGGCCATTGACGCGAGGCTCTCTCGCCCGCGAGACGTCGAACGTCGGAGCCAATCGGTCGGGACCGAAGTACGCCTGGCTGACTCGTTCGTTGAACTGCAACACCTTTCGCAGCGGCCAAGAGATGCCGTCGTCGAGCTGGGCGGACTTCAACCACCACAACCCGGTCGCGCCAACCAACGCGGCGATGCCGCCGGCCGCAAAGCTGCGGCGAGTCATCTGACGCAGTTGCTGTTCGGGATCGACAGGAGAATTCACCGGCGAGGTCACAGGTGTAGCTGACATGATCGGCTCCAAGAATATGCGGTTGGATGGAACAGAAGGACGCAGAGATCGCGAAGGAAGAAGCCGATGATGTCACGTTGCGCGTGTGAGTTCAGCCTTTTCTCTCGTCTTTGCGCCCTCGGCGACCTTCTGTTCCAAATGTGGTTCGAGTGATACGACCGGCGATGTAACAACGGTCAATGGTTGAGTGACTGAGCAAGTCAACTCGTACCCGCAGACCATCGCCGCGAAGTTGCCCCAGCCGGAGCGGATGACTTGGGTGATGTGCATCAGAAAGAATAAGACGTAGCCGACCGTCAGCGCGAAGTGCTCGAACCGCGCCCATTCGTAGCCTCCCAGCGCATTCGTCAGCCAGCCGAATTGCACCGGCTTGTAGATCGCCAAGCCGGTCAGCAACGAACCGCCTCCCATCAGGATCACGCCGGTGTAGGCGAACTGTTGCGCGGCATTGAATTTTCGTTTCGGCGGCTCAACGTTGCTGAGATGCAGATCGTGCAACACGACCACCCACGCCTCGCGGAAGGATTTCCGAGTCGGTACGAGATGCCGCCACTCGCCAGAGATCAACGTGTAGCCGACATACGCCAGGCCGTTGAGCGCGAAGCCCCACATGAAAAAGAGATGCCAGGCCATGCCTTGGGCCAGTCGAGCGTTCAATCCCAGCGCGTTGTAGAACCAGTCCGGAAAGAAGTGGAACAGCACGCGCCGGCCGAGCCGCACGTTGTAGACGTCATTGGCCCAGTAGATCAGCAAGCCGCTCCAGATCATGCCGCTGAGCAGCACGACGTTCAGCCAGTGCATCCAGCGAATCGGACGCGGATGTTTGTGTTCGAGAGGTCGCATGATTGGAACTCCGCCGAGCAGAACACCTAAGAACGATTGGGTGAATGAACTTTGATCGACGTTTCAAATGCGAGTCGCAGGAGCGACGCGCCTACGTTGCGAAAACGTGACGGTGCCGGCTGAAGTCCACGACTCGCGAAGTGCGTCATTCGCTCGACGGAGTCTCGGTGCTTGGGCACCGTCACGCTGACGATCGACCGGCCGTCACTTGCCAGCCATTTTTTCGTTGGCCATTTTCCCGCCAGACATCTTGTCGTCCCCCATCTTGCCGTCCGACATCTTTTCCATTTTGTCGCCGGCCATTTTGGCATCGTCCATCGCGGACATCTTTTCGTTGGACATCTTGGCGTCGTTCATGCCCATCTTGTCGTTGCCGTTCGAGGACTGGCCGCAGCCGGTCATGAACACGCAAACTCCCAACAGCAAACTGGCCGCCACGGCGGCGAAGGTGAAGCTCTTCATGGAAACAATCTCCTTGTAGAAAAGTGGGTAATGGAAACGTGAAAGCCTGAGATTCAACTCAATCGTTCCGGCGTTAAGACTCGGCCGGGCGAGTTGTCTGGTTCACTGCACAGCGACAGAACTCAGATGCGGCGGCGGGCGGGCGGTTACAAAGTTTTTGTCGAGTGAAGGGTCGTGCGTTCAAAATTCAAAATTGGCGGAGTGATCGTTCAACATCGTCCTCGAGTCATTGCCGCCAATTATGAATTTTGAACGCACGACCCCTTTTGGTCTGGCCGCTTGAAAACCTGCCCCACGAGTTACTTCCCGCGGCTGGCGAGGATGGCCTGCACGAGTTCTTCGGGAACATTCGTGGCTGCCGCGTCGGGCGCGAACGCGGTCTTCGTCGCCTGCAATGTCGCGCGGAAGTTGTCGAGATACGCCACGCAGTCCGGGCAAATCGACAGATGATGGTCAAACACCGCGACCGTCTCGTCTGGTAAAGCACCGTCGAGATAATCCGACAGGAAGTCGATCAGTTCGTGGCAGGTCAATTTCGTCATGGATTCATGGTCCCAAAACGGGATCGAGCAACGTGCGCAGGGCTTGGCGTGCGCGGTGTAATCTGACTTTGACAGCGTCGATGCTGATCTCCAGCAGGCCGGCAACGGTTTCGGTATCCAACTCTTGGAGATCTCTCAACAGTAATACGGTGCGATGGGTTTCCGGTAAGCGGTCGATGCACTGCCGGACGAGTTGCCGCGTCTCGTCCTGTTCGAGGCTGGCGACGGCCGACTCTCCCCAGCGGGGAACCGGCCGAGCTTGGTGTCCGTCGTCCAAATACGTTGGCAAGAATTCCTCAATCGACTGTTCGTGGCGTCGTCGTCGAGACCGTAACTTCATCAGCGCAGCGTTCACGACAATGCGATGCAACCAGGTTGCCAGGCTGGATCGTCCCTCGAAGCGGTCGAGCGATCGCAACGCGGTGACGAACGCATCCTGCACCGCGTCCTGAGCGTCGTCCACATTTCCCAACAACTGCCGAGCGACGGTCAGCATCCGCCCACCGTATTGCCGCACCGTGACCTCGAACGCCGCCGCATCTCCCGAACGCAACGACACGACCAGCGACTCTTCTTCGCTGCTCATCGTGACGACGTCGGTAGGAATGAGTTCGGCAACCATGAGCAGCAAGCTATCGTCGCCTTCCAGACCTGCAAGCCCTGGAGTCACGGCTGGCAAATTCTTGAATCCGCGATGTCTGTAGCCCGACCCCTTGTGGGTCGGATGATTCCGAATTGGCGGCATCTCCTCGGACACATCGAATCATCCGCCCCACAAGGGGGCGGACTACAGTTTGCCCAACACGAAAACTAACCAGCCGTAGCCCTGGAGTTCGGCGGCTCGGCATCGACCTTCACAAACCAGCGACGACGAACACCACTCGGATGCCGGCCGCTCAACAAAGTTACGTGGGCGGCCGAAGGGTGCGAGCGTTCGCGAAATGCCGTAACCGCGCGAGTCGGCCAGCATCGGATGAACGTGCCACGAATCCAACACGCGCAGTCGCCACACCGCTTACAGGAGCAATCGCCATGACTCAGCCACAACGCATCGTCATTCTGGGAGGCGGCTTCGCCGGCACGAACGTCGCCCTGCGTCTTGAAAAGCTGTTTCGTCGCGATCCGAACGTCGAGATCACGCTGATCGACACCGAGAACTTCTTCACGTTCACGCCGCTGCTCCCCGAAGTTCCGTCGGGATCGATTCAGCCCAAGCACATCGTCTTCCCCTTACGAGCACTCCTGCGGCGGACCAACGTCAAGCAGGCCGAACTGCAATCCATCGACCTCGCACGCCGCGAGATCATTGCTCGGCATTGCGGCAAGTGCGGACGCTACACCGTGCCGTTCGATCTACTGGTGATCGCCCTCGGTTCTGTGACGAACTTCTTCGGCCTGCCGGGCGTCGCCGAACATGCTCTGACGATCAAGAGTCTCGCCGATGCCGCCGCGCTGCACGCACACGTCATCGACAAGCTCGAACACGCCGACATGGACCCCGATCCCGCTCGGCGGCGCGAACTGCTGACCTTCATCATCGCCGGCGGCGGATTTGCCGGAGTCGAAACGCTCGCCGAACTCAACGACTTCGTGCGCGGTGCGAATCGCTATTACCCGAACATCCAGCCGGAAGACATCCGCGTCGTGCTGGTCCATTCCGGCAACCGTATCCTCACCGAGGTCAATGAATCGCTCTCGCAATACGCTCTGCAAAAGCTGAGAGCCAATCATGTCGAAGTGCTGCTGGAGACTCGCGTGCAAAGCTGCACCGAGCGGTCGGTGTCACTGTCGAACGGCGAAACGATCCCGTGTCACACGTTCGTCTGGGCGGCGGGAGTTTCACCGAACCCACGGCTGGCGGAATTGAACTTGCCGCTGCACAAGAACGGCCGCATCGCCGTCGATGAAACGCTGCAAGTCGTCGCCGATCCGAATGTCTGGGCGCTCGGCGACAGCGCCGCTGTGCCGGATGTCATCACCGGCAAGCTCTGTCCGCCAACCGCTCAGTACGCGCTGCGGCAAGGAACCGTGTTGGCCAACAATTTGGCGGCCGTTGTTCGCGGACGTGAGCCGCGTCCATTTCGACACAAGTCGCTGGGTCTGCTCGCGGGACTCGGCCGACGTTCGGCCGTTGCGGAGATCTTCGGCCTGCAATTCTCCGGCTTTCTCGCGTGGGCGCTGTGGCGCACGATCTACCTGCTGAAGATGCCCGGCTTCGAACGCAAGTTGCGCATCGCGCTGGATTGGGGACTGGACCTCTTCTTCCCACGCGACATCGTCTACCTGCGGCCGCTCCATGCCGTGCGCGGACAACCCGCTGCTCCGCATGACCCGGCCACCTGCTTCCTCCACGCTGGCCTGACTCCGGTCACCGATTCCCGATGGCGAACCGTCATGTCTTCTGAGTTAAGCACATCGAGCACCCACGGATAAGACAGTCGAGCGGGGTGACGTCAATGTAGCAGGCACATTCCATGTGCCGTCGGCATTTCTCAGGCAGATGGCACATGGAATGTGCCTGCTACTTTCCAAAGTGAGTGCCATTGGGCTGACGCCGCCACGCTCGCCAAAATGTCTTACGCAGAGCCGCACGTCGTGTGTCGTGGCAATATTCCCGATTCGGTAAGATGCTTCCGACCGCACTCTCATTCATCCCATCGGCGACGCGACTCATGCACATCATCCTGTTCGACATTGATGGAACCCTGCTGCACTCGGGAGGTGCCGGGCAAGCGGGCATCGAACGAGCGTTGGAGCTCGCGTTTGGTGTCACCGCACCGACCGACGGCATCCCAACGGCGGGGCGGACGGATCGGGGCATCGGGCGTGACCTGATTCGGTTTCATGGATTGGAAGAATCGGACTCGACGCACGCTCGTTTGCAGGAGGCGTACCTGCGAGTCCTTCCTTCCGAAATCGCCGATCGCCAAGGAATCGTGTATCCCGGTGTCCGCGAGTTGCTTGTTCGGTTGAGTACACGCCACGACGTGCGATTGGGCTTGCTCACCGGTAACTATCGCGAGGCGGCGTGGATGAAGCTGCGGCATTACGACTTGGCCAAGCACTTCGCGTTCGGCGGTTACGGCGACGAGCACGCCGACCGAAATGATGTCGCTCGGCAAGCTCTCGCGATGGCGGCCGAGCAACATGCTCCGCAAACGATTGATCCCGGAAAACTCTGGGTCATCGGCGACACGCCCGCCGATGTCCGCTGCGGCCGAGCGATCGGAGCCCGCGTCGTCGCCGTCGCAACGGGTGCCTATTCCGTCGCGGAACTCGCCAAATCGGAGCCGGATCATCTCTTCGATGACTTCGGAAATGTGGAGTCCGTGTTGTCGTTGTGGCCGGCACTTTAAGCCCACCAAAGGACTCCCGACCCCGTTGCATTGTCGAACTCGGAGACGCCTCATGATCATCGACGTCCACAGTCATGCCTGGGAATACCCCGCGCACTTCAGCGACGACTTCCGCCATCAAGCCAAACGAGCGAAAGCCGGCGTCGAGATGGACCTGACCGTGACCTACGACGCTTATCGAGCCTCCGCGCCCGAGGACACGATCACGATCGTCTTCGGCGGCAAAGCTCGGTTGAGCGGCTTGTGGGTCGATGACCAATACGTCGCGAACTATGCCGCCGCCGATCCGGCGCGGCTGATCGGCTTTCTCTCAGTCGATCCGACACAGCCTGGTTGGGAAGAAGAGTTACGTTACGGACACCAAGCCCTCGGCCTGCGCGGCATCAAGTTGTTGTCGATGTACGCCGGATTTCGGCCGGATGAATCACGCCTCGATCCGCTCTGGCAATACGCGACCAAGCATCGCCTGCCGGTGCTGCTGCACACCGGCACAACCTTCGTCGCTCAAGCGCCGCTGGAATGCACGTTGCCTCGGCATCTGGACGCAGTCGCCACGCTGTTCCCGGAAGTGCGAATCATCATGGCACATCTCGGTCATCCGTATGAGGGGGAGGCGGTCGTCACGGCTCGCAAGCATCCGCATGTCTTCTGCGATCTCAGCGCACTGCATTACCGGCCGTTTCAGCTTTATCACAGCCTGATGCTCGTGCAGGAATACGGCGTCTGGGACAAAGTCTTGTTCGGCACCGACTATCCCTTCACGACGGTCAACGCGACGCTCGACGGCTTGAGAAAGCTCAACGACATGCTCGCCGGCACCGCGCTGCCGCGACTGAGCGTCGACGCCATCGAGACGCTGATCCATCGCGACTCGCTCCCGCTGCTGGGGCTGCGTTGAGTTGTCCGCCGGCTGCGGATGGCATGTTGGCCGAGGAAGGATACGATGCTCCCGCAAACCGTTCTCCCCATTTCCGGAGGCATTAAAATGCGAAACCTCGTTTGGACATTGGCGTCGATGATTCTGGTGGTCTGCGTGACATCGGCGGCTTGGTCGTCGGAAGCGGATGAACTGCGGGCCAAAGCGAAGGCCGTGCAGAAAGAGGCCGATCAGGCCGCGAAGGAAGGACGCAGCGAGGAGGCGGAAAAGCTCTCCCGCCATGTCAAAGAATTGTTGCAGGCGGCTCAGGAGCACGAACCAAAATCCGCGAAAGCCTCCAACCGTGAAGACGAGTTGCATCAGCAACTCAAGGGGTTAGCTGAGAAATTGCAACACACCGAGAAGACCAAGAACAAACAGGCTCACGCGGAGTTGCAGAAGCACCGTGCCGCGATGGAGCGTGAGTTGGCCGAATTGCGCGAACACCGCGAACGGAAGAGCGGCCCAAAGCACGCCGGCAAACATCCACCAGAGGCTGTGGAGGAAACGGGGCTGCGCATCAAGCACATCCGCGTCGCGGTCGAGAATCTGAATGTGGCGGGACTTCACGACGTCGCGGAAGAATTGGCGAAGAGGGCGGATGCGATGGAACGTGAACACCATCAAGCTCGCGAACAGAGCGAGAAACACCAGCCCGCACCGAAAAAAGGCCAACATGCCGAAGCCAACGCCAAGCACTCCGAACCGGTACGCAAACAGGCACCGGCTGACGAACCGAACGAAGACCTGCGGATCGAACTCAAACGCCTCCGCGCGGAACTCAACGAATTGCGGGAAGAGATCAAGAAGCGACCGTGAGCTGATCGACTTCCAAATGAATCGATCTTCCTTTCCATCTGTGCTTGAGACAAAGCCATGCTGAAAGTGACCGGACGATCTGCGACTGATTGTGAAGGGGGAACGCGCCGCAGCTTTGTGCAGGCGGGAGTCCTCGGACTCGGCGGACTCACGCTGCCGCAATTCCTTGCGGGCCGAGCACGCGCGGCTCAGCGATCAAATTCCGCGCCCGCGCCCGGTCACGCGGGGACCAGCGTCATCCTCCTCTGGATGAGCGGAGGTCCTGGTCACCATGAAACGTGGGATCCAAAATTTGATGCCGTCTCACAATTTCGTGGACCGTTTGGGGCGATCTCGACAAGTGTGCCGGGAGTCTTCTTCAGCGAGACATTGCCGCAGTCGGCTCAGGTGATGGATCAACTCGCGATCCTCCGCAGCGTCCGGCACGGCAGCGGCGATCACACCAAGGGGAATCACTGGATGCTGACCGGCTTTGAAGGGCCGGACTTCAACAAGCCCGACAATCAGATTCAGCGAAGACCGTCGATTGGTTCGGCGGTGGCCGCGCTGCGTGGGCCCAATGTTCGCGGCATGCCCGCTTATGCGGCGGCACCGCACTTGCGCGGCGGGACTGACAACCTCTTTCATTACGCCACTTATTTGGGCGGCGCGGCCAATCCGTTCGTCGTGAACTCGAATCCCAACGCGGCCGACTATCGAGTTCGCGATTTGTCTCTGGCCAGCAGCCTGACCTACGAGCGGCTCCGTGACCGCCGCACTTTGTTGTCGACGTTTGATTCCATGCGGCGCGAACTCGACCCACCGATGCAGGATCTCGATGGCAGCTATCAAGCGGCCTTCGATCTGCTGACCGGCGCTCAAGTGCGCGACGCCTTCGATATCCACGCCGAGCCAGTCGCCGTCAGAGATGCGTATGGCCGCCACGAATTCGGTCAGAGCGCGCTGCTGGCTCGGCGACTGGTGGAACGGGGCGTGACGTTCGTCACAGTCAACACTCAACCGTGGGACCATCACGGAACCGCGAACCGCTATGCCACCGCCGAAGGAGCGAACTTGCTGCTGCCCCCCTTCGACCGCGCGCTCGCTGCGATGGTCCGCGACTTGATTGATCGCGGTCTCTACGAAAAGACGCTGGTCGTCGCGATGGGCGAATTCGGACGCACTCCGCGCATGAACGAAGCCGCCGGCCGAGACCACTGGGGCCACACCTTCAGCGTGTTGATGGGGGGCGGCCGTTTGCCGCGTGGGATCGTCGTCGGCGCGTCCGACGCGCATGGGGCTTACGTTGCCGAGCGTCCGTTGTCACCGGAGGACGTCGCGGCCACGGTCTACCATCACCTCGGTATCGACGGCCAACACGTCTCGTTCCCCGACCGCGCCGGCCGGCCCATGTACCTCGTGGAAACCGGCGAGCCGATTCGAGAACTCGTGGGCAATACTTAATGTGCGGAACCGATTGTGTCTTTCCCAAGTCAGGAGATGGAACGATGAGTACGGCGAATGGTGTGTCTCGGCGCGCGTGGTTGGGTTCCGTGGCAACAGCGTCATTCGTTGGCACGGCTGCCGCCCAAGAGAAAGCGGCGGAGAAACCAAACCAAGAAGAGTTGGAAAAGAAGTTCTCGGAGCGAATGACAGGAGCAGTGCTGGTGGGGCATTACTCTGTCGTCGGCAAAGACGCGAAGCCGGCGAATCCCGAACGATACGAGTTGAAGAAGGTCTCCAAATTCGACGGCGACCTCTGGACCTTCGAGGCCCGCGTCAAATTCGGACAGACCGACGTCACGCTGCCGCTCACACTGCGGATGATTTGGGCCGAAGACACACCCATGATCGCGCTCACCAATGCGACATTGCCTGGTTTGGGTGCGGCATTCGGAGCGCGCGTGATCTTCGACGGCGACCTGTATGCCGGAACCTGGCAACACGGAAAAGTCGGCGGCCATCTCTGGGGCACGATCGAAAAAGCGGACGCCGCGAAGGAAGAAAAGAAGTAGCCACGCTTCACCTGAAACGACAGATGAGCCCGACGAATAAAAAGGAGACGACGAATGCTGTCATTCGTCGTCTCCTTCGATTCGTCGGGCTCTTTGCCATTGAAACTGTGACTTCTGGCTACACCACCGGCATCAGTCCCTCAAGGAATCCTTTGAGTTGCTTGCTGCGTACCGGGTGTTGAAGCTTGCGAACGGCTTTGGCTTCGATCTGCCGGACACGCTCGCGAGTCACCTTGAAGATGCGGCCGACCTCTTCCAGCGTGTAGGTGTAGCCGTCGCCGAGGCCGTAGCGCAGTTTGATGATCTCTCGCTCGCGATACGTCAGCGTCTTGAGGACGTTGTCGATCTTGTCCTTGAGCATCTCGCTCGCGGCCGTGCTGGCCGGACTGTCGGTGCTTTGATCCTCGATGAACTCGCCGAAGAAGCTGTCTTCGCTTTCGCCGACCGGCCGGTCGAGGCTGATCGGGTGCCGCGAAATCTTCATCACGCGGCGAGCTTCCTCCAGGCTGACCCCGGCGGCCTCGGCGGTTTCCTCAATGGTCGGTTCGTGGCCGTGTTCTTGCAGCAACTGCTTGTTGACGCGGCGCAGCCGGGACATCGTCTCGATCATGTGGACCGGGATGCGGATCGTGCGAGCCTGATCCGCGATCGCTCGTGTGATCGCCTGGCGAATCCACCACGTTGCGTACGTCGAGAACTTGTAGCCGCGGCGGTACTCGTACTTATCGACCGCTCGCATCAGGCCGGTGTTCCCTTCCTGAATCAGGTCGAGGAACGACAGGCCGCGATTGCGATACTTCTTGGCGATGCTGACCACCAGCCGCAAGTTGCCGCCGGAAAGGTCACGCATGGCTTGCTCGTATTCGCCGAACCGTTTGAAGATGAGCTTGAGCTTCGCTCGCAGCGACGTGGGCGTTTCGAGCGTCAACTGCATCAGGTCGGTGAGTTCCTTCTGCAAGTTGGCCCGCTCGTCTTTCGCGTTCTTCAGTCGCGAGTCGCGCAGCCATCTGTCGAGCTGCGTCATGCGTTGGGAAATGTGCTCCAACTTCTTCAGCGCGGGCTGCAGGCGTTGCGTGCGCACGGACATCTCTTCGACCAGCGTGACGATCTTCCGTCGCCGGTTGGTCATCATCGCTTCGGCCTCTTTGCGCTTGGTGGGCGAGGCATTCGGATCGAGCCACGATTGGGCGTCACGGACGTATTGTTCGCGCAGCACTTCGATCGTCCGCAGGTTGAACGGCATGCGGCCGAGAATCTGCGTCTTCTCCAAACCTTCGGTCATCGACACTTTGATCGTGCGGTCGAACGGCATCTCGTTGACGCTGACCTTCTTCAGAATCTCAACGGCCGTCACCAGCGCGAACTCCGTGTCCAGCAATTGCCGGCGGAAGCGGCGGCGCGTGATCTCGATCTGCTTGGCCAGCGAGATTTCTTGATGCCGCGTCAGCAACGGGATCTCTCCCATCTGCGACAAGTACATGCGGACGGGATCATCGACCTTGCGGTCCCGCTCGTCGTCTTTGATCTTCGGCTTGAGCCTCTTCATCTCGGCCGGAGTCATCGGGGCTTGATAGTCGTCCTGGACGATGTCGACGCCATGCTCTTCGAGCAGCATCAACAGGTCATCCAGCTTTTCGGGATTGACCGCTTCGTCCGGGAGATAGCCGTTGATCTGCGAGTAAGACAGGAAGCCGCGCTTCTTGCCTTCAGAGACCAACATCGTCAGAGCTTCGTCGAGCTTATGCACAGGCTGTTCCTTCGCGATGGATGAGATTCGGCATTGGTGGGGGGAACGGCGAACGACTGCTAAGTGGCCTTAGCGTTACGTTTCTGGTGAAACGTCGAGAACTGCTCGAGCAGGGCTTTCGCGTTGGGATTTAGACCGGCACGCGCATCCGGTTGTTGGGCGAGTCGCCCGGTGTTTCGCTGATGCTGTTGCTCGGCACGGCGGAACCGGATCGGTTCCAGCGTTTGAGCCAGATAACTCGGCGGCGTCGCGCCGTTGAGAACCATCAAATTGTCTTGCAGCTTGACCGCGATCTCCTTTTTTCGAGCTTGTTCGTCGATCCACACAATCAATCGTTTCAGGGCCGCGTCCTCGATCACCGCGCTGATCCGATCGAACGTCGGCGTCTCGTCATGGTCCAACAGGTCGAAGCAGACTTGCAGCACCGCGCGAGTCTGCTCGTTGTAAAAGTCCTCGTCGCCAATCTCGCGCCGGATCTCGTCCAGCGTGGAAGGATCGGTGAAGATGATCTCTAACAATTCGCATTCCATCAGGTCTCCCTTGGCGAGAGACCGGTCCAAGAAACATAGACTGCGATTGGCCGGAGCAGGGTCCACTCGCCGTGAATTGTGGCCAAGTGCAACCCCTGGCGCGCCCATTGTCCGAGCCGTTGTCTCTGGTCCACGTTGAGGCGTTCCCGCAGCAGCCTTGTTGTCGTTTCGCATCGCACCGGACGAAGCTGCGCCGTTCGGTGCGGTCGGACGAGCCGACCGCGCTTCCGCCAAACGTTGCCGCACAACTTGCTCGGACAGCAACGTGCGCGACGCCAGCCGATTGAGGATCACATCCTCTTTCGCCGACCCACGCAGCTTCGGCACCTTGGCCAGCAAGTCCAACATGCTCGTCAACACGCGATGCCGGGCGTCGATCGACTCCAGCCCGTGCCGATTGATCTCCGTTTGCAGTTTGAAATCCCAAGCCTCGGCCGCGCTGTTGATCTGCCGGCGAAACTCGTCCGCCCCGTGAGCGAACAGATATTCGTCCGGATCTTGATCGTCCGGCAGCACGAGCACTCGCAGGTCGATGTTCTCCGAAAGGTAGTTCGCCAGAGCCTTCTCCGCCGCGTTCTGCCCAGCCTCGTCTCCATCGAACATCAACACGATTCGCGGAGCAAACCGCTTCAGCCGATCGACGTGAGCCTGCGTCAGCGCCGTTCCGCAGACGCCGACGACGTTCGTCACGTCGAACTGGTGCGAGATCAGCGCGTCGGTGTAGCCCTCGACGATGACTGCCGTCCCGGTCTTGCGAATCCCTTCGCGAGCGGCATCGAACGCGAACAGCAAGTTGCTCTTCGAGTAAACGTCGCTCTCAAGCCCGTTAATGTACTTGCCGACTCCCGGCTGAGCGAACTGCGGCAGCACTCGCCCACCGAACGACACACAACGCCCCTTGTCGTTCCGAATCGGAAACAACACGCGGTTTCGGAAGAACTGGTAGTAACCGTCTCCTTCGTCGCTCTTCTTGATGAGCCGTGCCGTCTCCATCGGTTCGAGCGAAAACTTGCCGCGTCCGCGAGCGATCAGCCACTGCCCATCATTCGGTGCGAAGCCGAGTTTGAACTTGGCGATCGTCTCAGCCGTGAAGCCGCGCTCCTTCAAGTAATCACGCGCCGGTGCGGCCATCTGTGAATCGAGCAGGCAGCGATGAAACTCATTCTCCGCCCAAGCCAGCACGTCGAGTACGTCGGTCTTCGCGACCGCATTCTCCGGCCGACGCCCGGCAAACGTCGGCATCTCCAAGCCGGCTCGCTTGGCCAGTGTTTCGAGGGCCTCACGGAACTCGACCTTGTCGAACTCCTGGACCCAAGTGAAACAGTCGCCGCCGGTGCTGCACGCCCAACAGCGAAACGACTGCCGGTCGGGATACACAACCAGCGACGGAGTGTGATCATCATGAAACGGGCAAAGGCATTTGAATTCGGCCCCACCTCGCGAGGGCGTCAGGGCCACCGACTCTCCGACCAGCGCGACAAGGTCGGTGCGCGATCGAACCAATTCCTTGAAGTCGTTGTTGGCGAGGTCTGAAGACACGATCTCTCCCTGACTGGTGGGGTAGTAACGATGCAACCGAGTAAAGCGACCTTGGGGGGAACCTACGGTTGTGGCGACCATTCGGCCGTGAGGCAACGGCCTTTGGAAAGCAGTTTTCTGAACTCGACAAGTCTTCAAGCGTTCAGACTTGGAGGCACTTCCCTGCGTCTCCCTCGAACGGGCGAAGTCTACCCGACGCCCCCCCTCGGTCAAGGTTTTGCAGACTTGAGGAAACTCTCCGCAGCCCTGCGTAAGTACAAAGTCGGCAATTCGTTGTTTCTTTGCCGGACTGTGAGAGTCACCTTGGATCGGGAATCTCTCCGCAACCCGATTCGCTTTGCTCCGTGACCCTGCCGGAAAATCCAGAACGGCAGTTGGCGAACATCGCAGTCACTTGGGCAATTGGAAGGGTTTTCAAAAATTGCGAAGAGTCGCCGTTCAAGGTACACCGGCACCCAGCCAAGCGGGTCACAAGGCTCGTGGCAACTTCGGAGACGACTTGATCTTCTCCCTATGATCCAGCAATGTCTTCCTCCCGAGGTTGCCCACATGAATCCCGCATCACAATTTTCTCGACGCGAACTGCTCGCACGCTCTGGCGTTGGCTTCGGAGCCATCGGCCTCGCAAGCGTCATGCAGCAAGCCGATCTCTTGCAGCCGACTGTTGCGAACGCGGCCAGCGGTTCAGACCTGAATCCGCTCGCGCCGAAGCGGCCGCACTTTCCCGCGAAGGCCAAGCGAGTCATTCACCTGTTTATGAATGGTGGTCCTTCGCACGTCGACACGTTTGATCGAAAAACGGCGCTCGACAAATACCACGGCCAGGAGTTGCCGTTCAACTTGCCGACCGAGCGAAAGACGGGGGCTGCGTTTCGTTCGCCGTTTCGATTTCGACAGTACGGTGAGTCGGGCATCGAGGTCAGCGAACTCTTCGAGCACACCGCGAAACATATCGACGACATTGCCGTGATTCGCTCGATGCAGGCCGACGTGCCGAATCACGAGCCGTCGCTGCTGCTCATGAACTGCGGCGAGCCGCGCCTTGTGCGGCCGAGCTTCGGATCTTGGATGACCTACGGACTCGGCAGCGAGAACCAAGATTTGCCCGGCTTCATCGCGATGTGTCCCGGCGGCTACCCGATTCAAGAGTCGCAGAACTGGCAAGCGGGCTTTCTGCCGGGTGTCTATCAAGGAACGTACATCGACACGAAATCGACCGAGATCGAAAAACTGGTCGAGAACATTCGCAACCCGCATCTCAGCGTGAAGCAACAGCGGCGGCAGCTCGACCTGCTGCAAGAGTTGAATCGCCGGCATCAGCAGCTACGGCCGGGGGACGCGCAGCTTGAGGCTCGCATCCAATCGTTCGAGTTGTCGTTCCGCATGCAGCGCGATGCCGAAGAGGCGTTCGATGTCAGCCGCGAGCCGAAGCACATCCTCGACGCTTACGGACCAGGCACGCAGGCTCGGCAGATTTTGATTGCTCGGCGATTGATCGAGCGCGGCGTGCGCTTCGTCCAAGTCTGGCACGGCGAAGGTCAGCCGTGGGACAACCACGACGACATCGAAGTCAATCACCGCCGGCTCGCCAAGCAATGCGATCAAGCGATCAGCGCGTTGCTGACCGATCTCAAGCAAAGCGGGTTGCTCGAAGAAACGCTGGTCATCTGGGGCGGCGAGTTCGGCCGCACGCCGACCGTGGAACTCCCCAAGACAGGCTCGAACGCCGGCAAGATCAACGGCCGGGACCACAATCATCACGGCTTCACGATGTGGCTGGCCGGCGGCGGCGTGCGCGGCGGCTACGTCCACGGAGCCACCGACGAATTCGGATTCAAAGCGGTCGAGCACCCGGTCCACGTCCACGACCTGCACGCCACGCTGCTGAAACTCCTCGGTTTCGACCACGAACGCTTCACCTACCGCTACGCCGGCCGCGATTTTCGATTGACCGATGTGCATGGCCAAGTCGTGCAGGAGTTGATCGCGTGATTGGCGACGAGGCACGGCTCCTCGCCGCATTGGCAGAAGCAGGATTTCCGGTTTCGTCGGTCGCGGCGATTCGCGATCAATATGACCCGTTGCCGAGCGGCCTGGCGGAGTTGTTGCTCGAATGGATTCCTCGGCTCGAGGATCGGCGGCTGCAAGAGTCGGTGGCGTGGGCGTTGTTGGCGGCACCATCGGGGACGTTGGACGGAACGGCGCTCGCTGAGTTGTTCGATGCGGCGACGAATGACGACTTGAAGCGGGCAATTGCCTCGGTCATCCATCAGACTCGGCCGCGGAACATCGACGAATGGCTGATCGCGGCGGTTCGAGATCGGCGTTCGGGAGCCTCATCCGCCAAAGGCGGATTGGCGGCGGCGGTCGCGAAGATGTTGCCGCCCGAACGAGCGGTGCCGGTGCTGCTCGAAGTCTTTCACGACGCTCCGCTGGCGGCCGTGCATCCGCTGGGAAGAGTTGGAGACCGCAATGTGCGAGACGTTCTCGCAGCGGCGCGTCTCACGGCAACCGGTCCCTTGCGACGAGAGTTGCGACAAGCGATCGCACGGATCGAACGGCGTTTGGCAAAGACTCGACCGAAGAGCGTCCGATTCTGAACTCTGTACCCCGTCGCGCCTCTGTGGTGCTCATCTCCGCAGCCAACCGGCCATCAAGGAATGGAGGTGGGCACCACAGAGGCGCGACAGGACTTGGAGCGGCAGAGCCGCAATGAAACATCTGCAATGAAGTTTGCAACCTGCCTTTATCCCGAAGGGATTGAGTCACATAGCCCAGGGTTGCCGCGCTTCGCGGCTACCCTGGGTTGGAGTCGCAACGTCACGATCTACCCCGAATGGGGTTGCGTCATCGCCGAACGACGA
>CAMDEA010000111.1 GCA_945893045.1 Planctomyces sp. SH-PL62
CACGGTTGGGGTTCGGGTTGCTCGCCGGTGCTGTTCGACAAACTGCTGCTCGTCAACGCGAGCGTTGAGAGCGGCTCGCTGGTCGCGTTGGACAAGCTGACCGGTAAAGAAGTCTGGCGGGCCGGCGGAGTTCGCTCGGCCTGGAATACGCCGCTGCTGGTCGCTGTGAAGTCACGCCGCGAATTGGTCGTCAGTACGGAAAGCCGTCTGCTGAGCTTCGACCCTAACGATGGCAAACCGCTTTGGAACGCGGACGGAGTGCATCGCTACGTCTGCCCCAGCGTGGTGTCTCATGGCGATGTCGTGTTCGCAATTGGCGGAGGCCACACGTCATTGGCCGTGCGTGCCGGCGGCAACGGCGATGTCACGGAATCGCATGGCGTGTGGCGACAGAAGAAAGGTTCCAACGTCGGTTCGCCGGTGTATCTCGACGGCCATCTGTATTGGGCCAACGACGGCGGCGGCCTCGTCTGCTGTCAGAACGCCACGACCGGCGAATTCGTTTACGAGAAGCGATTGGAACCGAATGCCGGCACCATCTGGTCGTCCGCCGTGCTGGCCGATGGCAAGCTGTATTACGTGTCGCAGCGCAACGGCACTTATGTCGTCGCCGCCAAGCCCGAATATGAATTGCTGGCTCACAACACCTTCGCCGACGACGACAGCCGCACGAACGCCTCACCCGCGGTTCACAACGGCCAGTTGCTGCTGCGAACCGATCGGGCTTTGTATTGCATCGGCAAGAAGTGATCTCGATCGCACGGGTCGCCGGACTGATCCGCGTCACAGAACCTGGCCGAGATTATTCATGGCCTCCTCATTGGGTAGAGCAGCGTGCTGCGATGTAACCCGAAGCGTCAGCGAGGGAGTGTGTGATGACTCCCTCGCTGACGCTTCGGGTTACATCGCGGCCATGAATAATCTGAGCTAGCCGCGCGAACGCCAGACATCACCGCGCGATCGGCTGCACGCGATGCAGCCAGACCTGCGGTGCCGTCGCGAGCTGCTGCTCGACCAGAAACGCGAGCTGCCGCGCGGCGACGGTTTCGGCCACGGCCTCGTCCATCGCGATCGCGTTGCTGACGACCAACTGCGCGGCCGAGCCGGGTTGCTGTGCCGTCGCCAACAGTTGTTCCGCCGTGCTGACGGTGGCTCCGAAGTAATCGAGGTGATCGTTGAGCGTGGCCACCATCGCCGGTCCGCGATGAATCGCGATGCTCAGATCCGACTCATTCAGTTCGCGCATGGCTAAGCCGGCGCGCATGGCGCTGAGCGATTCGGTGAAGACCGCCTCGATGCCCTCGGTCAGCGTCTTGATCAGCGAGCCCCCTTCGCGCTGCACGATTTGATTGAGCTGTTGAAAGTGATCGTGAACTCGCTCGAAGGCCCGCGCGTCTCCCAGTTCAAAGTACAACTGCTGAGCGTGTTCGAGCCGGGTCAGTAACAGCGTGATTTGCTCGACGCGGATGAGCTGATCGCCGGAGAGGCATTCGCCCGGAAACAACTCGCGGAACAACGGAGTCGCGGCGGCGCGGGCGGCGGTCAACGCATCGGTGCGACTGGCGACACGCTCCAGCCGCGCGACCAGTTCGTGTCCTTGATCGTTGGTCAGCACGAAGAACTGCGTCCCGGCTTGCACGGTGCGCGGCGTGTCGGCGGTCGGACCGCGCGACAGATCCAGTTCCCAGCGTGAAACTCCCGAACCGGTGAGCACTCGGAATTCGGCGACGTATGACAATTGGGGTCCGCGCAGGCGATACAGACCTTCGCCCAGATTGAGATCGCAAGTGAACTTCTCGCCGGGCTTGAGCCGGACCTGTGCCACGACATGCGGCGAATGCGCCGGACCTCCGATGCAGTAAATGCCGGTCTCGCAGTCCTTGATGTCCGAGGCGATGCGAAACACAAGCTCGATCGAGTTGGCGAAGTCGAGCTCAAAGTTCGACTGGCAGGCTTGGCAGTTGCCGTGCTCTTTCAGCAGCTTCAAGGAATCCTGAGTTTGCGACGGGATGCGGCAGAGCGGACAGATGATGTCCCAAACCAACGAGAGCAGTCCCTCGCGTGCTCCGTGCAAACAGGCGGCGACCATCTGCCGCTCATCGACCGACAAGCGTTGCGCGAGCGCGATCGGCCGAATGCGCGCGAGCTGCTGTGCCGGAGCCGTGGCGAGGTAGTCGCCGAAGCGTTCCACCACGAATGGCTCGACCCCCAATTCGACCAGTCGCTGGAGCCGTGCGTCCAAGATCCGTTGCTTGTCAGGCGGCAGAGCGGGCACGTCTTCAAACGGATCGCCGAGCGAACCCAGTTCTCCGGAAAGCGCCGCGTCGATGCGGTGATAAACCTGTTCGAGCGACCTGCGGGTCTTCACTCCGATTTCGATTCTGGCGGCGGCTTTGCCGATGAAATTGGAAGGGACCATCTGAATGCGATGTGACAGCGTCGTGCCGCCGTCGGATCGCGGAGTCAGCTCGACCACGCTGGTCAACCACTTGAATGGCCCCTCGTGGTATTCGCGCAGCACGCCCATGCGGCGACCCTCGATCCACTCGAAGGGATGCTCTTGCCAACCGATCGCCATGCCCAGTTTGCGGAATTGGCCGAAGCGATGGCTGCCTCCTTGTGGGTTGGCTGTGGTGGTGTAATCCACGGCGGACAGGCCGATGGCTCGATTCAGCCGCTCGGTGTTCGAGACGTGCGGCCAGAGTTTGTCCGGCGAGTTCCGCAGTTCCCAGACGAAGTCGAAGGACATGATGTCCCGCGCGTCGGTGGGGGGCACAGCCGGATGCGCCAGGATGCTGGTTGGCTCGCCGCGCTGGAGCCGTTCGAGTTCGTCCAGCAACTCACCGGCATGTTGGAAGCGGGCCTCGGGCTTTTTCGCGAGGCACTTGGCCACGATTTGCTCGACCGCTTCCGACAGCTCCGGAACGATCGTCCTGACGAGCGGAGCCGGCTCGCTTTTCTGCTTGGCCATGATCCCCATCACGGTGTTTGCGTCGAAGGGTGCGCGTCCCGCCATCAAATGAAACAACGTGGCCCCCAGCGAATAGACGTCGGAGCGCGCATCGACGACCTCCGTTCCAAAACACTGCTCCGGAGACATGTAGCGCGGAGTCCCCAGCAGCGCCCCGGCGCTCGTGACTTGCTGCGCCTCCGACTCCAGGATCTCGCGTGCCAGTCCAAAGTCGGTGAGCTTCACGCGCGGCGGCGCATGCTCGTCGTCCGGATTGGCGACCAGCAGCATGTTGTCCGGCTTCAAATCGCGATGTACGACGCCGCGTGCGTGAGCTTCACGCAGTGCCCGCGCGACATCGGCCACCATCGCGACCGCATCACGTTCCGACACCCGGCCACGCGACTTCAGGCAGGCACCCACGTCCTCCCCATCCACAAACTCCATGACGATGTATTGCAGGCCGTCCTCGGCATTGATTTCCAGCAAGTTGGCGATGTACGGGCTTTCGACTTCGGCCAGCATCCGCGCCTCGCGATGAAATCGTTTTAACGCGAGTTCGTTCTGAGCGAGCTCCGACCGCAGCACTTTGATCGCGACAATTTTGCCGTCGAGCGGATCTTCGGCTTTCCAAACCGCTCCCATGCCTCCTTCGCCGAGCTTCTTCAACAGCTTGAAACGTCCCAGTTGCGGCCGATCCAACAGCGGGTCAATGCCTGACGCTGGCCGCGATTGAGCCCCCTTGGACCGCGAGCCTCGCTCGGCGCTGTCCGCGCCGCGGTTGGACAGGATGTCGGAGATTTCTTGTTGCTCACGCGCGTTGGATTCCGCGACCTCCTCCGCCGACATGATGTTCGTGCCCCAGTCGATGTCCGGCATTTCTTCCGAACGGCCGCTGGGTTGTTCGTCCGATGCGGGAGCGGAAACGATCATTGTGCTTCCGCCGACCGCCGTGTCGGAGACGAGCCAATCGTACAAGCGTCCTGACACGTCGTCGGCTTTAGGACGATCGAGTGGGTCCGCCGCACGCATGTCATCACGCAGCGCAGCTTGCTCCGCGGGGACATCGCGGCCGGTCAGCCAGAACCACAAGTCACCCAACTGCCGGATATCCTCCGCAAAATCATCGCGGCTGCGGGGCGGCGTGGTCGCAAAGCAGATTTGGCAAGCGAGTGGTTTTCCCAAAACGGACTCGGCGATGATGACGTGCTCCGGCACGATGGACCCATGCGCGAGTCCGACGCGATGCGCCGCGACCAACGCAGTCGCCACCTGATTCACGATCGTCAGAGCACGATTCGGGGTGACCGGCAAGTCGGTCCCTATCTCGTCTCGCAATGAGCGGCCAGAGATTTCCGGCAGCACGACAAACGGAGACGCCACGGTCGAGTCGTAAGCCAGGACCGCTCGCACGCAGGGTTCCTGCACCATCTGCGTCAGCTTCACCCGGCGATGGCAACGCCGCGAGCGATCCGCATCGCGGCTCTTAAAGATCTGGATTTCCACCGGCTGTGCGGAATCCTTGCGAATAGCACGATACCGAACGGCGTCAGGCGTCGCGGCGATCTGTTCCACAAGGCGATACTGGTCGAGTGAGTCGGGCATGGACAATATGGTAAGGTCGCACGCCCGTTTCGGCCAATTAGTCAGCCTTCACCCCACTGAGCGGATGCTGGGCCGCGACTTGCCAGGCCAACTCTTGCAGCAGGTTCAACGGCGCGGCTCCGCCGCGTCGTCCTACCGGTAGGACAGAGACTGCCGTCTGTCCGAACTTCTTGTTCAAGGACTTGACCTGCTCGTCGATCGACGTGAGGTCCGCGGTGTGTTGCTCGCGCAGTTCCACGAACTGACTTCTCACCGTGGCCTGACTCTCCGAGTCGGAAGTTTTCTCGCAAGCGTCCCGACTCAGAGAGTCAGGCGACGGACTTCTCGGATAAGCCATACAATCGGATTCCACTCGAACGTGCGCTGGCATGAACCCGCGTCGCGAGCTTTTGCAGTCGAGTCGGCGTGGGATAGCATGAAGCGAACGGAATAATTTGCCGCTGGCGGATTGACGGTCCTTGTTGTGTCTCGCTCAGGCCAGCCGCTGATCGAGCCGACACGACCTGCCAACGGCTTCGCTGACTTCTCCACACGACAGTTGGGCAAGAGTGCCCATCCATCACCACCATGCAGATTCGCTGTCCGCACTGCCACGATCCGATCGAGATGGCTCACGACGACCCATCGGCGGACATTTCGTGTCCGTCGTGCGGCAGTTTTTTCAATCTCGCGAAGGACGGCGAGACGGCTCATGACGATGGCACTCACGGGAGGATGCTCGGCCATTTCCAGTTGTTGCACTGTCTGGGCCAAGGAGCCTTCGGAGCCGTCTGGAAAGCGCGTGACACGGAACTGGATCGCATCGTCGCGATCAAGATCCCCCGGAAGGAAAACCTCTCCGAAGCCGACGCCGAGAAATTCCTACGCGAAGCACGAGCCGCCGCGCAGGTACGGCATCCCAACATCGTCTCCATCTATGAAGTTGGGCGAGAAGATGGCCGCATCTATATTGCCAGCGACTTCATTGATGGAGCCAGCTTGGATCAATGGATCGAGGCGCACCCCTTGAGCGTGCAGGAATCGGTCGAGCTGTGTGCGCAGATCGCCGAGGCTTTGCATCACGCGCACGAAGCCGGTGTCGTGCATCGCGACCTCAAGCCGCAGAACATCCTGGTGAGAGCGGAGGTCCGAGGGGCGAGTGACGAGGAGCAGCGGTGGTTCGAGCGGCAGTCAAAGACCGAACGGCAGTCCGGAGGCAAGGCAACGACTGGGACCGGGGAAACGACGAAGAGCGAGGACAAGACAAAGACCGAGGATAAGACGAAGAGCGCGGGGCAGTCGGGAAGTGCGGGGAAGTCAGGCAGCACTCAATCGTCTGGCGGTCACTCCGCACCGCGTGGCGATCAGGTCTCGCCCCGTGTCCCCGACGTCTCACCGCCAGCCCTCACTCCGTTCATCACGGACTTCGGCCTCGCCAAGCGCGACGCGGGAGAAATCACGATGACGGTCGAGGGCGCGCTTCTGGGCACCCCGGCCTACATGCCGCCGGAGCAAGCGCGCGGTGAAGCGCATCACGCCGACCGTCGCAGTGACGTGTACTCGCTGGGGGTGATCCTGTTCCGGTTGCTGACCGGCGAATTGCCGTATCGCGGCAAGCAACAGATGCTGATCCTGCAGATTCTGAATGAAGAGCCTCCCGCCTTGCGCAAACTGGATGCGCGCATTCCTCGCGACGTCGAGACCATTTGTCTGAAGTGTCTGGAGAAAGCCCCCGCGCGGCGTTACCAGTCTGCCGCCGCTCTGGCTGCTGACCTCCGGCGTTGGCTCACCGGCCATCCCATTGAAGCCCGCCCGGTCGGCCGCTGTGAGCGAGTTTGGAAATGGGGGAAACGTCGGCCGGCGACAGTGGCGCTGCTGGGAGTCAGCACCG
Organism: Planctomyces sp. SH-PL62; assembly: GCA_945893045.1. GTDB lineage: Bacteria > Planctomycetota > Planctomycetia > Planctomycetales > Planctomycetaceae > SXKJ01. The sequence continues at coordinate 6,426 of CAMDEA010000111.1, forward strand.
CGGCGGTCGCGAGCATGGTGCTGTTCGTCGCTTGGCACAATTCTTCGCTGCGCGTGCAACTGGACGAAGCGCGCACTGACGAACGGCAGGCTCGGCAGCGCGAGGAACAGGCGACCGAGGAACAACGGCTCTCACAAATCCAGAACGATGGGCAAAAGTTGTACGACAGTGCGCGCGTGAGATTCGACGCCGGCGACCAAGCCAATGCACGGCTCGATCTCACCAAAGCGTTGACGTTGATTCGCAGAGAACCACGACTGAAATCGCTCCGAACGCCCGCCGAATCTTTGCTGCAGCAGGTCGAACAGGAATTGAAAACCGAGTCCGATCGACAAGCCTCGCAAGCGCGGTTCAAAACGTTTCTCGCTTTGTTCGACGAGGCGCAGTTCCTCGGCAGCCTGTATACGGGTCTGGATTTGGCGGCCAACATCAACGCTTCGCGAACGGCGGTCGAGCACGCTCTGGCGATCTACGGTATGTCGGCCCGCGCGGACTCGCAGCCGACATTCGACGTGTACCTTTCAAATTCTCAACGGGCTGAAATCCTGAGCGATTGCTATCAGCTTCTGCTGATTCTGGCCGAGACCGAAGCACAATCCGTCATCGACGTGCAATCGGCCGAACAACGAGCACAACTACGGTCAGCGCTGCAACTGCTCGACCAAGCCCCGCGATTTGGCACTCCGTCACGAGCCTATCACCTGCGGCGGGCTCGATACCTGAGCCGGCTGGGCGACGACGTGGCCGCGGCTCAGGCCGAAAAAGACGCTCTGGCCGCGTCCCTCGCCAACGTGCTCGATCACTTCCTCATGGCGGACGAGTCTTATCGCCGCGAGAACTTCGACGAAGCGATCGGCGAATTCGAGCGGGTGCAGCAACTGCAGCCCAATCATTTCTGGTCGCTGTATCTCAATGCCCTGTGTTTGACCCGTCAGAATCGACATGCCGAAGCAAAGACATTGCTCACCGCGTGTCTCGCCCAAGGGCGAGAGTTTGTCTGGCTGTATCTGCTGAGAGGCTACGCTTACGGGGAACTGCGGGCGTGGGACGCGGCGGAAGCGGATTTCCAGAAAGCGTTGGCGTTGCCGTTCGAGGAAAACTCACGCTACGTCCTGTTCGTGAATCGCGGCGTGCTGCGAATTCAACAAGAACGGTTCGACGATGCCATCGCCGACTTGAACAGCGCCATCAAACTCAAACCGACCGAGTATCAGGCGTTCGTCAACCTGGCCCAAGCCTACCACCGGCTCAATGACTTGGATTCCTCGTTGAAGCAGCTTGAGCTTGCGATCGCACGCGAACCCTCGCTGGCGCACCTTTATCGCCTGCGAGCGCGGCTTCGTGTTGATCGCGATGAACCGGCGCTGGCGCTGGCTGACCTCGATCAGGCCATCCAGCGTGAGAACACGAACAACCAATTCCAGATCGACGATCACGTTGAGCGTGGAAAGCTGTTGTTGCAAGCGGAGCGGTACGAGGAGTCGCTGGCCGCGTTTGAGGTCGCCTTGCGCATCCAAAGGAATCACTCGCTGGCCCAGCGGCTGCGAGCCAAATCCCTGTTTCATTTGCGTCGGTTTCCAGAGGCCATCGAGTCCTTCGACCGTTACCTGGAAAATGGCAAACCCCTGGAGTCGGTCTATCGAGGCCGCGGGCTGGCGAAGTCTGAGTTAGGCGATTTCCCAGGAGCGATTGAGGACTTCACGGTGGCGGTCGAACTGCAACCGACCTCCGTGGTGCTGGCCTATCGAGGATGGACTCATCTGGTTTACGACGCGCCGAAGCTGGCGGAACGCGACTTCCAATTGGCCATTGAACTCGATCCCAAGAACAGCGACGCCTACGCTGGCCGAGGCTTTGTACGGGCCATCGCCAAGCAGTCGCGTGCGGCTCTTGAAGACGCCGAAGAAGCATTGCGGCTCGGACCTCGAACCCCGCGTTTGATCTACAGCGTGGCCCGCATCCACGCCCAGACCGGAGGAACCGGCGAAGCCCGATTTTTTGAATTGATCAGTGAAGCCTTAGCCTTGCTGCCCGACGAGCAGCGGTCAGCGTTCTGGACCACTCAAGTCCGCACCGATAAGGCATTGACCCCCTTCCGCAAACATCCGCGGTTCGTGCAACTGGAAAAAGAGACGCTGTCGAAACAGTGAGGAAACGATCTGTGTTCTTTCGATGCCGAGCTTGGTCTCAACGCCGCCGTTCACGGCGCACTCCGCCGGTCGCGCGGTGTGTCGCGGAACAATTGGATGTTCGTTGCCTGCTCAGCGCGTCGTCCCTGTCGGTCGCGCCGAATTTGTTTGGCCCCGGCCGCGATGGCTTGCTCGTCGGGAATCAACCGCAGAACCGTGTCACGGTGCAGGTACGCAATGCTTCCGAGACAGGGTTTATCGTGGTTCCGACGGTTGGCGCGAACGACCTTTCGCAACTTTCGCCGGGCGACGTGGAATGGTCGCGGCTAGACCGCGCCGCCGCCTTTCCGAATGCCATCGTCGTGAGTACCGGCGGCAACGCGGTCGTTGTCTCTCAACTCACTTCGATTACAGGCGACAGGCCGGTCTTCGCTCCCAATCCTCAGACCTACTCTGTCGGCACTGCTCCGGCCAGCGTCAGCGTTGCCGATATCAACAATGATTTCATCCCCGACTTGCTTGTCGCGAATCAAGGGAGCAACGACATCTCGGTCCTGTTCGGCAGCTACGGATCCAACGGCGAGTGGCTCGGCATGGCCGGCCCAAGACTGCAATCTGGTGGAGCCGGCCCCATCGGAGTGGCGGTTCGCGACCTGAACAGCGACCTCATTCCCGATCTGGTCGTGACCAACGGCACCAGCGGCACCGTGACCTCCTTGATCGGCTTAGGCGATGGCGTCTTTGAGGACTCGCACCCGCAGACGCTCTTTAGTCTTGGCGGCATGGTGGAACAGCCACCCACCTTCGTGGGCGCGAGCGGCGTCGGCTTCACCGTGAGAACAACCGGTGTGCTCGTCCGCTTTGACCTGTCGAATCCCAGCAATGGAGCGGTGGTCGTCTTTTCCAGCAGTCAGGTGGCGGCCGCTCAAGCTCTCCCGAACGGTCAGGTCGTCGTTGCGATCACGGATGGCACCGTTGAAGTTCTTCGCCCTCGATTGGGGCAACTGATCGTGTCGAGTGAGCTGCTTGCACTCACTGGCACCCCTGCGTTGCCGAGTTCTCTGGTGGTGGTCCAGCAAGGCTTTGGTCTATTTCAAGTGCTCGTCAGCAGCCGAGGTTCGGACAGGATTTCCGTTTTCTTAAACGACGATGTCTTCTTCGTGACCACGGGGTTTTCCGTCAATTCCACTGGGTTTTCCGTCAGTTTCAGATCCGGTTCCGGTGATCGGTTGCTGTTCAGCGCTGGCGACAGCAATGATTCCATCACGGTTTTAAGATTGCGGATTCCAAGTGCGAGCAGCGAGATTCCCTCCTCGATCGCAGGACTCGCGTTGTCGAGCATTTCTTCACACAACAAGCTCGTGTTGACGACCCCGGCGTCTACGCTTGCCGAAGCTTTTAGCGCCGCCGTCATTGTGTCCCTCAACAAAAGTGTTTACTCAGCAGTGGCGGTGCTCGGCTTTGGTTCACAGCAAGACGAGGAGCGTGGCGATGGCCGCAGTCGTCGGCCTCGGATTGCAACACGCTCTTCCGTCAGCGACCTCTTGCCACTGGCGCGGTATCTGATCGGTCTCGACGATGCGTTCGAGAAATACCGCAGCCACGCGGATGATTCACGCGATACGGACGAGGGCGAGGCTCCGCAGAAAGACCCCTGGAAAGAACAACTCTTTCATCGGCCACGAGCAGCTCAGCCGCCGATTCGCCATCAAAAAGAGACGCAAGTCCCCGCGAGCGAGAAGCCACAGGAGAACAACAATCCCCCAGCCAAGCCGCTCAATTCAGAAGGCGATCCCAAGTCGGAGGAGCAGGCTTTACTCGACTCGTTCTGGAGGCAATGTCCAAGTCTTGACCCGCCGTCATTGTTCCCCCAAGCATCGGCTGGCGGTGGTTCAAACGGAGAGTTTCTGGCTGCACTGCTCGCAAGCGTGCTCTGGTGTGATCGCGCACCCGACCAAGCCGCCCCGCATGACCGCAAGCGTCCACGAATATCCCAGCCGCAAGTACGCAGGTTTCGGTGACGCCCATAAGGAAACACGCACACCTGAGGTTTGCGGCTATAACGACGCGATCCATGCTCATCGCTTATTCGTCAGCGACTTCTCGCACGGAGAAGAGAATCCGGCCGATGCCAGCGGCGTGGCAGGCGGACATGACCTCGGCCACCTTCTGATGCGCAACGCGGCCGTCGGCGCGGATCATCACCCCTTGATCTGGATAATTTCGCCGAGCGGCTTGCAGCCGCCGCTTCATCTCGGCGACGTCGATCACGTCTTCGTTGTAGGCGATCGTTCCCTCGCGCGAGACGCGCAGCTTGATGTCGTCCGGAGCATCGGTCAGCGGCTGAGCGCTGGAGACGATTGGAACTTGAACGTCCAGTTTCTGTTCGTCCCAGTCGTAGAGCTTGGTCGCCGCCATGAAGAAAATCAGCAGCGTCAAAATCACGTCGATCATCGGCGTGAGATTGATGAAGAGCGGCTCTTCAGCGCTGTTGGATTTGCTGTGCAGCATCGGTTTGAACGTAGCCGCAGTCGCCAGACTGCGGGGAGTGTGCTCGAAGAGGACCGCGTTCTGGCGAAACGCGGCTACGAAGAATCACGCGGACTTTTGTTCTGCGTTCGGGGTCGCTGGCCCGCGACGCACCTTCTTGTCTCCCTCGCGGGCGCGGCCGTCGCTGGAGACTAACGCCACCGCTTGATTGGTCAGCACGTCCATTTCTTGAATCAGCCGGTCCATGCGACCCAGCAAATAGTAGTAGGCAGCCGAGGCGACGATCGCGACCGCCAAGCCGCTGGCCGTCGCGATCAGCGCCAAGCTGATGCCGGACGCGAGCAGCTCGGTCTTGCCGGAACCGGATTGCTGTGACAGCGCATGAAACGCGCTGATCATCCCCAGCACCGTGCCGAACAATCCCAGCAACGGAGCGAGCATCGCCAAGCCGCTGATCGCGCGAATGTTTTTGCGCAAATGAAACAGCTCCGAATCGGCGAAGTCGCTGATCGTGACGCGAATCTCAAAGGAAGGTCGCCCGGCGTTCTCAAGGACGATGGTGAAGAACCGCGAAATCGGACTGCCGTTCTCGCGACAGACTTCGCTCAGCTCGTTCAGCTTGGCGGAGTCCAACGGTCCTTCTCGCAACCGTTGCAGAAAGCGGGTCACGAACGCGCGCGGCATCACGCGGCGAGCCTGCAGCGCGGTCAAGCGTTCGATGACCAACATCAGGGTCAAGACCGAGCAAGCCACGAGCGTCCACATCGGCACGCTGCTGTAGCCCAGAAACAACTCCTTCATCTGCTTCCAACCGAGCGTCAAACCGCCGGGGTTCGGTTCGGCGGCTTTTTTGGACGCAACATTGGGAGACGCTTCCGTCTTCGGAGCCGGTTCGAGATCAATCGTTGGCTCCGGCTGCTGGAACCAAATGGGAGTCGCCAATGCGCTGAAGAGAGCGATGGACTGGTGCTGCGCTGGCAGCGGTGCGGACCAGTTCAACAACGTGGCCGCTCCAAGTGCGAATACAAACAACCGTGTTTTCATGGAAGTCTCTGAGAGGCCCCGTTCGAGTCCGTGAGCGGGCGGACTATAGGCGATGCTCGCGAAAGCTGTGAAGCCGAGGGAGATTCCAAGTAGACCGGTCACTCCGTGACCGGAAATTTCGGGTCACGGAGTGACCCGTCTACTTTTCGATCCAACGCTTGCTTTGCCGGCTCAAGCCTGCAACATGAGCGGCCCCAACTCCACCGCGAAAGGACCGCTGATGTCGGATGCCCTCGAATACGACCCGTATGCCCTGCCAAACGATGCCATCCAGGAACCTCCCGTTTCGTTGTGGGCCGCGCTGAAGAAAATTGGTCCGGGCATCATCCTGGCCGGCTCGATCGTTGGTTCGGGCGAGCTGCTGCTGACCACCTCGCTAGGGGCGAATCACGGTTTCCTGTTTTTGTGGCTGATCATTTTCAGTTGCATCATCAAAGTCTTCGTGCAAACGGAACTGGGCCGTTACGCGATCTCATCCGGAAAACCGACGCTGGGAGCGATCAACGAATTGCCCGGCCTGAAGATCGGAGCCCATTGGATCCTCTGGTGCTGGCTGTTCATGATGCTGACGACGATCTTTCAGCTCGGCGCGATGACCGGCACGGTGGGGCAATCGCTGAATCTCGCGTTTCCCAAGGTGTCGGCCAGCCTCATCGAGTTGCTGAGCGGAACCTTGCCGTCGGTCGCGGACTCCTTTCGTCTACGGCCGGAGTCTCCGTGGGCCGTCTTGACCTGCTTTGCCGCAGTGGGGTTGTTGTGGAGCGGCAGTTATCGGCGTATCGAATTCATCACGACGGTGCTGGTGGTCGGCCTGACGTTGATCACGTTTACGGCCACGTGCGCGCTGCCGGCGACGAAGTACCCGATTCCGTGGGCGGAGGTGGCGGAGGGCCTGACGTTCGCCCTCCCGGCTGCGGGCATCGCCGCCGCGTTCGGAGCGTTCGGCATCACCGGTGTCGGAGCCTCGGAGCTCTTTGCCTACCCATATTGGTGCCTGGAGAAAGGCTATGCCCGGTATGCCGGCCGCTGCGAACCGGGCGAAGCGTGGGAGCGGCGTGCTCGCGGCTGGATTCGCGTCATGCACCTGGATGCTTGGGTGAGCATGATCGTCTTCACGATCTCGACGCTGGCGTTCTACTTCATGGGAGCGTCGGTACTGCACCCGCAGGGGCTTGACCCGAAGGGGACCAAGATGATCCTCACGCTGTCCCACATGTTCGAGGATACGTTCGGCACTTGGACGGTCATCGTATTTCTGATCGGGGCGGGAGCAGTGTTGTTCAAGACGCTCTACATCTCCAGCGCGGGCAACTCGCGGTTGCTGGCCGACTTCTTCAGCCTGGCTGGCTTCGTCCGCTACGAACGCCCCGAACAACGAGCCAAGATGATTCACCGCTTCTCGCTGCTGATTCCGGTGATCGCATTGATTCTGTTCTTCACGTTCAAAGACCCGCGTCAGATGGTAATCGTCGGCGGCTTTGCTCAGGGCTTGATGCTGCCGCTGATCAGCGGAGTGACCGTCTACTTCCGCTACCGCCGCACCGACCGCCGCATCACGCCGTCCTTCATGGGCGACCATTTCTTATGGATCGCCTACTTGCTGATTTCCGCCGTGGCGATCTACGCGGCTCAGAATCAGATCGGCAAATGGATGGCACCGCCGGCGGCAGTTGTGAAATGAGCGGCGGGTTGCTGCTTTTGTCGAAGCCGCGCGGTGCTGGTTCGCCGCGACGTTTCCTGGTCAGAGATCGAAGTGCGTCAAACACAGTGAAATCTCAGTCGCGGGAGCGACTGAGCTACGTAAGCGAGTCGCTCCTGCGACTCGCCTTTGAACGCGCGAGTTCAATTCATTCTGTTAAATGCTCTTAACCACCGGCGGCTGAAATGGATTTTGGACTTCGATGCCGTGGTACAACTGGCCGTTGTTCAGGTCTTCGGAAAAGATTCGGACACAGCCCGCGCGTTCGGCGGCAGAGATGATCAGCGAGTCCCAATACGAGGTGCCGTACTTTTGCTGGGTGGCGATCGCTCGCTGAACGAGGGAAAGATCCAGCGGGACAACTTCCATGGCTCCCAGTTCCGCAATCACTTCGCCGGCTTCGGACGAGGTCATCGGCTGCGGGATTTTTCTGGTCACCACGACGAAGAATTCGCCCAGCACCTGCGCGGACAGGACCGCCGTTTGAGATTCTGTGACTTTGAGCAGCAGTGCTTGAGCTTGGTTCTGCTTGTTCGAGTCTCGCGTGTCGTAGGCGTCAATGAGAATGTTGGAGTCGAAGAAGACCTTATCGCTCATAAAGGCTCTCCCGCGTCCATTGGCGTTCCCCCATGTCGCGACCGAGCTTGTCGAAAGTCGCTTGCAGACGCTTCCCAGCCTGCTCCGTTCGATCCGAAGACCGCGCCGCCAGCGATTCCACAAAGTTCCGTAGGAGCGTCGTCACCGTTGTGTTTTCCGTCTCGGCAACCGCTTCGGCTTGGGCGAGGACTTCGTCATCCACTTCCAGTGTCAGTTGGCACATCGCAAGGTTCCTGTCATTCGTCGAATCTGGAAAGCCGCTTCAAGAACAGAACGCCAAATACAGTACCTGGACTGCCAGCGACCGACCAGCCTTGATCCAGCGTCAGAATGATTCGACGTCTTCTTCCGCGATCGCCGCATCACGCCGACGATGGTGCTCGACATCTTGTTGTGGATCGTCGGAGCAACGCGGTACTGTTCAGCCGCGAGGTTTGCCGCTCTTGGTACGTCGCGATAGTCTGCTGTTCAGATCGGCTGACTGACCATTCGTGGGAAAGCGGCGGGCTGCCGACGACGAGATCGGCCGCCGCCGCGGGAGTTCGATGATGGACTACAAAGCGTTCGTCTCTTCCACGTTTCTCGATCTCCAGGAGCACCGGGCACACGTCATTCGTGAGTTGCGGAAGGCGGGGTTCTTCGTCGATCCAATGGAGGAATGGACGAGTGCCGCGCAGAAGCCGAAGGTGCTGTCGGTCAACCGGCTGGAGGGCTGCACGCTGTGCGTGTTGTTGGTGGCTCGGCGTCGCGGGCATGTGCCGACGGGGGACGAGCTGAGCATCACGCAGCAAGAGGTCGCGAAGGCGCAGGAACTCGGCATCGACGTGCTGCCGTTTCTGCTCGACGATGAGGCACTCTGGAAGACCGAATGGGATGAGCGGAAGAAGGACAAGCAGCTCCGACAGTGGCGGGCCGACATTAAGGACGGGAAGAGCGGCACGTCGGATCGGTTCAACCATGAGCCCAACTCCATCCAGATCTCGGCCGCGTTGGTGCGCTGGGTGAAGGAGAAGGGGGAGGGAGACGTTGACCGGAAGCGGATCGCGCTCGACTTGTATTTGAAGCTGGTCGAGCAGGAGCATGGGACGATCCAGTTCCTGGGTTTGCCGCAGCTCAAGGACAACCCGAACGTGTCGATTGAGGGCTTGTATGTCGAGCCGGCGTTGGCCGAGCGGCAGGTCTCCCCCGACACCGATCCCAAGGATTGGCCTCCGACCCAGCCGGTGCTCGACGCCGTCGCACAGCATCGGAAGTTGGTGGTGCTCGGCGATCCGGGGACGGGCAAGAGCACGTTGGTGAGTTGGATCGCCTGGCGGTTAGCTCGGCATCATCACGATGGGGCCAGTTCCTGGATCGAGCGGTTGGGGAGGCTGGTGCCGTTGCCCTTCGTGCTGCGGAACCTGGGGATCGAAAAGGGGGTGACGTGGGACAAGTTGCTGCGCGCGTTCCTCGATCAACCGCTGGCGACGCTGCTGGACTTGGCCGATCTCCCCACGATTCTCCAGGAGGGGCGCGCGATCATCATGCTCGATGGCCTGGATGAGATCGGCAACCCGGCGGTACGCCGCGAACTTCGTGATGCGGTCTGGAAGGGGATGGAAAAGCTGCCCGGTTGCCGCTGGCTCCTCACGTCGCGAGTGGTCGGGTACGACGAGGTCAACTTCGACCATCGCCGGCCATCCGTTGGATTCGTGGAGAGTGATCTAGAAATGGTCGCCACCCAACTTTCCGTCGTCCCGTTCAACGACAAGCAGGTGGACCAGTTTGCTCACAACTGGTTCGTGGCTCGCGAGGAAACGGAATACAAGCGGGAGCAGTCGACGGCGGACTTTTTGCAGGCGATCCGGGGGCATGAATCGACGCAGCGGCTGGGGCGGATTCCGATTTTGTTGACGATGATGGCGCTGATCCATCGGATCGAGGCGACGTTGCCGCATGGCCGAGCGCGGCTGTATGCGAAGATCGCGCAGGCCTATCTGGAGACGATCGACCAGTGGCGGAAGCTGCAGCGGACGACGGAAGAGTGGACCGATCGGCGAAAGTGGCTGGCGCGGGTCGGTTTCGAGATGCAGCGCCGGCGGTCGCAAACGAATAAGAGCAGCGGCGAGATTCTGGCGACAGGGGACGAGGTGCGTGGCTGGATTGCGGCGGCGATGGTCGAGTCTGGGAAGAAGGTCGAGCCGCACGATGCGGGGGAGTTCGTGGACTACCTGGCCAAGCGGAGCGGGCTGTTGTTGCCGCGCGGGCAGGATCAGTTTGCGTTTCAGCACCTGTCGTTTCAGGAGTATTTTGCCGCGAGCCTGCTCACGCAGAAAGTGGTCTCGCCACTCTGGGCGCGGGGGGACATGTCGAAGACTCCGGAGGGGGCTTGGCAGAAGGATCTCGCGCGGTATGCGAACGAGTCGGTGTGGCGTGAGACGCTGGTCTTCCTGGTGGAATTGCTGGCGACGGAGCAGCAGGACTGGCTCCCCGATGTGCGGGATTGTCTCTTCGGCAAAGACTTGGCAGGCGTGGGGTTCACTCCGCCGAGCGAGGCTACGAAAAGGAAAGACGACGCGAACCGGAATTGCGTGGTGCTGTTGGCTCGGCTGGCGATTGATTCGCAGGCGGGGTTCGACGCCGCTGAGCGTGAGCGGGCGATCCACGCCTGCTGCCATTGGGAGATGGCGGCCCAGAAGCGACATGAAGACCACTTTTCGTTGCACACGCCGACCGTGGCTCAAACCTTGTTGACGGCGGACAAGGGGGAGCGATTGGCGATCACCCAACGGCTCGTGGAGGCCGCGCAGGAGTTCCAAGTCATTGAGCTGAACCTGCGCGGCACAGGAGTGAGCGATGTCGGGCCGCTGGCCGGGCTGGAAAAGTTGCAGTGGCTCCGGCTCGATGGCACGGAAGTGAGTAATGTCGGGCCGCTGGATGGGCTGGGACAGTTGCAGTGGCTCTCACTCTACGGCACAGGGGTGAGCGACCTGACGCCGTTGGTGGGGCTGAAGAAGCTGTCGGCCATCTACCTCAGCGAGGGGCAAACAGTCCGAATTCCACAGCCGTTGGAAAAAGCGATTCGCCGACATTATACCGTTCGCGGCTCTGAGTGAGATGTTTCGGACGATCGTTTGACCGTACGCCGCAGGCACGCGCGTTCGGAAACGCGCGTGCCTGCGGCGTACGGTTAAACAACTCTTGAATTACCACATGCGGTATAGAGAGGAAGCTGCGAAGTTGGCATGAGTGGCGGCTGGGACTGCGGCGGGATTCCGGTGGATGGCGAATGCGTCCGGGTCGAGTGATGCCGTCCGCCTCGCAATTCAAAAAACTCGCGCACTCGAACCGAGAATCCGGGCAGCACGTCCGGCAGTTTGAGGAGGTCGTCGCCGGAGAGTTGTCGCGGCGCAGCGTCGGGAGTGTCGACCAGCACGAATTCCTCCTTGGGTTCGACCACGCAGACGACGTGTACTCCGGCAGCGAGGTCTTCGGCGACTTTCGCTGGCAGCTTCGACCAGCGGTGCCCGCGACCCGGATCTCCTTGCCCTGTGAATGCGGAGGCAGGTCTCACGCAGAGGCGCAGGGCTCGCAGAGGGGGGAGAGGGTTTCCTGAAACTCTGCGAGCTTTGCGCCTCTGCGTGAAACCTGTCTGTCTTACCCCTTAAAGAACTAAGACAGGTCTCACGCAGAGGCGCTGGGCTCGCAGAGAGGGGAGAGGGTTTTCTAAAACTCTGGGAGCTTCGCGCCTCTGCGTGAGATCTTTCCTTCCTCGATTCCAGCGAGCAGAGAGGGGAGAGGGTATTCTAAATCTCTGCGAGCATTGCGCCTCTGCGTGAAATCTTTCTTTCCTCAATTCCCAAGGACCAACCTCATGCGACACAACGAACTCTCCGGCATCGTGATTGACTGCGCGATCGACATTCATCGCCGGTTGGGGCCGGGATTGCTGGAGTCCGTCTACCAGGAAGTGCTGCTCTACGAACTTCGTAAGCGCGGTCTGCGCGTCGAGAAGGAACTGCCTATCCCCGTGATCTGGGACGAGGTCAAACTGGAGGTTGGTTTCCGTGCGGACTTGATTGTCGAGAACTTGCTGATCGTCGAACTCAAGTCCCTGGAAGCCGTGGCCCCGGTCCACAAGAAGATTCTGCTGACGTATCTCCGGCTGGCGGACATGCGACTTGGATTGCTGATCAATTTCGGAACGGAACTGCTCAAGGATGGCCTCTCTCGCGTGGTGAATGGTTTGGCGGAGTGAGGGAGGCAGAGGTCTCACGCAGAGGCGCAATGCTCGCAGAGGAAGAGCCTGAGGAATTCCCCTCTGCGAGCTTTGCGCCTCTGCGTGAAATCTTTCTTCTCCGAAAATCCCCGCGACAACGGCAGCGGGCCGTGTTCTTGCGAACGCTTTTCGAGAGACGTACCCTTCGTCCGATCGCAGAACGAACTGCGGGACGGATCGAAATGGGAGTCGCCATGAGGCTGCGTGGGCTGTGGATGTTGATCGTGAGTGCCGGACTCGTGCTGAGTCTCGGCGGGCGCGGTCATGCCGTCGAACCGATGCGCGAGTTTCTCGACGGGCTGCGGGCACGGCAGTATTACGACTGGGCGATGCTGTATTTGGAGCAGCTTCAGGACAGGCCCGATCTGCCAGCAGAGCTGCGAGTGCTCATTCCGTATGAACGAGCGGTGACGCTCAGTGAATCGGCCAAGCATTCGGTCAGCCCGGAGACGCAGCAGCGGCAGCTCGACCAGGCTTTGGGGTTCCTCGAACAGTTTACGAAGGAAAGCCCGAAGCATCCGCTGGCCGCGACGGCGAACAGCACGCGGGCCGGGTTGCTGCTGAGCAAGGCTCGCGTGGACATCTTGCAGGCCAAGCTGCCGGCCAACAAAGACAATCACTCGGAGTTTCAGGATAAGGCTCGCGAACAAATCACGCTCGCCCGTGCGGTCTTCGAGAAAGCTCACGATCAATACAAATCGGCGTGGGATGCGTTCCCCAAGTTCATCGACAAGACCGCCGATCCGGTGAAGTTTGAGGCTCGGCATCGGGCTGAGATCAATTACATGCGGGCGCAGTTGGATGTCGCCCTGTGTGAGTTCGAGGAAGCGCAGACCTACGATCCCAGCACGACGAACCGCAACTTCCATTTGAAGAAGGCGGTCGAATTGTTTCATGGCATCTTCACAAAATACCGCTCGACGGTCGGTGGCCTGCACGCGCAGATGTGGGAAGCCAAGTGCTACGAAGAGATGAACGACCCGCAACGGGCACTCGGCATCTATGCCGAGTTGCTGACGCATCCGCCGGAGGGTTTGAAGCCGTTACAGGATCAAGTCAAGCACTTCCGATTGATCTGCCTCAACCACGATCAGCGGCGCGAGTATTCGATGGCGATCGTCGAGGCCGAGGACTGGATCAAAGCGGCCAAACAAATCGAACAGCGCAGCGCGGCCGGGCAGGGAGTGCGTTGGGAATTGGTCACGGCTCTGGAAAAGCAGGCCGACAGCAGCGGCATCTCGACCACCGAAAAAGACAAGTTCCTGCGGCAAGCGATCACGCACCTGACAACGCTCTCGAAATGGCCCGGTGCCTATCGCGATCTCGCGACGCAGCGGGTTCGTGATCTCAACCTGCGGCTCAAAGGCAAAGACGGCGAGGGTGATCCGAAGGATTTCTATTCGGCGTTCACGCTCGGCCAAGACCTGGTGAAACGCGCGGGGGAGAAGAAGACCACACTCGATGCGTCGATCCAGAACAAGCAGGCACGCGACGAAATCGAAAAGCTGCGAGCCGATCACCGTGGGCTGGTCAAAGATCAAATCCGCGTCCTGCGGCTGGCGCTCGCGCTGGCGGACAAGTCGGCGACACGCGCCGACTTGAATCAGTGCCGCTATCTGCTGGCTTACGGTTACTACCTCGCCGACAAGCCGTATGAGGCGGCGATCTGTGCCGAGGCGGTCGCGTTCAATCCGACGAAAGACAAGCAAGACGAGCAGACGGCTCTCGACGCGGCGTACCTCGCGGTCGCCAGTTACATCAAAGGCTTCAATCAAACCTCGAACGAACTGAAACCGTTGCGAGATGTGGATACGCGGCTGATGGTTCGGCTGGCGGAGTACATCACCGCGAAATGGCCGTCGCACTCGAAGGCAAATGAAACGCGAATGCTCGTCGGCCGCACGTTCGCTCAGACCGATCAGCCCAAGATCGCTGCGGCATGGTTCCTACGCGTTCCGGAAACCGCCGAAAACTTTCCGGAGGCTCAATGCTCCGCAGGGCAAGCGCTGTGGCAGCAATACTTGATGGGTTCGATTGAGGAAGACATCACGCTGCGTCCGACTCCCGAAGAGCTTTCGAAATGGCGCGGCGATGCGGAACGCTTCCTGCAAACAGGCATCGACCGGTTGCAGAAGAAAATTCCGGAGCAAAGCAAGACGCCGGATGATCTCGTCGCGTCGAAGTCGGCACTCGCGGAGATTTTGCTTTCGGGCGGGCGTTATCAGCCGGCGATTGATTTGATCAGCAAGCTGCCGCACAGCGTGTTGGTCGCGATCCATGTGGATGACGAAACCCGCCGGCCGGCGCATCCCAGCATTCGCAGCGCGCGGTTCGCGTCGCACATCTATCAACTGCTGCTGCGTGGCCGAGTCGGCTTGCAGCAGTTGGACGACGCTCGCGAAGTCATGGCGCAATTGGAACAGCTTGCCGAGCACAGCGGTGGAGCGGACGCGGTCACGGCGGTCTATGTGCAGCTTGGCAAGGAACTCGAAAAAGAACTCACTCGGCTCAAAGGAGCCGGCGATCAGCAGCGGTTCGGCGAGGTCCGCAAATCGTTCGAGCAATTCCTTGACAGCATGTATCAGCGCAGCGATCAAAACCTGTCGTCGCTGACCTGGATCGCCGAGACGTACTACGGACTCGCGCAATCGTCGCTCGACAATGCTGCGGAATCGAAGACTTACTTTGAGCGAGCGGCTGCGACCTTTGTGTCGATCCTCGACCGCGCGAAGAAGGAGAAGGCATTCAGCGACAAGGACCGGCTGGCCGGAGTTCGCTTGCGGCTGGCCAATTGCAAACGCCGGCAAGGGGACTTCGACGAAGCGGAAAAACTGCTCAAGACGTTGATCGTCGAACGTCCGCGAGCGGCCGATGTGCAGTTCGAGGCCGCCTACGTTTACTTCGATCAAGGACTCGTCGGCAAAACCGACTTCCTCAAGAAGGCCGTGGACGGCGTGAATCGTGGCCAGAAAGGGGAAGTTTGGGGTTGGACGGAGCTCAGCACACGCCTGCAACGCTTGATAGCCGACGGCCGGACGGAGACGCGCGATCGATACGGCGACAAGCTGTATGAGGCTTGGTACAACGCTTCCCTTTGCCGTCAAAAAATGGGACAAGCTCAGCCCACGACGGCGAAGAAGCAGGCGGAATTGGAAACGGCCAAGAGCGTGATCGAGACTTTCGTCCGCATCACGGTGGATATCCCGGACGACTGGTGGAAGAAGTTCGATCGGCTCTATCGCCAGATTCAATCGGACCTGGGGCAATCGCCGAATCCGCTCGAACGTCCGACGACTTTGGTGATCGCCGCCGCGCCGGCCAAACCGAAAACCGAGAAAACCGCAATCGCCAAATCCGAGAAGAAAACAAAGGCAGAGGCCACCGAGACTCCGAAGCCGTCTGGCGGAGGCGCAATGGCTGTTATTGTGTTTCTTCTCATCCTGGTGGGGGGCGGGGGCACATCCGTCTGGATGGTCCTCAAGAACAAGAACCCCAAGCGGTCGGCGCGAGTGTCTCACGATTCCAACGATGTCACGTTCTCGGCTGCTGCGGACGAGCCGGCGGCGGGGCCAGTGTTTGATATGCAAGACGTCGCCACGCGACGCAAAACGACAGTGACCAAGAAAGCCGTTAAGAAACCGACTCGGCCGAAAGACGCATGAATTCAATCGTAGCCGCACTCGCCAGAGTGCGGGCAAACTACGCCTCACCCCGCGTTCTGACGAACGCGGCTACTTTTTCCGGAACTCACACCATGACCAAATTCCGCAACTTCGCCATCGCCGCAATCGTCCTGACCGCTTCGCCGATCTGGGCGATCGACACCGTCACGGTGAAGAGCACCAACAAACAGATCCTGGGCGAGATCAGCACGGCGAATAAGACCGAAGTAACCATCAAGCCCAAGACGGGCGACGCGGTGAAGATTCCCGCCAACGACATCGCTGCCATCAAGTGGGAAGGGGAACCCGCCAAGCTCAACATCGCCAAAGGGGATGAGGAACGCGGCAACTTTGAGAAGGCCCTGGAGACGTACACCGAAGTCCATAAGGACGCCAGCGGCAAGCTCAAGACGTATCTCGATTACTTGATCGCCCGCACGATGGCCAAGCAGGCGCTCGAGGACGACTCCAAAATCGACGACGCCGTGAAGAAGATGGAAGGGTTCTTGAAAGCGAATCCCGAACATGTCGGGTTCTACGAATCGCAAAGCTATCTCGGTCAGCTTTACTCCGCAAAGGGGGACTACGCGAAAGCTCAGGCCGCGTTTGAAGGCTTGGGCAAAGCTCCCTGGAAAGATTTTCAAACTGCGGCCAAGGTCGCCGTCGGCCGCATGCAACTCAAGCAGAACAACATCGACGGAGCGAACAAGACCTTCGAAGAAGCCGCCTCAGGCAGTGCCGAAACGGACGCCGAGAAGGCTCGTCGAGCAGAGGCCCAAGTCGGCAAAGCGGCTTGTCTCGTCAAGCAATCCAAGCACGAGGAGGCTTTGAAATTGATCGACGAAATCATCAAAGCCACCTCGACCGAAGAAGCGGGGACCATGTCTGTCGCCTACGTGCTGCAAGGAGACTGCTATCAAGCTCAGAAGCAGATGAAGGACGCGGTGCTGGCCTACCTGCACGTCCCCGTGCTGTTCCCAAAACAGAAGGCTGCCAAAGCGGAAGCGCTGTACCACCTCGCGAAGATCTCGGGGACCATCGGCCAGCCCGATCGCGCCGCCGAAGCTCGTGACGAGTTGCTGGAAGAGTACCCAAACAGCGAATGGGCCAAGAAGCTGCAAGCCGACGGCGCGGCCGCAACCGGCGACGCGGCCAAGTGAATTCGTGGGGCCGGTTTTCAACCTGCCAGTCCTTTGACGACGAAGTTCCGATTCGTCGGCTCGTTGAGTGTTGTGAAAAGTTCTTGTTCGGGCAGGTTGAAAACCTGCCCCACTCGGAGACCACAATGTCGTTGGATCGACCATCGTCCGAACTGCATCGCCGAGCGCGATTCGTTCTTGCTGCTCTGTTTTTGACCGCTCTGATGAGCGTCCTGCCATTCGCGGCCCCGGCGAATGCTTTTCAAAACGAAGCCATGCCTGACGCGGCCGAACCGGTCGCGAATCCAGCCAAGGCTGCGCCGGCCGCCGAGCCGGTGGCCGACGTGCCGCAACAAAAGACGTTCTTGAAATGGCTGATCGACGCCTCCGGGCCGTTCGGCGCGTGCGTCTTCATCGAGTCATTCATCATGGTGGCGCTGATCATCATGAGCATCATGCAGATTCGCCGGACGGTATTCATGCCGCCGGATTTCCTGTCGGAGTTTGAAGGCAAGCTCACCGCTCGCGACTATCAAGGGGCGTTTAATACCGCCAAAGAAGACGAGTCGATGCTGGCGCGGTTATTGGTCGTCGGCATGGCCAAGTTGCAGAAAGGTCCGGACGAGGCGCTCGCGGCGATGGGCGAATCCGGCGAGGACGAAAACATGGCGCTCGAACATCGGCTGAGTTGGCTGGCGCTAATCGCAACCACCGCTCCGATGTTCGGATTGCTTGGCACCGTGCAGGGCATGGTGCAGGCGTTCGACGAAATCGCTAATTCCAGCACGACTCCCAAGCCTTCCGAACTGGCCGAGGGCATCCAGCTCGCGCTGGTCACGACGCTGGAAGGTCTGATCGTCGCCATCCCGGCGATGATCGCCTACAGCCTGCTGAGAAATCACTTGATTCGGCTGATGTTCGACGTCGGCCGCTCTGGCGAAGACTTGCTGAAACGGATGCAGGCGCGGCCGGCAGCGGCGACATCGGCGGCTCCGACAGCTTAGTGCGGCGAGAAATGGAAAATGAGAAATGACAAATGGAGAATGCAAAATGTGATGTGAGTGGTCTGTCATTTTGCATTTGTCATTCTCCATTTCTCATTTTTCATTCGTTTGTTTGGAAGCGGCGTCATCGCCTCACGGACCACTCCCATGAAGTTCAAGTCGCCTCCCATGCCGTCGGCGGAAATGGACATGACGCCGATGATGGATCTCACGTTTCAGCTCATCAGCTTCTTCATGATGGTCACGAACTTCGATCAGACGCAGGTCGATGAGCGCGTGCGTCTGCCGACCGACGCGCTGGCGAAGCCGCCCGAAATGAAGATCGAGCACGAGTTGGTCGTCAACATCGGCTTCAAGCGAGCCAAGGACGGCAGCCGTCTCGATCCGCTGCCGTTCGTGTTCCTGCCGGGCGAGGAGTTGCGTGTCCCCGATTACAAACAGCGATTGTTGCAAGAGGCACGCATCTATCAGGCCAAGTCCGTCAAACTCGCCGACGTGACCATCGTCGTGCGTGCCGACGCGGACGTGCCGACAGGACAAGTCCAAGAATTCATCAAGCTTTCTCAAGACGCCAAGTTCGAGAAGTTCGCGTTGCGAGCGCAACAACCGACCGAGTAGGTCAGGCTTTCCAGCCTGACCCGTTTTGGAAAGACAACGTCAACCGTTCATCAAGTCAGCCTGGAAAGGCTGACCTACTTCGGCAAGAGCCTTCCCCATGAAGATCAAGCAGCAAGAACCCGCGAGCTTGCAGCAGCAAACGACGCCGCTGATCGACGTCACGTTTCAACTGCTGACCTTCTTCATGTTCACATTGAAGATCGTCGGCCCGGAGGGTGACTTCAACATCAACATGCCTCCGCCGGGAGCCGGTGCGGCGAAGTCGGAAGTCCTGCCGGATATCAAAGTCCGCCTGGTGGCCGCGGCGGACGGAGGTCTCGCCAGCTTGAGGCTCGGTGAACGCCAACTCGGCAATGGGCCGGGAGCGTTTCAAACGCTCAACAATGAAATCCTGAAACTGATCGGCCGCGAGAACTCCGCGCGCAGCAAAGAGATCGAGGTCGAGATCGACGCCGATTATCAATTGAACTTCGACTTCGTCGTCAAAGCGATCGGAGCCTGCACCGGCCGAATGAGTCCCGACGGCAAGACGATCATCCGCTACGTCGAGAAAATCAAATTCGCGCCGCCGAAACAGAATCCGGATGCCTGACGTGGGGCAGGTTTTCAACCTGCCCGTCCCGCACTGGCAGGTTGAAAACCTGCCCCACGGCGTCCTTCGACAAGCTCACGACGATGCCGATCGACACGAGGCTGATGACCAAATTGCTGCCGCCATAGCTGAGCAGCGGATGCGAGATGCCCTTCGTCGGCATCATCGAGGTCACGACCGCGACGTTCATGACCGCTTGCAGAACCATTTGGCTCAGCAGCGTCACGCCGACGAGAGACTCGAAGCCGCGTCGGTCGTGATGTCGGAAGAGGCTCAAGCCGGTGACGAAGAAGCCGGCCCACAGCAACACGAGGCCCAGTGAACCGACGAGGCCCAGTTCTTCGCCGACCACTGCGAACACGAAGTCGGTGTTGGCTTCCGGCAGGTAACTCAGCTTCTGCCAGCCCTTGCCGATACCGACTCCCATCAAACCTCCGGAGCCAAACGACAACAGCGACTGCTTGACTTGGTAAGACGCTTGATCGACGTCGGACCAGGCGGCCGCAAAGTCAGTGATCCGCTTCCATTGATACGGCTTGAGCGTCATCGCCACCGCCGCAGCCGGGAACAGCCCCAACGCGAAGTTGCGAATCGGCCAACCGCCGAGGAACAGCAGCAGGCCACTCGACACCGCTAGAAATGCGGCCGTTCCCAGGTCAGGTTCCTTCAACACCAGCGGCAGCACAATCGCGATCGGCAGCACAAATGGAATCGTCCCTGCGAACCAGCGCCGTAAATTCTCTTGTCGTTTGACGAGCATCGCTCCCAGCAACAGCGGCAGCGTGATCTTCGCCAGTTCCGACGGCTGCATCTGAAACGGGCCGAGCCGAATCCAACGCTGCGAGTCGTTCACGCGGGTTCCAATTCCTGGAATCAGCACGGCGATCAGTAGTACCACGGTCCCGGCGAACAGCCACGGCGCGGACTCTTGCCAGAACCGCGATGGCAGCAGCGAGCAGAGGCTGGCGGCGATCACCCCCACGATCAAATGGATCGCATGGCGGGACAGATAAATCTGCTCGAACTCCGTGGGGCGCGATGTGACGCTGGCGCTATGGACCATCAGCACGCCGAAGCCCAGCAGCACGCACACCAGCGTCAGAAACAGATTGCGATCCGAATTCACAACAGCCTCAGCACAAGTTTGTCGTCGCCGCGTTTCGCCAGAACGCGGGTCTTCCGCCAGTCGCCCGCGTTCTGGCGAAGCGCGGCTACCCGCTCAATCGGCCCGGCCGAGCGAATGCTTCAACACCTTATCCCCTGCGCCGGACTGTGACGGCGAGAACTTCGCCCGCGTGCGATAGAGCCATGAAGTGTTCTCATCCGCGTCCGCTGAGTTTGCCTGATCGACACACGACAATCCACCGGCGCGATCGGCTCAAACCGACTCTTGGATTTTGGTCGGAGACGATGGCGTTGAGTCCGCCGCGGCGGAACTACGGTTGGTCGAGGTCTCGCAGGAAGTGAATCAGACTCAGGGCCTCACGCGGTTGTGGCCGGTCTCCTGACCGAGCCACGGTTCGTTGACCGGAGGTCTCCTTGTTCGAGTGACAAAAATGCCTCGACTGCAACGCGACTGGACCGTTCGGGGAGACCGAACGGTCGGGCGAGGTGGCTCGGTCAGACTTCTGAGTTGTTTGGTCAAGCGTCATGTTGAAGATTCTCCAGGAGGATTGAGAGGAACGGCGGTTTGGTGATTTGAAGTCGTCGGAGGTATTTCGACTCGTCGTAGGGCGTGCGGGCTTTCCAGCAGCGGAAC
>CAMDEA010000112.1 GCA_945893045.1 Planctomyces sp. SH-PL62
AAACGCTCTGGTGCTCGTTGGAATCTCCGCAACGCCGAATCCGTCTCCGCCCTGACCAACCTCCGCGACAGCAATCAATGGCAACCCTATTGGTCAACTTGCGACACCACAAAAACTTAACACCGCCAATATCTCTGGGCACACCCCCAGCGTTCAAGGCCGCGAGGACACAGTTGCGAGCGGTCTCCAAACACGCTCGGCCGGGAGCCTCTTCCTCAAACTGAACGGTCAGCCGGAACGAGTTGTCGTCAGTGCCGGCATGGCAACCGCTGTACTGCGGCGGCGTGCCGGCCGACGCTGCGAGCACACACGTCACACGTCGCCAGACTTCCGGCAGCGACAACCCCCGCTCCGCGAGCTTGTGAAACGACTCTTGCGTATGAGCCTGTCCCGCCACCGACGTTGTTTGCTGCGGCGGATCGTCCAAGGCCGGTAGCCAAGACAACAACCGCGCGATCACTTGGGGATCGTCGCTGGACCGCCACGCCCGACGGTCCTCGCAATTCACGAGCACTTCTAATGTCCGCACGCTCGACCAACGATTCGGTCCGTGGTACGCGACAATCTGACGAAACTCCATCTCTCACTCCGAACGGGAAACAGGCGACTGGAATCGATGAATGGGACGGATACGTCCAATGGAACTGATGTGACTTCAGATGTCTTCGCCTTAATCGGCGTTCGCGCGGTCAGGGCTTGCCACGGCGACTGCCAAGCTCGTCCAGCCGATCAAAAACAACACTCCACCCAACGGGGTGATCGCGCCTAAGCCGCGAACTCCGGTGATGACCAAAACGTACAAACTTCCGGAAAACAACACGATGCCGCCAATGAACGACCAGCCGGCCACCGTCAGCGATCGCCGCGAGTGATCGCGCGCCAGCAGTCCCACCGCCAACAAAGCCAAGGCATGCGTGAGCTGATACTCGGCCGCCGTTTTGAAGTCCTGCAAGTACTTCCACGACGCCGGCACTTCCAGCCCGGCGATGATGCGCTTATCAGACTCGGCATGGACCGACTTCAACACTTGATCTAATCCATGCGCCCCGAATGCTCCGAGTGCGACGGCCAATCCGGCCAGAATCGCACCGCTCGTCAGCCAGAATCGTCCGCTCGGCATGTCGGTATTCCTTTTCCCAAACGGGCTGGCTGGTCGGATAAATTGAGCCGCTTCCCAAACACAAAATGGATTGTGGTCGAGCCGTTGAAGTCCAGCAACTAACGGTTCCACGCTCGCCTGTTTCGTTCGTGGCCGAGCGAGGTATAAGTCAACGGCTGTGTTTGTACTCTCAGACTTCCCGCTTCCGAGTTCAAAAAACCTTCTGCCCCTAACGAATTCCAGGTGTATTGTTTCTTCCTCTGTGTCTTGTCACGCCTCTGTGGTGTCTCCAGTCAAATAGTGAAAGAGAAGCACCACAGAGACGCGACAAAACACGGAGAAATCTGGCTCAAAACTGAGCGCACCTGGAATTCATTACTTAAACTGAGCGGTTTTTGAGTCCCGCTAGGGACGTATCGAAAATAGCCCAGCACTTCAGGGTTTCGTGGCGACATTCCTCACAAAGTCCCGTCAGGGACGACAGAAAGCGAATCTGTTCTGTCGTCCCTGACGGGACTCAAGAGGCACGTTGAACGGTCATCCCAGCACTGACGTGCTGGGCTATTTTCGAGTGACCCTAACGGGACAAAAACAAAACCGCTCAGTTTGAGTCATTAGAGTCAGAAAATCTTCAAGGACAGGCAAACGCCTGATCGTTCCAAAGATGTCCGCCGAAAAAACAACCGGCCTCGTGATTCGCTTGGCGGACTTCAGCGAGTCCAGCCGTGTGGTCACGTTATTCACACGCGACTTCGGAAAAATCTCCGCCATCGCGAAGGGAGCCAAGCGGCTCAAAGGACCGTTTGAAACCGCTCTTGATCTGCTTGCGGAATCTCATCTAGTGTTCCTGCGCAAGTCATCGGGGGGGCTGGACATTCTGACCGAATGCCAGTTGATGGCTCGGTTCCGGCCGCCGGCGGGCAATCTCAATTGCCTGTATGGCGGTTACTACGTCGCCGAGTTGTTGGCTGGTTTGACCGAGGAATACGACCCACATCCTGTTCTGTACGACGAAGCGGTGACGACGCTGCGGCGACTGACGATGGAACCTGATTTCCGTTGGCCAGTGCTGCGGTTTGAAGTCGTCATGCTGCGAGAGATCGGTTTACTGCCGGACTTTCAAGCGTGCCTCGCCTGCGGACAGACCGTGACCGATCACACGAACTTCGTCTTCTGGGTGTCTCAAGGAGGACTGCTCTGCCCGAACTGCCGCGAACCGGAGTTTGCCTCGCATCCCATTCACGGAGCGACGCTTTCTCTGTTCAACCAACTTGCCGCTGAAAACACTCCTCCCGTCCCGACCGAACCTGTCCCGTCGAAAATCCTGTCTGAGCTACGCCACCTCATCACCGCCGGTATCTGCCAGCCACTCCAACGCCGGCCCAAGATGCTCGGCTTCCTGCCCTTCTGAATTTCAAATTTGAAATCTCAAATCTGAAATTTGAAATCCCTTCACATGTCACATCGCCCGACTGCCGCTGTTCGATCAGCCGCGTGCCTGACGCTCGCGCTGTGCGCATCCCTGGTTGGCTGTGCGACGAGCGGTTCGCCGATCTCGCTGACGCAATGGAGTTGGGGCCGCAGTCTCGATCTGTCGAGGAACAAGAATCAGCCCCCATCGTTTGATCCAGAGTCTGACTCGGACGTGACCATCGTCGATCCAGACGACAAGGCCGCGTCCAAAGAGCCGCGACGCCTGTTCGGACTTGGCCGCGACAAGAAATCCGAGGACGACTTCAAAGACAATCACTCGCACCACGACCGCGAAGTGGTCCCGAAAATCGCCGAGCGAAATCCTGCCAGCGAAAGCCACTGGTACGACCGCTTCCGGCCGTCTCGAAATACAAAGCCGTTGATCCTCGATGAAGCGGAACAGCGTCGCCAACGGGAGGTCTACGACGAAGCCGAACGGCTCTACCAGGACGAGCAATACGCCGAAGCCGCCAAGTTGCTCAAGCCGCTCACGAAGAAGAAGCAGTCGTTCTTTCAAACGGCGCGCTTCTGGAGCGTCGAGCCCGACCACAAGGAAGACCACAACCGCGTCCGCGAGGACTCGATGTTCTTGTTGGCGGAGACCTACTTCAAAGAAGAACGTCTGAACGACGCGAAGGGTTATTACGAAGTGCTGTTGAAGGAGTATCCCTCGACGCGGCATCTGAACGCGGCGACGCGGCGTTTGTTCGGGATTGGCCGCATCTGGTTGGGGATGCCGGAATTCGCCACCTCGTCCGACGTCACCACGGTGAACTTGGAAGACCCCCGTTCCACCAAGATTCCGAAGAAGCAAAAGCCTCCACACTCGATGGTCCTGGTCCCCAACTTGATCGACAAGTCGCGGCCGGCCTTCGACACGCCGGGCGAAGCGCTCAATGCGCTCAAGTCGATTTGGATGTATGACCCGCGCGGGCCGCTGGCCGACGACGCGATCATGCTGACCGCCAGCCATTACCTCCGCGTTGGCAACTATCAGGAGGCGGATCGCTTCTTCTCGATGCTCCGCGAAGAGTACCCCAACAGTCCGCACTTGCAGACGTCATTCGTACTCGGCTCGCATGTAAAGCTGATGAGCTACCAAGGAGCCGGCTACGACGAGAAGCAACTCGAAGACGCTCGCCAGTTGAAGGCGAGCACGCTGCGGCTCTTCCCGAATCTGCCGGAGAAGGAACGCCTCAAGGCGGAACTCGACCGTATTGAAGAGGCACGTGCCCAACGCCTGTGGGAATTGGTTCAACTCTACAGCCGCAAGAACTTGCCCAAGGCGCAAATCATCTACGCCGAGGAGTTGCTGCAAACATATCCCAAGAGCAGCTACGCCCCGAAAGCGCGTGACGTACTGGCGAAGCTGCAAGCACCTGCCGTCGAGAAGCCATCCATTGGGACGCGAGTCCTCAACAGCCTGCCGCGGCTACGCAAACCCAGCGCCGAGGACATGGGCGAAGAGGACTTCGACACCAGCGGAAGCAGTCGTCTCAATGACGATCCGCCGGATTCCGAGATGCCCAGCAAACCAGCTCCCAAGACGGATCGGCCCAAGCAAAAACGCCCCTCCGCCGCCGATGACGATGAAGAGCTGCAATTGATCAGGAACACGCGATGAAGCTGTCGCGGCGAGCTTTGTTGCTGTCTTGCGTTTCCACCACGCTGAGCGGACTCGCGGGTTGTGGCTACATGGTTGGCGGCGGTTTCGATCCGCAAGTGCGCAGCGTCGAGGTGCCAATCTTCGAGACGAAGTCGTTCCGCCGCGGCATCGAAGTGCAACTGACGGAAGCGGTCCAAAAACAAATCCAACTCCGCACTCCATTCCGCGTCGTCAAATGTGATGCCGACACGCGGCTCACTGGCCGAGTCATTGATCTCCGCAAAAGTGTGCTCGGCGAAACGCGGCAAGACGACCCGCGCGAACTGCAAGTCAATCTGGTCGTCGAAGTCATCTGGGAAGACCTCCGCGGCGGCCGCATCCTGGCCGAGCAGCAAGTTCCCATCGGCCCCGAACTCCTCTCACTCCGCTCGCAAGCCGAGTTCGCTCCCGAAGTCGGCCAATCGCTGGCGACCGCCACACAGCAGTCGATGAACCAACTCGCCCGGCAGATCGTCAACCTGATGGAAACCCCGTGGTAACGGGATCTGGACTTCGTCCGTGCTCCGGCCCTGCCATCCGTGCGGCAACCCGACCTTTCGCGGTGTGGAGCCGCACGGATGGCAGGGCCGGAGCACGGAGGAAAACAGAGGCATCAAAGCCGTGTTCTATTGAACGCCGATGAAATTGACGCGCGGACGCAGTGCCGCGACGTCGCGATCCCAGCCTCCCATCGCCAACAATGTCCCTGCGGCATCGACCAAACCAAACGAATCCGGACGCGGCTCGCTTCGGCGCAGCCAAGATGATTCGCGCGGAACGATGCCCAGGCCATGACTGAGCTTGTCCGTCTCCTCAGCATCGCAGACGTAAGCCGGCAGATGCGCTGCCGCGACAGAGCACGGTTGCAGCCGATCAGCCAGCGAATCAGCCGTGAGCTGGTCCAACGAAATCGACTGAGACAACTCAAACGGTCCAATGCACGTGCGACATAGAGCCGACATCACCGCGCCGCAACCAAGTCGCTCGCCGAGATCGCGACCGATCGAGCGGATGTATGTTCCTGAACCGCACTCGATGTCGAGCGTCAATTCCGGCGGCTCGAAACGCACGACTTCCAACCGATGAACCTCGACGGTCCGGGCCTGCAATTCGACTTCTTCGCCCCGCCGGGCCAGTTTGTACGCGCGCTGTCCCCCGACATGCACCGCCGAGAAATCCGGTGGTACTTGCTCGATGCGTCCGCGAAACGGCACGAGCGCGGCGTCTAATTCTTCCCGCAAAATCGTCGCCGCTCGCGCCGTGTCCCCGGCAACCACCTGGCCCGTCACGTCATCGGTGTCGCTACGGCAACCGAAGAGGAACGTGCCGCGATACTCCTTCGGCCGAGACTGCACGAGTTCGATCAATCGCGTCGCATCACCGACACCAACCACCAAGACGCCAGTCGCCATCGGATCGAGCGTTCCGGCGTGGCCGACCTTCGGCGACGTGCCGCGCGTGAAGCCGAGTTCACGCAGCATCCGATTGACCATGTCCACGACCGCACGCGATGTCTGCCACTGCGGCTTGTCGATGTTGAGGAGGCCATTCACGGCGAGGGGATTAACTCACTTGCATCTGCACGCGCTCGTGATGCCGTTGCAGCGCGGCGGTGATGAAGCCTTGGAAGAGCGGGTGCGGAGCCAGTGGTTTCGATTTGAACTCCGGATGGAATTGCACCGCCACGAACCACGGGTGTTCGGGGATCTCGACGACTTCCACCAGCTTGCCGTCCGGACTGGTGCCGGCCAACAGCATTCCCGCTTCCTCGAACTGTGAGCGGTACTCCGGATTGAATTCGTAGCGGTGACGATGCCGTTCCGAGATGCGCGACATCCCATAGCACTCGGAGGACTTCGAGTCGGGGGTGAGCACGCACGGATGCGCTCCGAGCCGCATCGTGCCACCTTTTTTCTCGATCGCCTTTTGATCTTCCAACATGCAGATGACCGGGTGCGGTGTGTCCGACGTGAATTCGGTCGAGTCAGCGTGGTCGAAGCCCAGCACGTTGCGAGCGAATTCGATCACCGCCGTCTGCATTCCCAGGCAGATGCCGAAGTAGGGAATCTCGCACTCGCGAGCAAACCGCACCGCCTGCACTTTGCCCTCGACGCCACGCATTCCGAAGCCGCCGGGGACGAGAATGCCATCGACCCCTTTCAGCAGCATCTCCGGCCCTTGCTGTTCGAGTTCTTCCGCTTCGATCCGCTTAACGATCACGCGGGCCGAGTTCGCCGCCCCGGCATGATCGAGCGATTCGTAGATCGACTTGTAGGCGTCGCGATGCTCGATGTACTTGCCCACGACGGCGATCGTGACTTCGTGCTCCGGATGCCGCATGCGGTGCATCAGGTCGCGCCAGTCATCCATATTCAGCGGCCCGGCCTGCAAGCCCAGCTTGTCGATGATTTGCTGATCCAAGCGATGATCGACCAGCCCCAGCGGCACTTCGTAGATCGAGAATTCCTTATCGACTTCCTCGATGACCGCGTCTTTTTCGACGTTACAGAACAGAGCGATCTTGGCGACGTTGTCGTCCCCCATCGGCCGCTCGGTCCGCACGACGAGCACATCCGGCTGGATACCAATCTGTCGCAACAGGCCGACGCTGTGCTGCGTTGGCTTCGTCTTCATCTCTTTCGCCGCTTTCAAATACGGCACCAGCGTCAGATGGATGAAGAGGCAATTCTGCTTGCCGATCTCCAGCGGAATCTGGCGGATTGCTTCCAGGAACGGCTGCCCTTCGATATCGCCGACCGTCCCGCCCAACTCCGTAATGACCACGTCCACGTCCGGCCCGGCCAAGCCGCGCACCGCCGCTTTGATTTCGTCGGTGATGTGCGGAATCACCTGCACCGTCTTGCCGAGAAACTCGCCGCGCCGCTCCTTCTCGATGACGCGCAGATAAATCTGCCCGGTCGTGTAGTTCGACTTGCGAGACAGCGGGCCGTTCGTGAACCGTTCGTAATGTCCGAGGTCGAGGTCGGTCTCAGCGCCGTCGTCGAGGACATAGACCTCGCCATGCTCGTAGGGATTCATCGTGCCGGGATCGACGTTGATGTACGGGTCGAGCTTTTGCATCCGCACCCGCAGCCCGCGTTTCTCCAGAAGGCAGCCGATCGACGCCGACGTCAATCCCTTGCCCAGCGAACTCACCACACCACCGGTCACGAAAATGTGCTTTGTCATGATCCCCCCAGGCTCCGTCCCGTTTGTTTCTTAATCAATGCGACGGGGTCGGGAGTCTTTTTCAGGTTGGCGTATTGCCGATTGGCGACGCCTCGCGATCGGACATCCAAGAACCATTCGTCCGACCTGAAAAAGACTCCCGACCCCTTCGGTCACGCCGCCGCACGACAGCGCTGCCGGGCGACAAACCGAGCATAATCCTCCGGCGTGTCGATGCCAACTGACCGATGCGCGACTTCACCGACCAGGATCGTTTCGCCCGCTTCCAACACACGCAGTTGTTCGAGCTTCTCTAATTGTTCGAGTCGCGACGGCGGTAATGTCGTCAGTCGCAACAAGAAATCTCGCCGATACGCATAAATTCCCAAATGCAGCCGCCACGGCGAATCGGACTGCAACAACTCATCCGGATCGCGGTCGCGGCAGAACGGAATCGGGCAACGGCTGAAATACAACGCCTGCCCCGCCGAGCCACAGACGACCTTTACACAATTCGGATCGTCCAGTTGCTCACGCGAAGTGATCGGCGTACAGAGCGTGGCCATCGCCGCGCGAGGATTCGCCTGCATCAAGCCAACCAGCAAGTCGATGCTCGCCGGTTCGATCTCCGGTTCGTCCCCTTGAACATTGACGATGACGTCCGCGTCCGAGCAGCAGCGCCGCACAACTTCGGCGATGCGATCCGTTCCGCTGGGATGTTCGCCGGTCAATTCGCAACGACCGCCGAAACGCCGCACGGCGGCGACGATCTCCGCGTCATCGGCGGCAATGATGACTTCGGACAGCGATTTCGCTCGATTCGCCGCGTCCCAGGTGTACTGAACCAGCGGCCGGCCAGTCTCGGCCAGCAACAGCTTGCGAGGCAGTCGAGTGGACTTCAGCCGAGCAGGAATAATTCCGGTGACTTGCATGGGCGACCTCCGTGTCGGAAAGAACTTCTTGGCGAGCGGGGCGGCGTCAATGTAGCAGGCACATTCCATGTGCCGTCGGCATTTCTCAGGCGGACGGCACATGGAATGTGCCTGCTACTTTCCAAAGTCAGTGCCACCGGGCGCTGACGCCGCCCCGCTCGCCTGTGGCGTTTCAAGGTATAGCGACCTCCGACCGCAGCGCGGAGACGAGTCGCCGTCCCAACAACGGTCTTGCGTGAATTTCGCGTCTGACCATAAATTCGCGGCGATGACAGGGAGTTCTTCGCACGGAAGCTTTTTCAAACGGCAGGATGCCCGATGTGGTGTGGGAAGTGCCAATCCGACGTAGCGGCCGAGGTCTCGCCGGACAACCAGCGGGTCTTCTGCACGATCTGCGGCGCATTGCTGAGCACCATCGACCTGCCTCCCACGCGCCCCATCACCGAACGACTTGGTGATCGAACAAAGGATGCGCGCGAGCTGTTGCAACGTTGGTCCAGCGGGCAAGTCATTGATCCCTTTGGACCGCTTCCGAAACCGCCAGTTCCGCCGAGTGAACCCCGTCCCATCAGCGTCGCGCCTTCCAAAGAACCGATCACGGTGATCCCTGCCGCCGCGTCAGTGACCGTTGTCGCAGAGGCGACGACTCCGCGCGTGCCAGTCGTCACGCGCGAGTTGGTGGTCGAGCGGCCGTTGCCTCACGTCTTGAATCCACTCGCGGCCGCCGTTGAGCCGTCGCGACCGCAAGTCGCGCCGAATCTCAATCCACTGGCGGCTTCACCGGACACGACGAGTTCGGGACCGACGATCATTCCCACACCGTTCGTAGCCGCCGCTCCGGCGAACAACGTCTACCGTGTGGATGCGGCGCATCCCGCGGATCACTTTGCGAGTGGCAAGCCAGCGATGGCTCCGTCTGACGAGTCGATTGGGCCGTTCGCAGCGAAATCACCTGTCACGGAACCGAAGCGTGAACCGCGCCGGCCGGTGCTCTGGTTTCCGACTTGGGATCCGGCCGTGTGGCGTTCTGAATCCAGCTCGACTGGAAGTTGGTCGTCGATGGCGGGACAGCTTCTCGCGTATTCCGGAGTGCTCGGCATGACGGCCGGAGCGTGCTTGGTGGTGTGGAGTTATTTCGGCGGCCCGGTCAACTACGCTCCGATGGGTTGGGTGCTGGCGACGGCCGGGCAAATGCTGTTGTTCTTCGGCGTCGTGACGTTGGTTTCCGGCGGCCTGGAACAAACGACCGAGCAAGTCAACAAGCGCATCGAACAACTCGGCGATCACATCATTCGCATCGAGCAGGCGGCCCGCGAAATCAGCCTGCGCGGGCCAGTCCCGCCGGCGCATTTTGGGGATCTTTCACGCGATGAACGCTCGGTAGTAGAACAGCAGTCCGGTCGCTGACGTCAGCACGAGGTCGATCACCGACAGCCAACCGAGCGTCTTGTGCAGCCGGCTGTGTTCACACGGAGCCGGTGGCTTCGGCATCCGTTTCAGAGCCAGCGCGATCGTCGTTCCCCACAGCAGCGGCGTTGAGATCGCGAAGACCAGATGCACGGTCAAAATCTGTTTGACGGCGGCGAGTTGCTCGACCGACAGCGCGGGCGTGCGTGTCCCGACAATGGCTCGCCAGCCGCCGTGAACGCGGATATCCACCTCGAACGCGACGACCGCCACCAGCAGCACGCCGGCCAACACCAGTTGCAGATTCCGATGCGCGACGTAATTCCGCCGGACCTTCACCAGGTACACGCTCGCCAGCAGCGCCGGCACGATCAGGACCAGCGCCGTCACCACGAAGTCGAGCATGAACGTCGAGGAATAGCCCAAAAATCCGTGTGACATACGCGTGACATCCTGACCTGAAATTCGGCCGGCGAACGATGACGAGTTGCTAACGAGCCGACAAGTTCGTGTGCAAGAAGGGGTCGTGCGTTCAAAATTCAAAATTGGCGGGCACGGCGCTGAGGCGACTCGAAACGCTACTCCGCCAATTTTGAATTTTGAACGCACGACCCTTTGGCAGCAGCATCAATCCGCCGCTTCGGCCTCCTCCGCCGGATCGGCATCGGCGGGTGCAGGGAGTTCATCGAACATCTCGTGCAAGAATCGCGAAGGGATTGTCTCGCGCAACTTGCCCCATTTCTTCCGGAACTGCGCGCGGGTCAACGTCAGCAAATCTTTCGCGCGGGTGACGCCGACGTAACACAGGCGACGCTCTTCGTCGATTGACTCCGGCGATTCTCCCTCGGCATCGACCGAGCGGCGATGCGGTAACAAACCCTCTTCCAGGCCGACGAGGTACACGCGCGGAAACTCCAGTCCCTTGGCCGAGTGGATCGTCATCAGGCGGACGCCGCGCTGTTTGAGTTGCTCGTCCTTGTCCGATTCACTGTCGCGGTCGGACAGCGTGACGTTGTCGAGGAAGCCGCTCAGCGACGGCTCATCGGCGTTGGCGACGTAGTCCTTGATCGTGTCGATCAGTTGCTCAATCGTCCCTTGCCGGGCGAGTTGTTGATCCGGCTCTTTGTACTGCCGTTGGATTTCGAGGTCGTAGTTGATCGTTTCGAGCAGCTCGTGAAACGTCTCCGCCATGCGTTTGGGAGCTTCCTCGAAGCGGCGGCGAAAGTCTGTCAGCAAAATTGCGAACGCTTCGACGGCAGTGGCAGTCTTCGCCGTGAGTTCCTTCTCGTCGCGCAGACCGGGGACCACGTCAAAGAAGCGGACTTTGCGACCGACCGCTCGTGCGAGAATCTTTTCGACCGCTGTATCGCCGATGCTGCGAGCGGGCGTGTTGATGATCCGCAGCAGCGATTGCTCGTCGAGCGGCTGAGCAATCACCCGCACGTAAGCCAACAGATCGCGGACCTCCTTGTTGTCGAAAAAGGATCGCTGCCCCAGCAACAGATACGGCACTTTGAATCGGCGAAGCTGCACCTCGAAGACGCGCGGTTGCTCGTTCGTGCGGAACAGAATCGCGTAGTCGTCGGACTTCGCTCGTTCGTGACGCAGATTGAATTCAATCTCGCGGACGACGGTTTCGGCTTCGAGTTCTTCGTTCTCGTACTCACGGTAGCGGACCGAGCCGGCGACGCTGCGCGACGCGAAGAGTTTCTTTTCGTGCCGGTTGCGGTTGTGCCGCACGAGACTATTGGCGAGTCCGAGGATTTGCTCGGTGCAGCGATAATTCTCTTGCAGACGGACGACCTTCGTGCCGGGAAAGACCTGTGGAAATTTGAGAATGTG
Source organism: Planctomyces sp. SH-PL62 (assembly GCA_945893045.1). GTDB lineage: Bacteria > Planctomycetota > Planctomycetia > Planctomycetales > Planctomycetaceae > SXKJ01. The sequence goes on from CAMDEA010000112.1 coordinate 11,567, forward strand.
CGAGATGTCCGCCCCGCGCCAGCCATAGATCGACTGGTCATCGTCACCGACCACGCACAGATTGCGGTGCCCGCGCACCAGCGCCTCGATCAAGTCGAACTGCGAGCCGTTTGTGTCCTGATATTCGTCGATCTGCACATGGTCGAATCGCCGCTGATACTTTTCGAGCACGTCGGGGTGCTCGTGAAATAAACGATTCGTCAGCAGCAACAGGTCGTCGAAATCAACGGAACCGGACGACTTCAGGATCGACTGATACTTCTTGTAGCCCATCGCCGCGACAACATCGCCGTCGTGCTCGACGTGGTCGCTGGCGTCGGTGGCCAACACCCCTTGCGACTTCCATTGGCTGACGCGGTTCACGAGATCGCCCGGCCGCATCTGCTTCTCGCCGACACGCAGGTCGCGCAACGCTCGGCGAGCGGCCGACTCCTGATCGCCTCGGTCGTAGATCGTGAAGTTTTTGGGATACCCCAGTTCCTCGATGTCTTGTCGCAGCACACGCACGCAGAAACTGTGAAACGTCGAAATCCACGGCTTCCGCTTGGGTTTTCCGCCGAGCTGCGCCAGTGCCCGCTCCAACATTTCCTTCGCGGCCTTGTTGGTAAACGTCACCGACAGAATGCGTTCCGGATCGACGCCGTGCCGAATCAGGTTCGCGATGCGCACCGTGATGACGCGCGTCTTCCCAGTGCCGGCCCCCGCGAGCACCAGCAGCGGACCGGACAGCGTTGTGACAGCATCGCGCTGCGCGGCGTTCAGTTTCGAGAGGTCATCCATGCGGATTGCAAAGTACGTCGTGCGTCCCGACGGATCAAGGATGCCAATCGCGGTTGAGGCATCTTTCGATTGGCACTTACAATCCGCCAACCGCACGCGAGCCGCGTGCCAGCCTGAAAGATGACTTGATGCAGATTCGCGAACACTACGGCCCCGGCAAGTTCGGATTGTCGATTGAGATTTTCCCCCCCAAGACACCGGCCGGCGACGTGGCGTTGTTCGAGAACCTCGACCGCCTGACTCCGTATCAACCGGGGTTCATCTCCTGCACCTACGGAGCCGGCGGCAGCACCAGCCAACGAACCGTCGAGCTGTGTGTCGAGATCCAGCGTCGCTACGGCATATCGGCGACCGCTCACTTCACCTGCGTGGGATCGACGCGACAGGAATTGCTCGACTGGCTGGCGTTCGCGCGACAAAGCGGTATCGGGAACATCATGGCGTTGCGCGGCGATCCTCCCGCCGGCCAGACGAATTTTCAGCCGGTGGCAGGAGGCTTGCGCTACGCGAACGAACTGGTCACGCTCATCCGGCAGCACGATCCCGGATTCGCCATCGGCGTGGGCGGCTATCCGGAGAAACATCCAGAAGCCTCGGACCCGCAGACCGATCTCGACAATCTCAAGCGGAAAGTCGATGCCGGGGCGGATGCGATCTTCACTCAACTTTTCTTCGTCAACGAAAACTTTTTCCGCTTTCGCGACCGCTGCGAACAGGCTGCCATTCAAGTCCCGATCGTTCCCGGCATCATGCCTGTCACCGAATTTGCTCGCATCAAGCGGATCACGTCACTGTGCGGTGCGGTCTTCCCGACCGAATTGGCATCACGGCTCGAAGCCGTGCAAACCGATGAAGCCGCACAATTTGAGATCGGCGTCGATTGGGCGATCCGCCAATGCCGTGAACTGACGACGCGCGGTGTACCGGGACTGCATTTCTACGCGCTCAACAAGTCTCCGGCCTGTGAATTGATCTTGAAAGAAACTCGTCGCGGCTAGATTCCTTGGGGCCAGAAACTCGAAAGCGATTGTGTCAAGTTTTGCAGCCATTCGCGCTCCACTTAATTCGCGCGGCACAAAAAAGGCCGCGCGAATTAAGTGGAGCGCGAATGAACCACAGGTCTGAGGCGGAGCCGTGCTAGAATCTCGCTCGTCGTGAGTGTTCGTCGTGCCCCGATTGATCCGGTCGATCACGCCCCCATGAATGGGATCACTACGAGCTGAGGACTTGGTGAATTGCCATGTTTGATTCTGAAACCTCCTGCTGGTCTTCGTCCGAGCGAGCCTCCAATTCGCTGGAGGTCTTCCTGTTGGGGACGGTGGACTTTGAATCGTCGCTGCGTCTGCAAGAACAGTTTCAGGACGAAGTAATTCAACGCGACGATCGACTGGGCGGTCTCTTCATTTGCGAACATCCGCCGGTGGTGACGATCGGCCGCGAAGGAGGTCGAACGGACGTGCGTCGCGAACCGGCCGAGTTGCAGAAGCTGGGCATCGATGTCCGCTGGCTGAACCGGGGCGGCCGAGCCTGGATGCAATGTCCCGGACAATTGTCGGCCTACGTGATTGTGCCATTGCAACGATTGGGCCTTGGACTGGACGAATATCGGCAACGCTTAGAACAGGCCGTGCTCGACGTCTGCCAGGAACTGCGCGTCTCGGCTCATCGACTGGCTGACGAGCCGGGAGTGTTCTGCTCGCTCGGCCAACTGGCGACGGTGGGGGTTGCCGTGCGGTCGTGGGTGACATCTCATGGTCTGACCATCAACGTGCGGCCGGACCTGTCGCTGTTGCGTTCGACACGCACCAACTCGCGCGGGTTGCGGCCGACGTCGTTGGAGGCTGCTCGACAACGGCTGACGCCGATCCCGAAAGTTCGCGAAAGCCTGATTCGCAATCTTGCCGAGCGATTGGGCTATGAGCACACGCATCTCTACACCCAGGCTCCCGGCCTTCAGCGAACCAAGCGGCGAGTCTTCATCGGGCCGCTGGATCAGCCGCCGGGCGCTAGCCCACGGTTACTTCCCCGTTGAACCGAGGACTAGCCGAGATTATTCATGGCCTACTCATCGAGGAGAGCAGCGTGCTGCGATGTAACCCGAAGCGTCAGCGAGGGAGAGTGAGATGACTCCCTCGCAGACGCTTCGGGTTACATTGTGGCCATGAATAATCCCGACGAGCGCCCTACGGCTGATTTAACGAGACGTGCCATGACGCTGCTCTTCTCCGACCTGCTCTTCCTTGAACACGACACCGGTCAGCACCCGGAAAAAGCGGAGCGGCTGCGAAGCATCACCGCCAAGCTGACCGAATTGAAACTGGATCAGTCTTGCGTGGCCGGCAAGATCGCGGCGGCCTCGCGTGAGCAGTTGCAGCGGGTCCATTCGGCCGAGCACGTCGCTCGTGTTGAACGCTTCTGCCGAGACGGTGGCGGGCGCATCGAAGCGGACACCGTTTGCAGCAAGCGGTCCTTCGAGGTCGCCGAGCGAGCCGCCGGCACGGCCTGCGCGGCGGTTGATGAAGTGCTGGCGGCGGACGCCAAGCATCTTCGCGCGCTGTGCTTGATCCGACCGCCCGGACATCATGCGCTGGCCGGCGGGCCGATGGGATTCTGCCTGTTCAACAACGTGGCGATTGCTGCGCGGCAGGCGCAGGTCGCTCACGGATTACGCCGCGTGCTGATCGTGGATTGGGACGTGCATCACGGCAACGGCACGCAGGACATCTTCTACGAGGATGGCGAGATTCATTTCTTCTCGGCACATCGCTCGCCGTTTTATCCCGGCACCGGCGATGCCGACGAAACCGGCAAGGGCAAAGGCTTGGGATCGATCTTCAATTTGCCGGTGAAATTCGGCACAGCACGACGCGAGTATCTCACGCGGTTCGAGACGATGCTGAACGATGCGGCGAAGCGCTGCCGGCCGGAGTTGGTACTGATCAGCGCCGGCTTCGATGCCCACACTCAAGACCCGATCGGCTCGCTGGGCCTGGAGACCGAAGACTTCGCGACACTCAGCAAGCTGGTACTCAGTGTGGCGAAGGAGCATTGCGGCGGCAAAGTCGTGAGCCTGCTGGAAGGGGGCTACAACGTCACCGCGCTGGCGGACTGCGTCGCCTTGCACCTGAGCGTGCTCAACGGCGAGTGATCATCGCCGTCAGGTCGCAGTGCCGTTGGCAGAGCCAGCGAAGCCTTCAATTGCCGCATGAAACTCTCCAGCAATTCGCGACCGTCTGCGGTGTCCATCCAGCGCGGGTCATGGCTGATGGTGATGCTGAGCTTCCCGCCGTAATTCAACGCAACAAAGGCTGCATGCGTGAGCGGACGAAGCGGCCCAACGGCCGCGATGCTTTCCAGAAGCAGACCTCCTGAGACCATTTTTCGATCGAGTCCCAACAAGGGGGATCCTGCCCAATGGACTCCGAGGTTGGACAACACGGCGGAAGCCAGGCAATGCGTTCGCTGCATGCGTGCGGAGAGTCGGCCTGGAAACATCCCCAGCAGCTTCAGCACCGGAAGAAAGACCAGAAACTTGCGCGAGCGTTTCGTCTGTTGAGTTTGCGCATGCAGGTTGTCGAGCAGACCAATCGGATCCGCGAGTTGATCCACATCTCGGTCGAGAAACGACAAGCTGACCATGTTGGCGGCGGACATGCGGCGATCGGCGGACTGTCTGAGATTGATGGGCACGCAAGCGCGAATCTTCTGACTGCGATGATCGAGCGAATGCCGTCGGTTCCAATGATCCAGAATCAAGAACAGGTCTCGCAGGAGCAGGTCGTTGAGACTCACTCCCAGCCGTTTGGCGGTCGCTCGGAGTTCTTCAGTGTCTGCTTCGCTAAACGTCATCGTCTGAAAACTCGGAAACGGATCCCCACCAGACTTGTCCACGGGCAAGGTTCGCGGAGTGGCGAGCGGAACCGGCTGATTCTTGGCGTATCGCGCGATTCGGAAGATTGCGTGCCAGGCGGTCTTCAAGATCTGCCGCCAGGAGGAACACGATTGGTCACGATCTTGCAGCAACCGTGGGTCGATCGTTTCCTCCAGTGCCGACGTGGAGGCCGATGTCTGGGGCAGATGGTAGGCCGTCAACAACGTGTGAATGAAACTCAACGCGCCGACGCCATCACAGCAACAATGATGGATCTGGAGCATCAGCGTGGTGGACGATTCTGACTCGCGCAGCCAGAGGCGAATTCCCGTCTCGGATCTCAAATCCAGCCAGCGTCCGGCGGCGAAGCGGATCGGAATGCTGGCATCGTTCCAGTCAATCGTCGGTGTTGGGGAACCGGCTTCGATCCAGGTGATGCGAGAAGTTGGATCACTGGCCAACCCGTGAATCCAAGAATTCAGCAAGGGATGCAGGGGCAAAGCCGTCTTCAGGGCGTCATTCAACTGCGGGCGATCGAATCGTCCCCGAAACTTCATTTGAATAAAGAAGGTCATGGGATGATCGGGGCAATCATCCGCCAACATCAAATGCTCGAACGGAGCCAAAGGCATCGGGGCGATCGACATGGCGACTTCTCCTCAAAACGGACTGATGGTGAATGGTCGTCGCGACCCCAAGCTTCAAGGGCTGCGATCACAATGCTTCAGCCAGCGAATGTTTCGTAACGTGCCACGATGACAGTGACGTTGTCGCGGCCTCCTTGTTCAATCGCCTGACCCACCAGGCGCTGGCAGGCGATCTTGGGATCAGGCTCAACCTGAAGAGTGGCCGCGATCTGCTCGTCCGGGACGTAGCGTGTCAGGCCGTCGGTCGCCAGCAGCACAACGTCGCCCGGTTCCAGTTTGGCCTTATGCACTTCTACGCGGACACCCGGCGTGTAGCCGCCGATCACGTTGGTGACCATGTGCCCCAGGCGACGATCGAGTCGATCAATCTGAGCCCGCGGGACCAAGCCCTGTCGGACCAGATCTTGGACCAGTGTGTGGTCGCGCGTCATCTGCACCAGCTCACCGCCGCGGAACAAGTAGCAGCGGCTGTCCCCGGCGTTGGCCACGAATAAGTTTGCGCCCAGGCTGTAGGCGAGCGTCAGAGTCGTCCCCATTCCGTTGAATTCGGGATGCTGTTCGACCTCTGAGAAAATGCTGGCATCCGCCTGTCGCAACGCGTCTTGGAACTCGTTCAACACGTTCTCCTTTTCGGGCCCCTTGAGTTGAAAAAACCATTTGAGCGTGTTGACGAGGAAGTTTTCGATGGACTTCACCGCCAGAGCACTGGCCTCTTCTCCGGCGGGAGATCCGCCGAGACCGTCGGCGACCAGAAAGATGTGTCCCGTGTCATCCCCGTACTTGGCTTGTGCCTGAGCCAAACTGGACTGCTGAATTCCCAGCGCCTTGGACAAGACGGCGATCAAGAACTGATCTTCGTTCGTCTCGCGCACCAGTCCTTGGTCCGTCATGCCGAAGCTGCGCACGCTCATCGGTCGAGCCTCGTGCGCGGGGTCAGGCTGACCGGGCGAACTCAGGTTGATTTCAGGATCGGTTGGGGGTAATGGCATCGCGATTCACTCCTAGACTTCCGGACGACCGGTGTCCTGTCGGCCTTGCTTCAGGTCTTCTCTCGCGCACCGCGCCAATTCTGAATAGCGCCTGCGGATCTGGCCGAAGTCCTGCTCGTTCAACTCTTCAACGTCCAGAAGCGCATTGTGCGCCCCGTCGATGCAGCGGATCAGCTCGTCCAGTTTCAGGTGAATCGCCTCACTGTCTCGGTTCTGCGTGTTCTGAATCAGAAACACCATGAGAAACGTCACGATCGTGGTGCTCGTATTGATGACGAGCTGCCATGTGTCGCTGAAGCCATACATCGGGCCAAGCACGGACCAAGTCAGGATGGTCAGCAGAGCGATCACAAACGATCGGGGATGTCCCGCCGCACGGGCGATCCTCTTCGCAAAATGGCCAAAGAAAGTGGTCTGGTACATGGTTGTTTCGATCTTGGCCGTTACCCCTACTTGAATTTCGCAACGGCGCTGGTCAAACCGCCTTTCAAGTCATTCCAAGAATTTTCCAAACCGATTTTGACGCTCTCCCAGGCGGCACCGCTGGACTGCTTCAGTTCGTGCAGTTTTTCACGGACCGTCACCTGCTTGGTGCGCAGCGATTCGAGCTGCTCGTAGTATTGGATCTTGACCTGCGCTTGAGCCTGTTCGGCCTTGGCTTCGAGTTGCAGGATCTTCGCATCCCACTCTTTGAGTTCCGCTTCGCGGTTCGCCAAATAGGCTTGCTTCAGTCCGCTGTTTTCTTTCGGTCCCATGATTCTTGTCCTTCGCGTTTGAGTTCTTGAATTACACCTTCCGAGCACCTACCCCGATCAACACGGCTCCGCAGACCACACCGATGCCGCCGAAGATGGGCGACAGCGGCACGGACTTGTCGGTGTCCGCGGTCACGCTGAGTGACCCCACCTTCACGACCGTCTCACGCTGGCGGTAATTCAACTCTCGCGAGAAGAAAGCCGCCGTCCCGAGGACGACCAGGAGGACTCCGATCACGACAAATGTCGCATTTCGCATGGCATTGTTCCTTGAAGGTTGACTGACAAACTTTCTCGCACGTCGGCGAGTTCACCCTCGTCGGCGTGGCCTCAACAAATTGAGGAGTGCCACGAACAGCGCGGCACCAATGATCGACCAGACAACCGGAAACGACTCGCTTCCGAACTGAATGGCCAGAATCTCCCCGAGTCCCAAGAGGTGAGCGAGCCACCTTCCCAGGATCGCGCCGATGAAGCCCAGCGCAATCGAAACCAGACAGCCACCGTGCGAATAACCGGTGAGTCCCTGGGCGATGCTTCCGCAAATGCCCGCGATCAACAGCAGCAGCAAGAGGCCGAGAAGTGTCATTGGAGTACCTTGTCCTTCACGATCTCGGCATCCGCTTTGGCTTTGTCCGGGTCCACCGTCAAGTTGAGGTCCACCTTGTGACTCACGGCCTCGCGACCACCCGAAACGGCGAACCAGCCTCGGTAAAAGCCCAAGCCGACCACGACGACCGCGATCAACAGCAGCAACGAACGGAAACTCTTCATGACGGATGTCCCTCTCGATGGAGTTGGTAAGTCGCGCTCATCAGCCAATCCGGACATGCCCCAGCAGCACCAGGATGAGCAGAATCAACAGCACCGTGCTGAGGCCGCCGCTCGGGTAGTAGCCCCAGTTACGGCTGTGCGGCCAAGTCGGCATCGCACCGACGAGCATCAGAATCAGCAGGACGAGCAGAATGGTTCCCAGCATGACAGTTCTCCTTCGTAAGTGGATTGTGCGCAACAGCCCAACTGGGCGTTGCGTTTCTCGGAAACGCTGACGTTCTCAACTGCACTGCGCGAACTCAGCCTGCTGGCTGAGAGATTCGATACCGGTCGCCACGTTGCGGTTGTCTTTCTTCGTGGTCACACGGATCTTGTTTCCGGCCTTCAAATCCTCCGCCTGGCAGACCATGCCATCGCAGGTGAGCTTGGCATCCGCCGCCAAGGTGTGGGAGGACTCCGTCCCCGCCTGGCTCGACATCACCAGCTTGTTGCCGGTCAGGCTGACGACTTTTCCCTCGAACGTTTTCGAGGAGGACGCCTGCTTGTTGATGGCGGCGTCTTGGGGAGCGAATTGCAGATTTTCAATGACTGTTGTGCTGGTCATAACAATTCCGTTTCTTGGAGAGATGCACGAACCGTTCAACGGAAGCGACCTGCGTCCGTCTTCCTCCGTCCCGTTCGGGGTCGAGGTTTCATTGGGTTCATGCGGAAATCGCGACTGGTACGGCGTGAAGCATCGTTGTGGTCGAGGCCGTGGCATCCAGGTAGTCCTTGGCATGTGCCACTTCCTCGTGTGTCCCGTGAACGATCAGCAGGAACTTGCCGATCTTCAACTCGGCCTCGTATTGCACGATGCTGTCGTTGGGGACGCCGATGCTGGCGAGTGCGCCTCCCAGAGCACTGATCCCGCCCAACACCGCGGCACCTTCCAACGCGGAGACGATCACCGCCACGAGCGGCCCGGCCATGAGGACCGGACCCACGCCCGGCAGGACAAAAAACGCCGAGCCGAACAGAATTCCCCAAAGCGCTCCCCAGAAAGCCCCATGCCGTCCCCAGTGCTTCATGCGGTCGCCGGTGTTGTAGTAGCCGACGACATGCTCTTCCGTGTGGTAATCCTTTCCCACAATCGACAGACGCTGCATGTCGAAGCCGCGTTGCTGAAGATCGCGAATCGCCTCTTCCGCAGTTTCGTGAGAATGGAAGACCGCGACAGCACTGTTGGTGCTGGGCAGAGACTTCTGGTGGAGGATGGCTGCATCTTGGGAAGCCAGGTTCGGCTGCTCAACGACGGTCGAGATATTCTTCTCATCAATGATTGGACTCATCTTGTCCCTTTCCTTTTGCGATGCTTGGACAGACTCCCTCAAACAGAGAATGCGTTCGTGACACACGCTTCACCGGCTGAAATCGAGCCCCGGGTCATCGCTGGGAGCGCCCAGCAGCTTGAAGTTGAACTTCGCTTCGCCGCCGGGAGTGACCTCGGCAATCAGCGAACCGCCGTCTTTGCGTTCCAGCGCCAGCACGTTCCCCTCAACGGAGTAGGTGCCGCCGAACGCCTGTGCCACCTGATTCTTCTGAGCGAAGCTCCAAGTGAACTTCGCATCGTTCGTCAGAGTCAGGTCGAACTTTGACCCGTCGGGCCGAGCGGCCTTCCATGTTCCCACCAACGTCGCCGGATCGACTGCCGGCGCTGCCGGCCGAGCCGGATCTTGCGGAGGTTCCGGTGTCGGTTGCTGAGCCGACTCACCCGGCTGACCAGCCTGCGGGGCCGAGACCATCTTCAGCACGTCCACAGCGACACGGTCGTTGGGCATCAGCTTCACGACCTGCTGCAAGTGACGAGCGGCCGAGTCGGGATGTCCGCAACTCATATAGTGATAGGCCAGCAGGAACCGTGAGGCGGCATCCTGCGGGTTCGTTTTCGTGAAGGCTTCCAACGTCCGCAGTTGCTCGGTGTAGATAGCCACGCTGGCGTACATGCTGCTGAGCGTCGTCCAATCCCACCCCGGGCCGACAGCCAGGACCGAGTGAATCGTTGCGGCCGACTGCTGGTAATCCTGTCTCGCGAACAGCACGAGCGAGTGGAACTCATGCAACACGGCATCGTCGGGATACTGCGCGATCCCCTTGTTGATGATGTCCAGCGCCGCGTCGTAATCGTTTAGTTTGAATGCCGCGACAGCGTGGTTCAACACCTCGTCCGCCGAGTTCGGATCGTTGTCGACGATCACCACCGAACCGTTGTACGAGACAGGAATCGGCTGCGAGTAGTTGTAACCCGACGAACCGACGCTGACGTAGTACGGATTCGAGTACCCCAGATAGCCGCTGTTGTAGTACAGCGATCCGAGTCCCCAGCCGCCCATGCCCCAACCGAGCGGGCGATATCCATAGCCGCCGTAACCACCATAGCCACTGTATCCATTGCCCAAGCCCCAACCCCAGCCGGAGCCATAGCCGCCTCCGTATCCAGCACTCGAACGGAAGCCACTTCCCCGGCTCGAACCAATGTTCAGACCAAATCCCCCGATATTCACGGAAACTCTTGGACGCGATTCATAGACCACGCCAGAAGCATCACCGTAGCCACGATTGCCGTTCCAATAGCCGTGATACCCGGAGTGTCGGTAATAAGCCGGTTGGTACGAGCTATGGCCGACATGGAAGTCGCGGTTGTTGTAATTGACCGTGTTGCCGATGAAGGGCTGGTTGCCGATCCGCGATTGGATGATGCCGGAGCGGTGCGTCGCCGCTCCGACACCAACATTGCCTCGCAAGCCCTGATCACTGTGGCGCAATGCGCCGGACTGCCCGTCGCCGTGCGTATTCACGCCCGGACTCGTTCTCGCTGCGGGCTGGATCGTGACTCGTGGAGGAATTGTGACTTCGGGTTGTTTGCCGACGTTCGGCCGACTGAGTGATGGAGTGCGATTTGTCGACGGCTGGTCGGCACCACGCACAGCGGGTTGACGCGGTGTGGCGATCGCAGGGGCGTGAATGCCCCCTTTACCGCCACCAAGTTTTTGTGTTCCCGCAGCGTTGCCAGGTTGCTTGCCTTCCCCACCGGCGTGAGGTTTCTCTCCGCCACCATGCGGCTTATCTCCACCTTTTCGACCGGCCTCGCTGGCTGGAGGTTTTTTGTCTCCACCTTTACCTCCGTCCTTCGGATCGGCGGCAAGGCTCTCAGCGAGCAAGCCCGCTGAACTGAGTGAAAGTGCGACTCCGCAGACGAGTGCGGTTTTCCAAGACGTCTGTTTCATGACAGGGTTCTCCAAAAGAGTTGCGAGTTGTTTCTGGTGAGCCGGGCGGCGTTAGCCCCCGGACGAGAACTGGTTCCATTTTGTCCGGGGGCTAACGCCGTCCGGCTTTCCAATTCGGTTGCGGCTACTTGCTGTCGGCAGCGATCACCGGCACAGGAACGGGGGCTTGGCGAACGATCGTGATCACCGCGCTGTCGGGCTGTTGCACCCCTGCGATTTCGTGATGCACCGACTGCCAAGTCATGGTGTGGTCGTTGACGAACGTGTAAATGCTCGTGCTGGAAGTGGTCTGGCCGTCGGCCGTCACGCCGGTAGATTTCAAAACCCAGTTGTCGCCGGCTTGATGCCAGAGGCCATCGCTAGACGCGCCTTCGGAATCGAAGATCCAAGCTCGGAGCTTGCCGGTCAGCGGATCCCAGCCGATGCGCTGAGTACCGCTCATCGCTTCTTGTCCGGCGACCTGAATGGTGAACTTGCGAAGCAAGAAGTTGCCGTTGTCGACTAACTGACAGGAGAAGCGGACGATCGAGTCGTCACCTTCATCCACCCAGTCTCCGACCAGCCATTCGAGTTGCTGGAGTTGTGAGCGGTGCAGTCTGCGGTTCTTCGGAGCATGGTCGCGCACGCTGGCCGCGAGCCACTTGCCGTCGGTCTTCACATGCACGGCGGTGTAGAGGCTTTCGACGGTTGGCTCACCCTCGGTGCGAGTGATCGTCGTGGTGCCGTCCTCGATCGCGATGCCGGGACTGATGAATCGAATGGAATCGACATTCATCGCCAGCTTGCAGCCGGGGTTCTCGGCGAAGAATTCAAGCATCGACTCCTCGATTGCTGCGCGACCTTGAAAGACGTTTCCCAACTCGTCGACGTATTCAGCGTCGGCAGTGAAGTAAGCCGCGACCGCCTTGGCGTCCCCTTGCCCATAGGCTTTCAGGAACGCATCGTCCATTTGACGGATCGCCTGTTCGTCGGCCGATTGCTGAGCCGTGATGGGCGGACTCGCGGGTGACTTGTCGATGGTTATGGTGCCCGTCTTCATGCCGGCTTTGACTGTCAGTAGGGCACTGGGACTCTCAGTTGCCGTCGTGAGTCCTTTGTCCGCAGGTTGTGGACTCCCCTTTTCGGCGCGTTTCTGGACGACCTTCTCGTCACAAGCGGCTTCGTAAACTCCGAAACCAATCACCCCGAAGAACAGGGCGGCTCCGGAAAGAATCAATGTCGTACGCATGGTGTCTGCCTTTCTGGAACCGCCCCAAGGCGGTCAGCATGAGGATTGAGGTTTCATCGAATCGCATTCGTTACTTTTCGAGACATTGCAAATACTCATTTTGAGTAACACGAACATAAGACCCGAACGGGCCGAGACTCCTGTGAGGAACAAACCCTCCAGGACTTAGCACACAACGGATTGATCAAACTCTGCCACTGTCTTGCCGGGTTGGCCATCGCTTTGGAGGCGTTCCCAAATCTCCCAACGTTGGACGGGAACATCATCAGCCGCCTCGAAGCCCAGCCTCACGCTGCCGTGTTTGATCTCCAGCACCGTGACTTTCAGCAGACGCTCGAAGCCGTCTGCTCCGCCGACAACAACGGCTTCCAGCGGTTTCCTCGATAAGACCAACATGGCTGAGCCTCCCTGGTTTTCGTGAGTGGCCGCGAGCGTTGCTCGCCACCACAAGCCAAAAAAAAGGCCGACGTGGCGGAATCCCTGAAGGATTCCCTCACGTCGGCCTACTCATTAACGCGCCCGCCGGAATCGCCGGATTGCGCCTTAGTTAGTCGTCCGAAAGTACCCACAAGCCAAAAACAAAAAAGCCGACGTGGCGGAAACCCTCAAGGATTCCATCGCGTCGGCTTACTCTTTATCGCGCCCACCGGCATCAGCCGAGTTGCACTTTAGGTAGTCATCCGAAAGCATCGAGCAGGCATTTGGAAACTCACCATGACTCGACACGATCACTTGTATCGCTCGCCAGTCAGAACGCAATGCGCTTTTCGTTCTTCTTTGAAGATTATTACAATGTGCGGCAAATAAACTGAGCGATCGCCGGTCACTGACTCCGTTGCCACACCGGAGCTTGCTCGCGCTAATCCTTATAGTGACGTGTGCGGACACCTTTGGAGTTGGTCATGAAAACGCAGGGAGAAATCGAAGCCGAGGTCTGCCAAGGGATCGCGAGTTTTGAGCAGGAATACATGGGCCGCGGCCCCAAGGATATCCAGACTCACTTGTTCGGTGATCTGCTCCTCGTTCGGCTGCGAGGCGTGTTGACCGCCGCCGAACAGCACTTGGTTAAGACGCTCGTTCCCGAAAAGGGCCGAGATCTGCTGAAACAAGTCCGCACCCAACTGATCGAGCTCGCCCGGCCGGTCCTGGACTCGATGGTGGAAGCTGCCACCGGGGTCAAAGTCTTGAGCCTGCACCACGACATCAGCACGGCCAGCGGCGAAGAGATCGTGCTCTTCACTCTGGCCGAATCGCCACTCGTGCGTGAGAAGAAGAATCGGTAGAGCGAACCCTCCGAGCCACAGGGCTCGGACGACGATCTAAAGAACGGCAAACGACCAATCGCAAAAAACAGTGACTTACTTCTCACGCTGTGAACGGTATGATGCCCGCCGCTTGGAGCTTGTGTCAGTCTGACACCAGTTCCATCGGATCGAAGAATTCCAGTTCGGATGACTCATTAAAAGGCAACCCGGTTGTGCCGGGGGGCTGGTTGAAGAGTACGCCGGCGTGTTCGAAGCCCTCAGGGTGTTCGGCCACGTCGGCTTTTTTTTTGCCTCGTCGAGGCGGCACGAATACCTCCAGAAGGGAGAACAAAGATGGTCGAGTCTCATACAGAAATGGCAAAGCAGGCGGCTCACGCGGCCAGCGATTTTGAGTTGCAAAGAACCGGTAGAAAACCCACGTCCGTGAATTCGGTGCTGATGGATGACTCGGTGGTGATCACTCTTGGCGGGGTCTTGTCGCCTGCGGAAAAAGAGCTCACCAAGACTCCGGGCGGTGCCGCTCAGGTGCGTGAGCTACATCGACAACTCTTTCTCACCTCCTGCGATGCGCTGCGGCACGAGATGGGCGTCATCACCGGAGTCGCCGTGTGGGATGCCACCTCGGAACTCGCCACGCACACCGGCGTCGTGGTGCAGGTCTTCCTGCTGGGCGACAAGGTCGCTGCCAGCACTTGGAGCGAATCGACGAGCGAGACAATTGTGTCGCTTCCCTCGGACATTTGGGCGGCGAAGCAGTTGGCGGAAGTGGCGCGTCAGTTTGAAAAACATCGGACGGGTCGCACGCCAGAGTCTGTGACGGCGGTGCTGGTGGATGACTCGCTGGTGATCACCTTGCGCGGAGTGTTGTCCTCCGCAGAGAAGGAAATGGCCAAGACTCCGGTCGGTGCCGCTCAGGTGCGCGAGTTTCATCGACAACTTTTCCTGACCTCCTGCGGTGCGCTGCGGCAGGAGATTGAAGTCATCACGGGAGTCGCCGTGCGGGAGGCGACCTCGGAAGTCGCCACGCACACCGGCACCGTGGTGCTGGTCTTCCTGCTGGCTGCCAGCGTCGCGGCCAGCACATGGAGCGAATCCATGAAGAACGAACCGACTTCGCGGGATCCATCGTCCCGCAACGGGGAACCCACCTTGGGCGGCGAGGGCTAGTCGAGAACTTGGGGTCGGGCATTCAAATTTCAAAATTGCACCGGCAATTTTGAAATTTGAACGCCCAACCCTTGGCCGCTGATCAAACTCAACAAGGAAGTCATGCCATGAGTCAAACTAAAAGTGGCGGGGCGACAAACCCCGGCAAGCAGGCCGAAGAGGCGTTGCTCAAGGCGGGTGCCTTGCAGAACGCCATTTTCAACAGCGCCAATTTTTCGAGTATCGCCACGGACGAGAAGGGGGTCATTCAGATCTTCAACGTCGGTGCCGAGCGGATGCTGGGTTACACGGCCGCCGAAGTGATGAACAAGATCACGCCTGCCGACATTTCCGATCCGCAGGAAGTCATCGCGCGCGCCAAAGCCTTGAGCACTGAGCTGGCCACCAAGATCACACCGGGCTTCGAGGCGCTGGTTTTCAAGGCCGCACGCGGGATCGAGGATATCTACGAGCTGACATACATCCGCAAGGACGGCAGCCGTTTTCCGGCAGTCGTCTCGGTCACGGCGTTGCGCGACGCGCAGGACGCCATCATCGGCTATCTCCTGATTGGAACGGAGGTCAAGGCTGGAGCTCTGCAGAGCGCGATTTTCAACAGTGCGAACTTCTCCAGTATTGCCACCGACGCGAAGGGCGTCATTCAGATTTTCAACGTCGGGGCCGAGCGGATGCTGGGTTACGCAGCGGCCGAGGTGATGAACCAGATCACACCCGCCGACATTTCGGACCCGAAGGAATTGATCGCGCGTGCCACGGCGCTGAGTCTGGAGCTTGGAACCTCGATTACGCCGGGTTTTGAGGCCTTGGTGTTCAAGGCATC
>CAMDEA010000113.1 GCA_945893045.1 Planctomyces sp. SH-PL62
CGTCTACCGCTCAGCCCATTCCGCACCGCGTCGAACAAGAACGGCCGCAAGTTCTGCCGCGTCGTTCCCGGCGACCGCGTCGTCTCGGTCGAACTGATCCGCGATGCCGATTCGGTCTTCATCGTCACGCGTAAAGCCCGGCTGATTCACTTCAGCATTGACGACGTCCCGGTCCTTTCCGGAGCCGGCAAAGGAGTCCGCGGCATCAAGGTCGAAACCGGAGACAGTGTGCTCGGCTTCAAACAGATGACTCGCCCCAGCGACGCGCTGCGAGTCACCACGAACGCCGACAAGACGATGACCTTCGGCCAAATGAAATACACAATCACCTCGCGCGGCGGCCGAGGCATCCGCACCAGCCACCGCAGCGAATACGTCGAGATCGTTCGCGACCCCATCGAACTCGTCGATTGGGCCACGATGGAAGACGAAGCCAAAGACGCCAAGTGAGCCATGCCCCCGCGCGAATTCCATGCTCCGCGATCTGCCGCGGCACAGACTCGCCCGACGCGCTCGCAATCGTGGCGACGAGCGATAGAGTGTTTCCAACTCAGCCGAGGAACACCGCCATGCCGTCGACTCTCCAAGAGATTCGCTTCCTGTCCGATTCTGACGAAACCTTCGCCGCGCGTGTTCGCGCTGGAGCAGAGGAGATCAGTACCGTGCTGGCATTGATCCCGGCCGCTCGCTCGCCGGTCGAACTCGCCCAGCAGATCAGCAAGCTGTTCCACACCGCGATTCATCACGGTGCGCCAATTTGGAATGACGGCTCACGCATCGGTTGTTGCGAACTCTATCACTTTGCCTCCAGCCAGCTCTTGCAGACAGTGCCGAAGACGAACGGATCGGCCTCGGAGATCCTGCGGGCATTCCTGGATGATCTGCTCGAACCTCTCCGCGAAGCACCGTCGCTGACCAACGCGCCGGCCAAAGCGTGGGAATTCAGGCATCGCTTCGATCGCTTTGAAGCCGTCGTCGGAATTGAAGAACTCACGGCCCTGGCAAACGTGAAATTCAAACGAGGGACGCCGGCCTCCGTAGACGACATTCGCAACTTGGTCATCGTCTCCGTGGAACACGGCATGTCGCTCTACCAGGTGGAAGACTGGTTGGGTTGCGCTTTGTTGCACTCGTTCTGTGCCCAACAAATGGTGGCGCTCGCCCAGATCAAGCCCTTCAACCGCGAGGTCCAGTTGCTCGTTCGTCCGGTCGGCGAATTGCTGGCGAAATATCCTAAGGTGCCGCTCGCAACGGATCTCGCCAAACAGTGCGCCTGGGATTTCTATGAAGCGTTCATGGAGATCATCAAAGAAGATGGCCCTCCCGCTGCCCCGCAGTACGCCGCCGTGATCAGCTACCGCCGTGAAGGTGGTTCGTTTCTGGCACGAGCGGTTTATCAAGCGATCAAGGATCGAGGGCATCAGATCTTCTTGGATGTCGACGGGTTGGGCGTGGGAGACTTTACCGAGCAACTCCGCGAGAACATCGAGAACTCACCCGCACTGATTCTGCTACTGACTCACGGCGCACTCGATCGCTGCTGCCTGGACTCTGAAGATTTTGTCCGGTGCGAAATCCTGCACGCACGCGAGCACGGCAAAAAAATCATTCCGGTATTGGTTCAGAATTTCCAATTCCCAAAACTCCCGCCCGAACTGGATTTCGTTCGCGTGCTACAGGGCGTGCCGGTCTTCGACGAATTCTTCGAGGCGACGATCGACAAGCTCATTAAGTTGATGGGGAGTTCACCGAGGCGATGACTTTTCATCTCGGACCGCTTCTCCGTGAAGCAGCTCGGCAGGAGTCCGGCAACAACTGCGAGGGGACCAGACGGCCGAACGTGCGGTGTCGGACTATTTCGCACCCACGCAATACATGTGGCGTGTTCCGACCAGGAACAGCCTGCCGTTTGATACGGCGGGCGAAGCGTGATTCGGGTCTTCGAGGTCATTGATCGCGAGCGCATTGAACTCGTCACCCGTTTGGATCACGTAACTGACTCCGGCGCTGGCGACGTACAGCCGGCCGGCACCATCGGCGATGGGGCTGGCCCAAGTGCTCGTCAGACGTTCGAGACGCTGAGCATAAACCTGCTCGCCACTGTCGGCCCTCCAACACTTCAGGATGTTGGGCGTGTGCAAGCGATACACACGCTGACCAACAATGATCGGCGAACCAATCGCTTCGGGAATTTGACTCACGCGCCACTTGATGTGCGTCTTGGTGATGTCACCTGAACCGCTGGGATCAATCGCCACACCGGGACCGCCACGGCCGTTATCGCAATACAGGATGCCCGCTCCATACGCTGGCGAGGCAGCTTCGCCCCCACCGCGACACCACCACAACGCGTCGCCGTTGCGGGGATCAAGCCCCTGAATCCCGCGATCCCCTTCGCCACCTCCGGACGCTGCGATGACCAGTTGAGGCTTGCCCCCCACATCAATCTTCACCGGTGTGCTGTGAGCGAATCCCGCTTGCGGCAGTGCCGCTTCCCAACGGATCGAGCCATCGGCTTTATCATAAGCGATGAGCTTCGAGTCCTTCTTGTTCGCCATCGCGCACAGCATCAAGACCGAGTCCTCAAACAACACGGGACTGCTGCCAACGGTCACGTCGAACGTGTGCGGAGCGATCTCTTTTCGCCAAACCAATCGGCCCTCGAAGTCGAGCGCGGCGATCACCGACGATCCGAAGACCACAAACACGCGCTGCCCATCCGTGGTCGGCGTGGGAGCGGCATATCCCCCTCCGGGTCCGCTGCGAAAATCGCTGCGCAACCACGGACCAGGCTCGACGATCGCATCCCACAGCAGCTTGCCGTCGATCGTGGAAAAGCACAGGACGTGATGTTCCGGGATGACCGCTTTGCGATCCTTCACCGCCTCGGCCCAACGCGCGGTGCAGACAAACAAGCGTTCGCCCGCCACGATCGGGCTGGCGTGCCCTTCACCGACCAGAGGCGATTTCCACAAGACGTTCTCATTGTCCACCCCGCCCCACTTGATCGGCAGATTCGCCTGAGTCGTGTAACCCAACCCGGTCGGCCCACGAAACTGCGGCCAGTCCTCGCCGCGCGCCGCGGCGACGGACAGGAGCACCACGAAAATCGAAAGCCGAATTCCAAGATCGGCAACCTGCTCGAAGACGGAAGTTCGCATCTCGGGATTCTCCATTTGCACGAAGCCATTAACGACATCGCTCGCGTTTGACGGACGTCAATCCCGCGATCAGCGGCGAACGCATCTGTTCGTAAAGGCCAAAGAGAAACTCGACTCGCTCGCGGTCGTTTTGAAACGCTTTCGTTCGGTAGCAGGCATCGACGGCTCGGTCGAGTTCGACGTGAGCTTTGGCGAGCTTCGCAGGCATCGTGATGGGATCGTACAGGTCGGCAAGGCTCACATCGGGGAATACCGCGCGGGCATCAAGCACCGCTTGAGCCTTCGCCTCGACTGCCTTTCGGCGTTTGTCCGTTGACGATTCGGGCCAAGGATAATTGTTGTAGACCAGCTTGACGGAGTAGCGGTAATCTGATTTCAGCCGGCCACATACTTGTCGGACCCATGCCATGTGCATCGACGACGACAGCACGCCGAAATGAAACAGCGTGACGCTCGTGTTGATGAAGCAGAGATCGCTAATCAGCGTCTTGGGGTCCATGAACCCGATCGGAATATATTGGCGGCGTTCCGATGAGACCTTCGGAATGACGATGAAATTGTGTTTAGGAATGTTCTCGACATGAAACCGCGTGGGAGTCTTGGCGAGCGTGCGTGTCGGCGCGCTCTTGCTGGCGAGTCGAAACTTACGAACGGCCTCCACACGCTTCATCGCTTCCGGCATTGCGCGGAGTTCGTTCGGCGGGCAATCGCCAAGCCACAAACACCAGCGTTCCCAACCGTTGAGGAACTCGTCCGATCCCAGCCAACGGCGGAACCACTTGGCCGCTTTCGGTTCCTGGCGGAGAAACTCATCCCGCTCCTCTGCCGTGAACAGGTAGTTGCCGTCATCAATCGGCTTGTTGCCGATGCCGATCTCAGGCACGCGACACAGCGGTTGGCTGCGGTTCACGATCACCGTATCCGGCCCGTCAATCAGGTAGGGGCTGATGTTCTTGGCTGAGGACACCGTGGGATGATTCTCATCGCTCTCGTAATCGTAGAGCCGCTTGCTCGTCGCGTCGGCCATTCCGAAGCCGATGATGACGACATGCACATGAGCCTTGCCGCGAGCCTCGCTCTGCCAAGCGAATGTGCGGTGAGCAAAGCGAATGCGGACGCCGCGTCGCAGTAATTCCGTCCAGAGCAGGCCAACTTGTTCGCCTTGCGAAATGCTGTTCGTCGAGACGAACGCCACCGGGACAGCGGTTCCAGCGATGTAGTCAGTCGCTTTGAAATACCAAGCGGTGACGTAATCGAGTAGCCCGGAGTTCTTGACGTCACCAGCGACCGCATCCATGTCCGCTCGTTGTTCGTCGGATTGATACTTCGCACCGACAAACGGCGGATTGCCGAGCACAAACGAGCAACGCTGCGTCGGCAGGACGTCCCGCCAGTCGATGTGCAGAGCGTTGGCGTGACGAATCGTGGCGCTCTTCTTCAACGGCAGTCGGACGAAGTATTGACCGAACGCCTCGCTCAACCGCTGATTCATCTGATGATCGACGAGCCACAACGCGACCTCGGCAATACGCACGGGGAATTCGTTGATCTCAATGCCGAACATCGCATCGACATCGACCAGCGACAGCGTGTGGATATCGACGACCTGCTGCCGTCCGTACAAGCGTTTGAGCACGTCCAATTCCAACAGCCGAAGTTCGCGGTAGGTGACGACCAGAAAATTTCCGCAGCCGCACGCGGGATCGAAAAATGTCAACCGCCCCAGCTTCCTGTGAAACTCGGCCAGCCGCTTTTTGTTGGCTTGGATGCTCTCAAACTCCGCCCGCAAGTCGTCGAGAAATAACGAACGGACGAGTTTGAGAATGTCACGCTCGGATGTGTAATGCGCACCGATCTGCCGGCGCTCGCGCGGTTCCATGACGCTCTGAAACAGCGAACCAAACACGGCGGGAGAAATCCGGCTCCAGTCGAATCGGCAACAGGCCAACAGCCGATTGCGCATGTCGCGGTTGAAGTCGGCAAATCCCAGCGACTCGGAGAACAGATCGCCGTTCACATACGGCAGATCGGATAACTCTTCGAGCAGATTGGTTTGCCGCTGGCCTTGCGGGGTATTGAGCACTTGAAACAGCCGTGCCAGTTGCGGGCCGAGGTCGGTCCCGTCGGAGCCCGTGTGATTGAGCACATACAGTTCGAAAGCATTCCGCTCGATCAACCCAGTGTTTTGAGCGAACAGGCAAAACAGCACGCGAACGAGAAAGCGTTCCAGTTCGTGTCCCCGGTAACCGCCGACTTCCAAGACGTCGTGGAGTTCGCCGAGCAGTTCCACCGCCTGAATGTTGACTGGGTCTTCCGCATCCAGTTTGTGTTGTTGGTAGCCGGGAATGAACGCGAACTTCTGAACGTGCCGATGCAGGTCCGCTAGTTCAATGACGGTGCTGCTGTCGTCTTCCAAATCATGCAGGGCGATGCGCGCAAAATCGCTGACGACGATGTAACGTGGAATTTCGTCGTCTCGTTGGGCATTCTTGAGACCATGAACGTACTCGATTGCTTGGCTCTCGGCCTTGTCGAGCGGTTTGCCTCGGCTCTTGTGCTCGACCAACAGAGTGCCGGGCCAGAACAGGTCGATGAAGCCCCAACTCCCCGACAGCTTCTTCACCGGTTCCTCAAAGCTGGCCACTGTCCGCCGCTTGATGCCGAACACGGCGAAAAAATCGTCCCAGAAAGATTTCGCTTCCGCATCCTCGCGAGATTCAGTCGCCCATTCTTTTGCAAAGGCCACGGCGTTGTGTCGTATTTCATTCCACGAAATCGGCATGAAGGATTCTCAACGTGGTCGAGTCGGCTCGTAAATTCTGTTCGAGGATTCGAGCGCAGCTTGCCGCCCATCGTCGAGTCTTTCAAGTTCCAGAGGCGCAGCGCTTGGTGGAGAGTTCGTTCACTTCAGCCACCATCGCCGACGCTTGTCATCGTTCGCGAGGCTGGTCACGCTATTGTTCTCGTTCAATTTGACTGCCGCCTGAAGGCGGAACCACGAACTTCTCGAAAGGAACCACCATGAGACGCTTGGCTTGGTTGTTCGGTTGGGCATTCCTCGGCATGACGGCGATCGCCGGCGCGGCGGATGCTCCCAAAGGGATCACGAATCTGCCACTGATTTTCTCGGACGACTTCGAGTCCGGCAGTTCCTCGAACTGGATCGCGACTGATCCGGCCGCCTGGAAGATTCTCAAGACGGACAAGGGACATGTTCTCAGCCAGTTTGGGAAGAGCAACACGAAGACGCCGGTTCGCTCGCCGTTCAACCGAGCGATGATCAAGGACATGACCGTCAGCGATTTCGTCTTGGACGTCAAGCTGCAATCGACGGTGAAGGACTACGGACATCGCGACATGTGCTTGTTCTTCGGCGGTCAGGATGCGGCTCATCTTTACTACGTGCATCTCGGCAAACAGACCGACGATCACGCCAACCAGATCTTCATCGTCAACAACGCCGACCGTAAGAAGATTTCGACGAAGACCAGCAGCGGCACCAATTGGACCGACGACTGGCATCATGCTCGGCTGACGCGCGACGTGAAGAGCGGCTCGATCAAAGTCTTCTTCGACAACATGACCGAGCCGGTGATGGAAGCGACCGACACGACCTTCACTTGGGGCCAAGTCGGAGTCGGCACGTTCGACGACACCGGGAACTTCGACAACGTGTTCCTGTTCGGCACGAAGGTCGAGCCGAAAGAAGTCGCCGTCGCGGATCAGCAAGCTCAAACCGTCGGCAAGAAGGCCGCGCCGGACAACACGCCGCCTGAAGGATTCACCGCGCTCTTCAACGGCAAAGACCTGACCGGCTGGCAAGGGCTCGTCAAGAACATCAAAGAGCGAAAGTCGATGACCGCCGAACAAATCAAAGCCGAACAAATCAAAGCTGACGAGAGCGCGAAGGCGCACTGGCGCGCCGAGAATGGTGTGCTCGTCTTCGACGGCAAAGGCCAGAGCCTCTGCTCGGTCAAGGACTACGCCGACTTTGAACTCTACTGCGATTGGAAGATCGAACCGAAAGGGGACAGCGGCATCTACGTGCGCGGCACGCCTCAAATCCAAATCTGGGATCCCAGCGACGAAGCTCAACTGAAGAACGGAGCCGACAAAGGTTCGGGCAGCTTGTGGAACAACCAGAAGAACCCGCGCTTTCCGGACGTGAAGGCCGACAACCCGATCGGTCAGTGGAATACGTTCTTCATCCGCATGGTCGGCGACAAAGTCACGATCACGCTCAACGGCAAGACGGTCGTCAACAACGTCACGCTGGAGAACTACTGGGAGCGCGACAAGCCGTGTTACGAGACCGGCCCGATTGAGCTGCAAAACCACGGCAATACGCTGTACTTCAAGAACATCTATGTGCGTGAGTTGCCGAAGAAGTAGCGGTTCGCGGGCACGGCTTCGCCGCAACCAAAAGTAACCCGAAGCGTTAGCGAGGGCGGACGCTTCAAAACGCTCACAAATTCACAGTCGTAAGAAGCGTTCGCCCTCGCTAACGCTTCGGGTTACATCACGAAAACGAAAAAGGCCCGGCTTCCCCTCCGAAGCCGGGCCTTTCCTCATCAGGTCTGCGTCAACAAATGGAACGGTTCACCGACGCGAAACCTCTCTCGTCTCATTGTCTCTCATTAGGCAGGTTGAAAATCTGCCCGACTACCAGCGGTCTTGAACTTCATTCGCACACAGATCAACCACTCGTCCCGATTCAAACTGGCTCGGCGACTTGGATGTGATTCGCAGCCAGACGGCGTGGCCTTCAAACTCTCCTTCGATTCCTACATGCGGTCCTATTTCATCGTCGTCCGCCATCGTTTGAGCTTGCCAGTAGAAGCTCTCGACCACGTCGAAGATCTCCATCAACACTCTCAGGTCGAGCATGAAGCGTGAGACGGCGCAGGAACCGTCCAAGGCTCCCCCGTAGATCTCAGTGCTCGAAGCGAAGAGCGTGACTTCCCATTGCGGTGGCCGGCCTCGCTCTTCCTCGTATCGGTGAAAGTGGCATCCCACCGGAGCCAGCTTGTCGGCCGAGTGAAACGCTTCCGTCGCCAGATTGGCAAACCGATCGAGCCACAGGGGCGGTTGAGCTTCACCAGACTCCGATTCATGCAGGCTGAGATGCTTGTCGTGGTGTGACATGGGCACGCTCCGTTCCGTGGAAGACGCTGGGCAGTCGCAGTACCGCATGATTTGGCATGCGCTGCGGAATAGTCCGGTTGTAATGATTTTGAGGAATTCTCTGAGATTGCCGATCTCGCCATGCAACCACAATGCCGGGCGGCGATGATCCGCAATTTCGCAGGACCATGCGGCAATCTCGCGTCGGTTGGTCAGGAACCTCTTCCCAAGCGGGCCGGAGGACAGGGATTACCGATAGTCATTTCACCTACGAATTTCTGAGGCAATAGTCGCATTGACCATGCGACCGGCGCATCCGACAGCCTGTCATTCAGCGAACGAAACAGGATGTTTCATTCCTGAACCGTGACTGTTTCATCGACTTAGCGCGATCCTCAACGGCGAGCCATCAGGCAAGACCAGCCGCGTGGACCGGGAATGCCACCTCGATCCTCGAATTGGAATTCTCGAATCCACTCGATCTCAAAGAGGCCGCCCCACTCCTCGCGGATTTCGCGGTCGGTGACTTTTGGCGGACCGTGCTCCTTCGGTTCATTGGCGTTTCCGCAGAGCACGAGCAGCCGAGCGTCCGGCGCGGCCAGCCAATCGACGGTCTCCAGAAAACCCGCCAAGTTCACTCGGCGAGCACAGTGGTAGCAGCCCCGATCAAACAGGAACGAGCATCGCTGTTCGCACAACGCCGCTCCTTCTCTTCCCAAAGCCGCGCGGAGATCCTTCCACCGGCACAAGTCCGCCGCCGCGAAACGAACCGCGACACCAGCTTCGGCGGCCTGGGCGCGAGCACGTTCGATCGCCACCGGCGAAAAATCAGCCGCCGAGACCTCAAACCCTTGCTGAGCCAGAGCCACTGCATTGATGCCGGTTCCGCAACCCAATTCAAACGCTCGGCAGCGTGTGATCTGCTCTTCTCGCAAGACGCGAACAAGTTCGCGAGAGACCAAGCCTGAGTTCCAAGGCGCATCACCGCTGAGATAACGCAGATCCCAATGCGTTGGAGTGTGTGAGTTCCCGGACATGAATGCTCCTTCGCCGCGCGTTGCAGCCAGCGACGTGCAGAGTACAGTGATCTGCCAACGACTCGAAGCGTTGCTGTCGAAATATCGCCACCGACCTTGTGTCGGTGGTTCCCGCGCTTCTGCACTAGGGGCAATTCTTGGCGTTTGCCGTAGTGCAGAAGCGCGGGAACCACCGAGATAAACTCGGTGGCGTGTTGACTCACTCGCTCGAAGCGTCGCAACACGTCCCTCTTCCAAGGTGCCTCATGAGCCGTGCCGAAAATTTAGCCATCGTTCGCGAATACACGCACAGCGACAGCCTGATCAAGCACATGTTGGCCGTCGAAGCGGCGATGCGGGCGTATGCTCGCAAGTTCGGCGAGGACGAAGAGAAATGGGGCACCGTCGGCTTGCTGCATGACTTCGACTACGAGCGCTGGCCGAATCCTCCCGATCATCCGCTGCAAGGCTCACGCATCTTGCAGGAGCGTGGTTACTCGGAGGAGATCATCTACGCGATCAAATCGCACGCCAGCTATCTGACGGATTGCCCGCGCGTCTCACGGTTGGATAAGGCCTTGTTCGCCTGCGACGAACTGTGTGGCTTCATCACGGCGTGCGCGCTGGTGCGGCCGAACCGGCTGGAAGAATTGGAAGCCAAGAGTGTTCGTAAGAAGATGAAGCAGGTGACCTTCGCGGCGGCCGTCAAACGCGAAGACATCACCAGCGGTGCCGCCGACTTGGGTGTGGACTTAGATGAGCACATCCAGTTCTGCATCGCCGCACTCCGTGAGTTCGCGGCCGAATTGGGGCTGTTGCCAGCAACCTCGCCTGCGACGGTGGCACATTCGACAGAGGTTCGGCAAGATGCCACCGACTCGAATTCTGAAGGATCACGTTGAGGCGACCATGAGATTCTCGTTCCGCCAATTGCTGTGGACTGGCTCGGTGCTCATGGCGCTGGGAATTGGATCGAGCGTGTTCGCGCAAAACCCGCCACCTGCTCCGGCGGGTGGTACGGCTCCGGCTGCCGGCGGCGTGGTCACCGTGAACCAGTCGAACAACATCTTGGAGTACGGCCTGGTCATTGTGATGTTCGGCGCGGCGTTGTTCGCGGTCTGCCGTTCCAGCCGCCGGAACTGAGTGGCTGTCCGAGAAGTCGTGGGATAGGCTTCCAGCCTGTCATTTACAGCCTGAAAATCGACAGGCTGGAAGCCTATCCCACGATCAATGGCTGTCGAGCGACCATGAGCACATCCGCGGATCGCTCCGCTAATTCGCCCTCGAGTCGGCAAGTGGTCGTCACCGGCATCGGCTTAGTCACACCGTTCGGAGCCGGACGAGAAGTCTCCTGGTCGGCCATTCGCGACGGACAAAGTGCCGTGCGCTGGTTGGACGCCGCTGACCTCAACAGTGCGTTGCCTGACGGAGTGCAATGGGTGGGAGCATCCGCCCCGCGCGAAAGCCCGTCAGCCTCAAGCGAGCCGGTCTTGTCGCTGGCACTCATTGCGGCGCGCGAGGCGATGTCCCAAGCTCAACTCTCCTCGTCGCCAATTCTCTCGGAGCGCGGCGGCTGCGTGATCGGGACCAGCAAGCTCGGTCTGCGCAGTTTCGCGCGAGCCATGCGGCAGACGAGCAACGTTCCGCATGAATTACTCTGGCCGAACGCGGCAGCACTCGCGGTCGCGGCGGAGTGGAAGTTGAATGGCCCGGCGTTGTGTCCGGTCGCGGCCTGTGCGACGGGGTTGGTCAGTTTGATTCGCGGAGCAGACTTGATCCGGTCGGGCGAGTGCGACGTGGTTCTGGCCGGCAGTTCGGATGCGTCACTGGTGCCGATCGTCCTTGGCTCGTTTCAGCGGTTGGGCGTGATGGCTCGTGGATTCGATGAGCCGGCCTCGGCCTGCCGACCATTCGATGCCGAGCGATCGGGTTTCGTCATCGGCGAAGGCGCGGCTGTGTTAGTGCTGGAAGATCGTGCTCACGCCGCAGCGCGCGAAGCAACGGTGCTGGCGGAGTTTGTCGCCGGTGGCATGGCCAGCGATCCCAGCGGCTTGACTCAAGTGGACCCGGAGGGAGCCTCTTTGACCTGGTTGATCCGCGTTGTGCTGCGGCGTGCGAACGTCCTGCCGGAAGAGATCGACGCGCTCAATTTGCATGGCACGGCGACACGAGCCAACGATGTCGCGGAAACTCGTGCGGTGCGTGCAGCCTTGGGAGCGGCGGCGGATCGAGTCGCCTGCTCCAGTCAAAAGGGAGCGATCGGACATTTGCTCGGTGCGGCCGGCAGTGTCGAAGCAGCGCTCACGGTGTTGTCGTTGCGGGACCAAATCCTTCCGCCGACGATCAATCTGCGAACTCCCGATCCGGAATGCGATCTCGACTACGTGGCCAACACGGCTCGGCCGATGCGGCTTCGGAATATCTTGAAAGTGTCGCTGGGCTTCGGCGGCCATTTGGCTGTTGGGCTGTTTCGGCGGTGATGGGATCACACGATCCGCCGTACGATGCCGCCATAAAAACGCTGCTCTCCGGAAGGCGTCTGCAATCGCAACGCTCCGTCGTTCGCGATACCGAGGCAGCGGCCGGTGACGACTTGCTGACTCGTGTCGAGCGAGACGGTCCGCTCGCGCAGTACACACCGACTCTGCCAGCGAGACGGCAACGACGAGTCGTTCTCCGCGAGCCGACGCAGGTCCGCATCGAGCTGCCGCACCACATCGTTGAGCAAATTGGCCCGGTCAAACTCAGCACCGACTTCGTCACGCAGCGAGGTCGCGATTGTCTGCAACTCCGGAGGCGCGGCGGCGAAGGAATTATTGACGTTCAAGCCAATCCCGATCACCAACCGGCCGCGTTGGACGGGAGGTATCTCGACCAGAATCCCGCACACCTTGCGGTCATTCAGCCAGATGTCATTGGGCCATTTCAATCCCACCGCTGCCGACGAGACGTTGCCGAGCACCTCGCAAACCGTCACGCCGACGGTCAACGAAACCTGCGGCCAGCGAGACTCTGGCAATGCGAACTCGGCCGCATCGACGATGATCGAGAACAGCAACGCGCCGTCACTGGACCACCAGCGGTTCGCACCTCGGCCTCGGCCGGAGGTCTGCTGATCGGCCAGCACGAGATACGGGACCGGCAACTCCGCGTCCCGGCACAATTCGAGCGCGCGATCGTTGGTCGAGTTGATCTCGACGTGATGCTCGGCACCGCGCAGGAATGTCTCGGTTTGCAGGCGAGTGAGGTCCATGCTGGCGAGTCGGTTTGGCGAGCGGCCAGAGATTACTTCCGTAGCCAATCGGCGATCCACAATTGGCTGCTGCCGTCGGCGGTACGAGTAGAAGTCCACATCAGCTTGGTGCCGTCAGGACTGAAGACCGGCAGGATGTCGGCGGCCTTGTGGTCGGTGATGCGTGTGACTGTGCCGGCCTTCGGGCCGTCGTTGGAAAACGCCAGGTCCATCGTGAAGAGATCGAAGTTCGCCCCGCGCGGGCCTTGCGAGTAATTCGCGCCGGCCCAGATCAAGTACTTCATCGAAGGATGGAAGTACGGGCACCAGTTGACCTCGTCGAGATTTTTAGTCAGTTGGACTTCGCGTTTGCCGTCCACGGAGATGGCGAAGAGTTGCAGCATGTGCTCTTTGTCGCGGTCGCTGCGAAAGATGACCCACTTCCCGTCCGGCGAGAAGAACGGACCGCCGTCGTAGCCGGGGACATTGGTCAGTTGCCGCACGTGCGAGCCCTCGGCGTCCATCACATACAAGTCTGGATCACCGTCGCGCGAGGACGTGAACACGATCTGCTTGCCATCGGGCGAATAACTTCCTTCGGCGTCGTAGCCGGGAGAAGTCGTGAGTCGAAGCAGTCCGGTCCCATCCGGGCGGATCGTGTACAGCTCCATGTGCGGATCGAAGTCCCATTGATAGCGCGGCCGGCCACCTTCCTTCGCGAGTGCTCGTGCTTTTGCTTCGGTCTGCTCGATGTCCGGATCGGTGTGACTCGACGCGAAGAGGATCGTCTTTCCATCCGGCGAGAAGTAACTGCATGTCGTGCGGCCTCGTCCGGTACTGAGCAGCATGGGCACTTTCTCATCCAGCCGCTGCAAATAGATTTGATAAAACGGATACCCGACCGGATACCCCTGATACACGATCCACTGACCGTCGGCCGAGAAGTATCCCTCACCTGCTCGCGGCAGCCCGAACGTCACTTGCCGGACGTTCGCCAGATGCTTGGCCTCTTCTGGAGTGGACACGTTCGCGACGTCTTCCGCGCTCACCAAGCCGTTCAGGATTCCGAAAAGCATCAAGCTGACTAAGAGGACACGCGACACGAAACACCTCCGACTGTGTTCAAGAATCCTGCGACTGGCGACCACGAAACGGCGCGGAGTATAGGTCGCTTTGCCACAAGCGGCGAGTCGCCGCGACGCACCGGCTTGGTCGCGACAGTGGCCGATCGTTCGCTACAACTCGCCGTCGAAATCCTCTTTCGGAGATTGCCATGCACCGATACTTGCTCACGAGCACTGCGATCCTGTTTTCCCTCTTCCCAGTCGCGGCTGCCATCGCGGACGACTGGCCGCAGTGGTTAGGTCCACAGCGAGACGGCGTCTGGCGAGAGACCGGCATTGTCGAACGGTTTCCGGAGAAAGGACTGGCTCGCAAGTGGAGTACTCCGATTGGAGCGGGATATTCCGGGCCGGCCGTGGTTGGTGATCGCGTCTTTGTCACGGATCGAGTGACCGCGGACGCGAAGGATCCGGCGAGTCCCTTTGAACGGGGAGCAGTGCCGTCATCGGAGCGAGTCCTCTGCTTGGATGAGGCAACCGGAAAGCCGATCTGGGAGCACAAGTACCCGTGCGTTTACACGGTGAGTTATCCGGCCGGCCCGCGCTGCACGCCGACGGTTCACGATGGCAAGGTCTATTCGCTGGGATCGGAGGGGCACCTGTTTTGTCTGTCGGCCAGTGATGGCAAAGTCATTTGGTCGCGCGAACTGAAGAAGGACTACTCGATCCGTTCGACACCCGTGTGGGGCTTCGCGTCGCATCCGCTGGTCGATGGAAACAAGCTGATCTGTTTTGTCGGCGGTGAGGAAACCGCGGTCGTCGCGTTTGATCTGGCAACCGGCAAAGAACTGTGGCGAGCATTGTCTGCCAGCGGGCCTCACGGTCCGGGCTACAGTCCGCCAGTGATCTACGAAGCCGCCGGTGTTCGACAACTCATCGCGTGGCTGCCCGATGCGGTCAATGGGCTTGATCCGGAGACCGGCAAGGTGCTTTGGTCAAAATCATTCGCGGTGAAGGAAGGGCTGACCGCGCCGATGGCTCGTAAATCGGGAGACCTGTTGTTCGTGACGGCGTTTTACGACGGGCCGCTGATGCTGAAGCTCAACGGCGACAAGCCGGGAGCGACCGAACTGTGGCGCGGGAAAGGGAAAAACGAACGCCAAACTGACGGTCTGCATTCGATCATGCCGACCCCCTTTATCGTGGATGGGCACATTTTCGGCGTTTGCAGTTACGGGCAACTCCGCTGCCTGAAGGCGGACAGTGGTCGGCGAGTTTGGGAGAACCTTACCGCCACCGGGGCCGATAAGGCTCGCAATGCTCGCTGGGCAAATGCGTTTTTGACTCAGCATCAGGACCGATTTTTGATTGCCAACGAGCAGGGGGATTTGATCCTCGCGAAGCTGACTCCGCAGGGCTACGAAGAACTCAGCCGTGCCCATTTGCTGGAGCCCACCGGTCAAGCGGGTGGCCGGCAAATCGTCTGGTCGCATCCAGCGTTTGCACATCGTTGCGTGTTCGCTCGCAACGACAAAGAAATCGTGTGCGTCAACTTGGCGAAATGAGTTCGCGATGGGTGAGTCTGGATTTGCGTCAAAATGAATGCGGAATACGGAATACGGAAGTCAGAATGAACTCTCATCCAACAATTTTGCATTCCGTATTCCGCATTCCGTATTCCGTATTCATTTCCTCCGGAAGACTTACAGTCGTTCGTTGCCGCTGCGTTGCTTGCGTCGTCCTTTTGTTGCTGCTGCCCATCAAGCTGTCATTCGCGGCCGATGGCTTGCAGCGGATCAAGTACAACAATCCCGGCTTAGTGGTTGACCTCGGAGTCGGGCTGTGGGCTTGGCCGGTCCCGTGGGATGTCGATGGTGACGGCGACCATGACTTGATCGTGGTCTGCCCCGACAAGCCGTTCAACGGAACGTATCTGTTTGAAAACGTCAGCGGGCCGCGCGAGAAACTGCCGGTCTTCAAAGCGGCCAAGCGACTCGGTGCCGGCAAGCACTACACGATGCCGTCGTATGTCGATGGCGGTTTACGAGTCCTCACGGCGGGCAACGAGCATCCTGATTTCCTGACGTCGGGGGTTGATGCCGCCGTCACATTGCCGCTGCCGGCGAACTTCCACAAGACCGAGGTCGGCAAGACTTCGGGCTACTTCAAAGTCCGGCACAATCAATGGCGGTACGTCGATTTCGATGGCGATGGAGCACTCGATCTGACAGTCGCGGTCGAGGACTGGGCGGATTACGGCTGGGATGATGCTTGGGACGCAAGCGGCCGTTGGACCAACGGGCCGTTGCATGGCTTGATCTATCTCGTCCGCAACAGCGGTTCGACAGACAAACCGAAATACGCCGAGCCGGTATTGCTGGAAGCGGACGGTAAGTGGATCGACACATTTGGTTGCCCCTCGCCGAACTTCGCGGACTTCGATGGGGACGGCGATCTCGATTTGTTGTGCGGCGAATTCCTCGACGGGTTCACCTACTTCGAGAACATCGGCTCGCGCACGGAGCCGAAGTACGCGAAGGGGCGGCGGCTGATGCACGGCGACCGGCCGTTGACGATGGATTTGGAGATGATCGTTCCCGTCGCATTCGATTGGGACAAAGACGGCGACTTCGATTTGATCGTCGGCGATGAAGACGGCCGCGTGGCGTTCATCGAGAACACTGGCCGAGTCGTCGATCGGCAGCCGCAATTCGAACTGCCGCGTTACTTCCAGCAAGAGGCCGACGAGTTGCAGAGCGGAGCGCTGGCAACGCCCGTCGGCTGCGATTGGGACGGCGATGGCGACATCGACATCGTCAGCGGCAACACGTCGGGCTACATCGAGTTCTTTGAAAACCTCAGCGGGCCGAAAGTCGCGTCGCCCAAATGGGCCGCGCCGCAGCGGCTCAAAGTAGACGGCACACTCCGTGTGCCGAATGCAGCGGACGGCACACGGAGTGTGCCTGCTATATTGAAAACTTTTCGCGTGATGGCCGGGCCGAACGGCTCGATTCAAGGACCGGCCGAAGCCAAGTGGGGCTACACGACGCTCAACGTAGCCGATTGGGATGCCGACGGCTTGCCGGACATCGTATTCAATTCGATCTGGGGCCGCGTGCAATGGCTGCGCAACATCGGCACACGCACGTCACCAAAGCTCGCCGAACCGCAGCCCATCGAAGTCGATTGGTCCGGCGCGCCGCCGAAGCCGGCGTGGACGTGGTGGACTCCGGTCGGCAAAGAGTTGGTCACGCAATGGCGCACGACGCCAGTGGTCGCCGATTGGAACAACGACGGGCTAGTTGATTTGGCGATGCTCGATCACGAAGGCTTTCTGTCGCTGCTTGAACGACGGCGCATTGGCGACCAACTCAAACTCGTGCCTCCGCGCCGAGCGTTCCTCGACGAGAAGGCTCAACCGCTGTTGCTCAACGGCGGCCGAGCGGGCAAGAGTGGACGTCGCAAACTCTGCGCGACGGATTGGGACGGCGACGGCAAGCTCGACCTGCTGGTGAATTCCGAGAATGCGAACTGGCTCAGGCAAATTGACTCGCACGACGGCACATGGTTGTTTAAGGACATGGGCAAGCTGGACTCACGCAACATCGCCAGCCACGACGTCAGCCCCACGACCGTCGATTGGGACGGCGATGGCATCCCCGATTTTCTCGGCGGTGCCGAAGACGGCTTCTTCTATTTCCTAAAGAATCCTCGCCATTGAAGCGCGATTCTCCAGCGAAAGAGATATGCGGTTCATTTTTCGCCCTTCATCTTTCGCCAGCCTGTCGCGTTGAACGGAACAGCGCGGAACAGGCGAAAAATGGAGGGCGGAAAATGAAAACCAATTGAGTCTATGGCACCACCTTCGCGATGACTGCCACGACGACTCGCTCGGCTCCTGCACGCCTCAAAGTTCGCGCGCATTCGTTGGCAGTGCTGCCGGTCGTCAGGATGTCATCCACCAGCAGCACGGTCTTGCCGATCAGCGACCGAGCACGAGGCCAGACGGTGAAGGCGTCTTTCAGATT
Organism: Planctomyces sp. SH-PL62; assembly: GCA_945893045.1. Classification (GTDB taxonomy): domain Bacteria; phylum Planctomycetota; class Planctomycetia; order Planctomycetales; family Planctomycetaceae; genus SXKJ01. The sequence goes on from CAMDEA010000113.1 coordinate 17,623, forward strand.
CACTTGCCGCTCGGCAAGGGATAGCTCCGATTGATCTGCTGTGAAACGAATCTTGCGAAGCAGCGTGCGACTGTGCGGTCGCCCCAATCGCTGAGCCAGCACACGCGAGATGGTTTCGGCGGCGTGATGCGGTCGAGCGAGTCGTCGCGTCAAGAACTGCGGCACAGGCACCACCAGATCCACGGCGGCCGCTGTGAGGTCTTCCCGCTCGGTCAGCCACAACAAATTCGCGAGCGCGGCAGCCAGCGGAGCCTGTGTCGCAGACTTGGCTCGAAGACAGGCCAGACGCATCGACTCCTCATAGAGACCCGACCGAATGACACGCTCGAAATGAAACCGATGTGAACGGCACCACACGCAACCGCTGTCACTAGGGAGGTAGGGACCAAGAGGTATGCCGCACCGCCGACAACGATTGCCCGGCGACGGCAAGACATCACCCGTGCAACGACGGCAGAGTAAAGGAGCAATCAACGGCCCCGATGAATCGAACGCTTGCGGTTCGACGTCGACGTGGCATCGTGGACACGACGGCGGAAAGACAAAGCGAAAGGCCGCTCGACCCAACTGGACGAGCGGCCGAGTCAGCCGTGCCGTGATCGAATGAGTGCCGCTCATTTCTTGGCGAACTGCACATGGAAGCCTTTGACCTTCAACGCCACGCGAAACAGGCTCTTGTCGACCGTCACGTACAAGACGTTCGCTTCGTCGCCGATACCGAACTCGACGTTGCTCGGCATCCCGACGGCACCGTCGTCGGGCTGATTCGGCAGGCCCGTTGGAATGAATGCGACCTCTTTTCCAGTTGGGGCGATGACCAACACACCCGGCCGTTTCAGTCCGCGCGCGGTCAAGTAGATGTTCCCCTTCTCATCGACCGTCATCCCGTCGCAACCGGCTTGATCGCCGAAGTCGAGAATCGTCTTGCGCGGCCCGCTGACTTTGCCATCCGCGCCCAGCGGAAAGGCATAGATCTTCATCGCGCCGGGCTTTGCTTTCTCATCAGAGCCAATACGGTCGGTGCCGTTGTCGTGATCGGCGAGATACATCGTCTTCCCATCGGGGCTGATCGCGATTCCGTTCGGCTTGCCGACCTCGTGAGTGATCTCGATCACCGAGTTGTCGCTCTCGATGCGATAGACGGAGCGATGTTCCAACTCGCGCGGTTCGGCCCCGACATACTTGGGATCGGTGAAATAGATTCGTCCCATCCGATCGACGCAGATGTCGTTCGGCGCGTTGAACTTTTTCCCTTGGAAGCGATCGACCAACACGGTCCGCTTGCCAGTCTTCAGATCCCAGCGTGCCACGCCACGTCCACCAAAATCCGAGCCCTCGGCCGCGAGCAATCTCCCTTCGGAATCGCAGATCAATCCATTCGACTTGTGGCTGTCCTCGGCGAACACCGTCGTCTTCTTGGTCTTCGGATCGAACCGCAGGATCATCCCTTTGTCGCTCCCCATCGGGATGTCCGAGAAATAGATCGACCCATCCGGAGCAACCGCCGGCCCCTCGGTCAGGCCACCTTCGATCTTGGCCGTGCGCGTGAAGAGCCAGTCCAACTTCGCATCCGGCGAGACGATCGCGTCCCCCGTCGGCTTGGGCAGATCGGCCGCATTCGCGCGATCAATGCTGATTCCATAGATGCTCGCCACCCAGACTGCCAACAGCCAACGACGCATGGTTGTCTCCTTCAATGCCGTGGATCGAAAAATTCAGCAGCAAGCTATCGCAGGGAATGCGCGCCGACAACTAACCCGCAGCGTCAGCGAGGGCGAACGCTTCACACGACGATGATCCCACAATCGCAGCCCTGAGAAGCATTCGCCCTCGCTAACGCTGCGGGTTAGTTGCGATATCCAGCAACCGAATCGGGCTCGCAGTCAGCCCCCGCTCGTGGGCCAGGTGATGCAACCAAACGATGAACCCTGTTCGCGGATGAAAGTGCAGTTCGTGAAGAGCACGTTGAGTCCGGTTGCCGATCTTCATCGCGTACTGGTCGGCGGGGAGTTGGAAGAACGTGTGCAGTTGAAAGCTCGTCGCGCCGCGGCAGAGGTATTCAACCGCCATCCGCCCCGTCGCGATGTTGCCGGTCGCCGACCACGGCAGCGCCGATGCACCAACCCGCTGCAACTGCCACTGATCAAGCACTCGCAGATTTCGGTCGCTGAGATCCGGGCCGCCGAATGCGACGCCGCGCTGGCCCTCGAACTCACGCTGCGGATCGAACAGACGATTGGCATAGACGAAGAAGTCCGGTCGATCCGCGCCGGCGTTGTGAATCGCCTCCAGCATCTCCACCTGAAAGCGGTCGTCGAAGAGCGCGTTGAACATCTTCAATCCGACGCGCACCTCACCGAGTCCGCTGGTTCGAGCCGACTCACGCATCAGCTTCGGGACGACTCGCAACCATTCGAGGATCTTCGCTTGCACCGCCGACCGATCGCTCCCAGCCAGCGTCGGACTGAAGTCCTTTTCGAGCGGCATCGGGGTCTCGCCCGGCTGCCACGCTTCCAGCAAACGTCGCGTGGTGAAATCGTATTCGCCGCGTCGCCAGTCGGGTTCGCTTGGCGATGGCAGGTGATATTTGCACGACGGGACGATCAGCGTGCCGGTGCCGTCGGCCAGTCGCCGCGCGTCGCGGATCAACTGCAAATACGCCTCGAACGACTGCCACCAGCCGCGTCCCTTCCAAGTGATCGTCCAACCGTGCTCGCCCGATTGCCCGACAATTGGCTCGGCGACCATGCGAGCTTCCGGAATCGCCCAAGCCGCCATCGACTGATCGCCGTGTTCGTCTTGCGCGATGACCGTCTTGAGCACGACGAATCCGAGACCAGCAGTAACGTCTTCCTCGATTTGCCGAGCGGTCATCGACAACTGCCCGGATGCTTTGCCCCACGGATTCTTGAGCGTGAGCCCGGCATACTCGGCCGTCAGGTCGAGGTCGTATTCATCGAGCAGATATTGCTCGAGAGGTACGGGGAGACCGGAACTCGCGAAGCGTTCGTAATCACGCTGCACGGCGCGGCGGACGGTCTCCGGCGCGGCGGTCGGTTCGGAATGGTTGAGACGCGACATGATCGTCGGCCGGGGTTGGAAAAGTGTGATAACGGCGATCGGCATTCGGCTCACGGCATTCGGCCGGACAACTCACACCAAATCTAGCTTGCGATGCCGGCGATTCGGCGGAGCGTTGCACTTGGCGCAGATGCCATACACCTCCAACCGATGTCCGCTTTTGTTAAAGCCGTGCTGATTGCAAATCTTGTCCACGATCGCGGAGATTGCCTCGTTGGTGAACTCGATCAGTTCGCCGCACTTCGCGCAGATCAGGTGGTCGTGTTGAGGGTAGCCGTAGTCATGCTCATAGACCTCGCTGCCGTTGGGCCGCGCGACTTTGCGCAGCAGGCCGGCGTCTTCGAGCAGTTTGAGCGCACGATACACGGTCGCTCGGCTGACGCGCCGCCCCGTCTTGTCGCGGGCCACTCGCGCGATCAGGTCTTCCGCGTCGAAGTGTTCGTGTTTGGCGAAGACCTCTTCGACGATGATCGACCGCTCGCGAGTCAATCGCTCGCCCTTCGTCAGCAGGAACTCGCGAAACTTTTCGAGAGGAGTCAATTCACCCACAACACACCTCAGAGTGGTCGCACAAAAAAACGGCGAGCGGGGCGGCGTCAGCCCGATGGCACTCACTTTGGCGAATTCCTGGTAGCGGCACAGCGCGAGCCGTCCGGTTTCGTCGAGTTTCCCGGACTTCACCGGACGGCTTGCGCCGTGCCGCTACCAAAGTCAGTGCCATTGGGCTGACGCCACCCCGCTCGCCTGAGAGCCTGAGAGCCTTTTTCTCAAACGTTCGGAGTGTGTCGATTACGACTTAGGCTTCCAAGTCGATGCCGTTGCTCTGAAACATTTTCATGAGCGCGGCTTCAAGCTTGGCGTCGGTGTCGTAGGTGCCGGCATCAATCTCGCCTTTGATGCGGGCCAGGCGTTCGGCGCGCTGCGAAGCTTCGGTCGCCTCGGTGAGCTTGCCCATCAACTGGCCGGCGGCGGAGAGTTCGACTTCGTCTTGCGGCACTTCCAGCGGCGGCTTGCTCGCGGCGGCGGTGGGGCCGGTCGCGGGGCGCGCTCCTTGGATGGGAGTAGCGTTCGACACAAAACCAGGGCCTCGGACTTCCATGTCGTTCCTCCTTGCCGGAGTGGCTGGTAAAGATTTTTGGCGGCGGCGACGGGCGGAACGGGCATCATCTTTTTCGGGCTGCCCCGTCCGCTCGGCGTCGTCACCGTTGGGAGCATGGGCCGGATGATACCGGAAATTTGAAAAACGGTTCAACGGGGCTTCGCTGGCTCCCGGTTCTGTCGGCTCCGAATCAAACGACATGGTGAAACCTCAATGCTGGTGGAGGCGGGCGGACAGGACAAGTCTTGGTCGCGACGTTCCCTGCGAATCGTTCCGCATCCAACGGACGTGACCCAGCCACTGCCTCACGCAGGAGGTATCGACTCCGGCAATTTCCGCCGATGAGCCCCCGACTCACGATCTTGGCAAACTTTGACGGCATGTGGTTCGTCACGCAGTTTCTGCCGATTGCGCCGCAACCACCCATTCGGCTGATGCTTGTCACGGCAAGTTCGATTTGACGACCAATCCACTGGGCTTCGCAGAGGTTTAACCGCAACGCCAACGGCGTGCGTGCAAAAAGTCGGAAATCCTCGTCACGCCCACGCCGATGGCGTTGGGGTTAAACGACACATCCGTTCGTCAGCAACGGCGGGTTGGCAAACTGGCCAAAGTTTGCCGATTGCGTCGCCGATACCACTTGTAAGGGTCGTTGCGCCGGTTAGCACCGGTGTCGTCCTGCGAGAGTGTTCTCGAACAAGGTGGCCGGCATGTCATTCTCCGCAACCAAGACAAAGCAGCTCCGCTGGATCAACGAAGCGGGAAGGCGACAACCGCCATGCCTCATGATCAGTTTGCTGATCGCGACATGGTTGTTGGGCTGCGCCACGGATCCGGAGTTGAAGTATCTCGGCAGCGATAAAGAACTGAGCTACTACAAGACCGCGGCCACGACCATCGACTATCCCGCCGTCGAGACGCAGACCTCTCCCGAAGCGGCCTATGCCAAACGCCCGCGGACGGTTCTGGACCGGGAAAAGGAAGACATCTGGAACATCCCGCTCAGCGAAGCGATTCAATTGGCGATTCAGAACAACAGCATCATTCGGTCGCGTTCGACCGTTGGCGCACCATCGGCGATTCTGACGTCTGGCGAGAATTCCCGATCGGTCTATGACCCGGCGATTCAAGAGACTGGCGTTCTGTTTGGTGGCCGAGGCATGGCGGCGGCGTTGTCTCAGTTCGATGCGCAACTCCTCAGCCAGATGGTTTGGGGACGCAATGCCAGCCCGCAGAATAATTCTGCCTTTGGAGGTGGTGGTGGCAGCGGAAGTGTACTCACCTCGGAAACGGGAGCGTTCTCGTCGCAGTTATCAAAGCAATTTGCGACGGGTGGCTCTTTCACCGTTGGTCACCAAGCCAGTTATTCGGGAAATAATCTTCCCGCGGGGGCTCAACTTTTCCGGTCCGCTTATACGGGCAACGTCGCGGCTCAATACACGCATCCGTTGTTAGCCGGGTCCGGCGTGGAATACACGCGGATCGCCGGGCCAACCTCGCTGAGCGGCCTGTCTGCTCAAGGTGCCACTGGTTTCTCCGCGGGCGCAGGCGGTCTCGGCGGTTCCAGTTTTGGAAACAGCATCACGGGAGTCAGCCAAGGGGTTACGATTGCTCGCATTAACCAGGACATCACGCTGGCGGACTTCGAGTCCAGTGTTCTCACGATGTTGAAAGATGTCGAAGACCTGTACTGGGAGCTGTATCTCAAGTATCGCGAATACGACACAACCGTGACGAATCGAAACAGCGCGTTGCAGTCGTGGCGCGAGGCTCATCGAATTCTCGAAGCGGGAGGCAAGCCTGGTTTCAAGCCCTCGGATGAAGCGCAGGCCAGGGATTTCTATTTCCAGAGCCGCTCGCTCGCCGAGTCCGCGTTGTCGAATGTCTATTCGGCGGAACTTTCTCTGCGCCGCATTCTCGGCCTGACGGTCAACGACGGGCGCAGGATGCGTCCCACCGACGAGCCGACCACCGCCGCATTCCACCCCAGTTGGGAAACGTCGCTCACAGAAGCGTTGACGCAGCGCATCGAACTGCGAAAACAGAAGTGGCAGATCAAGAGCTATGAATTCCAACTGCGCGCCGCTGAAAACTTGACCCGGCCGACGTTGAACTTCGTTTCCAATTACCAAGTCAACGGCTTGGGCGACCAACTCCTGGACGACGGCAAATCATCGAGGGCCTTCGACAACCTGTATGGCTCGATCACGAGCGGCCAGTTCACGGGCTGGAACTTGGGATTTCAATTTGCCATGCCGCTGGGATTTCGGTTCGCTCACGCGCAGGTTCGGAATCTCGAGTTGCGGCTGGCGAAGGCCCGCGACCAACTGCAAGCACAAGAAATCGACATCAGCCACGAGGTGGCTCAGGACTTTCAAATCCTCGCGGTGCAGTACATGACCGCACAATCGAATTTCAATCGCTATGTCGCCGCCAAGCAGCGAGTGGAACTCTTCCGAGCCGAGGTTGAAGCCGGCACGAAAACGTTCGACGTGCTGCTGCGAGCGCTCGCCAGCCAGGCCGAGGCCGAGGTCGCGTATTTCCGCAGTCTGGTTGAATACAACAAAGCGATCACCGCACTGCATTACCACAAGGGAACTCTGCTGCCTTACGACGACGTTTGGCTCAGCGAAAGCGATTGGACACCGGCGGCGTATTGCGATGCGCTCCGCCATGCTTGGGCACGCACACACGCGATCGACGCTCCGCACCTCACAACCGAACCGGAAGAGTTCGTTGCTCAACCCGGCTGGTCCGCTCAAGAGTTCGCGGCTCCGAACAACACGCCGCCGGCACCGACGGCGCCCTACGAAACCGACATCGAATTGCCGCCGCGTCCGGCTCCGCCTGCCGAAGAGATCAAGCCGAGCAAGAAGAAGAGCGACAGGTAATCCGCATCAACTCGGAATCGGCCAAGCCATTCCGGCCGAGAAGCCGCCATCGACGCGGACGACTTGTCCGGTCATGAACGCGGAGGCTTTCGACGCGAGGAAGATTGCGGCTCCGACCATATCTTCCACTTCGCCCAGTCGGCCGACCGGAGTATTGGCGAGGCCCCAGGCGAGCATCGTCGGATCGGACCACAGCTTGCGAGTCAGATCGGTGAGCACAAAGCCGGGTGCCAGCGCATTGACTCGCACGCCACGCGGGCCCCACTCGGTCGCCAAGCCACGCGACATCGCCGAGATGCCGAATTTCGTCATCGCATACGGCGTCACGTTCTTGAGCGGTGAGAACGTATTCAGTGAGTCGATGTGAATCTGCGAGCCAGACTTCTGCGCGAGCATCACTTTGCCAACCTCGACCGCCATCCAGAACGCGCCGCGCAGATTGATGTCGATGATGAAATCAAATTCCTCGGCGGTGTAGGTCTCGGCCGGCTTGCGCTTGTTGACTCCGGCGACGTTCAGCAGCACGTCGATGCGACCGAACCGGTCGGCGACTTCACGGACACATCGCTCAATGTCCTCTTTCTTCGCAGCGTCGCACACGATGGGCAAAACCGGATTGGAAGGAGAACCGATCTCGGCGGCGGCCGCGGCGAGCGTGCTCGCCTCACGACCGGTGATGACGACCTTCGCCCCGCGCGCGGCGAATCCAGCGGCCAGCGCTTTGCCGATACCACGACTCCCTCCGGAAATGAGCGTGACCTTGTCGGCAACCGAAAACAGCGTGTCTGTCATGTGCTCATTCCTCTGGCCTCATTCCTCTGGCAAATGCAGTTCGGCAGACGAATGGGGCCAGAGGAATGACTGCGCTGTGTATTGGAAATCTCAGCCACGTTTTTCCAGCGGCAAGAACGGGCGAAGCGTCGCGCCGGTGTAGATCTGGCGCGGGCGGTTGATGCGGCTGCTGGAGTCGTCGTTTTGCTCTTTCCAGTGAGCGATCCAGCCGGGCAGGCGGCCGATCGCGAACATGACCGTGAACATGTTCGTAGGGATGCCCATCGCGCGGTAAATGATGCCGCTGTAAAAATCGACGTTCGGGTACAGCTTGCGTTCGATGAAGAACTCGTCGTGCAGGGCGACTTCTTCCAGTTTCTTGGCAATGTCCAGCAGCGGGTCGTTGATGCCCAGTTGGCCGAGCACTTCGTCGCACGTCTTCTTGAGGATCGTCGCTCGCGGATCGAAGTTCTTGTAGACGCGATGCCCGAAGCCCATCAGCTTGAAGCCGCTGTTCTTGTTCTTGGCCATGTCCACATACTTCTTGTAGTCCGACCCGTCGTTCTGGATTTGTTCGAGCATCTCCAGCACGCTTTGATTGGCTCCGCCGTGCAGCGGGCCCCACAAGGCACAGATGCCGGCGGAGATCGAGGCATACAGATTCGCCTGACTGCTGCCGACGATGCGGACGGTCGAGGTGCTGCAATTCTGCTCGTGATCGGCGTGCAGGATCAGGAGCTTGTTGAGCGCTCGCACCCAGACGTCGTTGACTTTGTATTCCTCGCACGGGACGGCAAACATCATCCGCAGGAAGTTGGCGCAGTAAGACAACTCATTTTGCGGGTAGATCGTCGGTTGCCCGATGGACTTCTTGTGGGCATAGGCCGCGATCGTCTTGGTCTTGGCCAGCAGCCGAATGATGTTCTGATCGGAGTCTTCACCGGCCACGGTCGGATAGTAGGTCGAGAGCGACGCGACCATCGACGAGAGAACCGCCATCGGGTGCGCGGTCGGCGGGTAACCTTCGTAAAACTTCTTCATGTCCTCGTGGATCATGCTGTGCCGAGTCAACTTCTCGCGGAAGACTCCCAGTTGTTGGGGGTTGGGCAGTTCGCCGTAGATCAGCAGGTGCGAGACTTCGACGAAGGACGCACTTTCCGCCAGGTCGGCGATGTCGTAACCGCGATATCGCAGGATGCCCTGTTCGCCGTCGATGAAGCAGATCGAACTCTTGCAGGCCCCGGTGTTGCCGTAGCCAGAATCCAGCGTAATCGCCCCGGATTTGGCCCTCAGAGTGGTGATGTCGATGCCGACTTCCCCTTCGCTGCCGACGGTCACGGGCAGGTCGTAGTCTTTTCCGTTCAGAGTTAATTTGGCGTTGTCCATGAGTCTTCGGGAATCCTTCTCTTAGAGCCGATCAAGCAGGCGCTGGGCGTGAGGCGGTTTCAAACGGGGGCGGCATTGTGGTGCCCATCTGCGGAATTTTCCAATCCGCCCACGACCGAGAGTCGGGCAGGGTGTGCCCAGAGATATTGGCGGTGTTAAGTTTTTGTGGTGTCGCAAGTTGACCAATAGGGTTGCCATTGATTGCTGTCGCGGAGGTTGGTCAGGGCGGAGACGGATTCGGCGTTGCGGAGATTCCAACGAGCACCAGAGCGTT
>CAMDEA010000114.1 GCA_945893045.1 Planctomyces sp. SH-PL62
TCGGACCAAGGAGTGGATCATGCTGGTACTCAGCCGGAAGAAAGACGAGAAAATCATCATCGGCGACAACATCACCATCATGGTGGTGGATATCCAAGGGGACAAAGTCCGCCTGGGCATCGACGCTCCCCGCGAAGTCACCGTGCATCGCGAAGAGGTCTATCAGGCCATTCAGAAGAAGCAGCACGAACCGGAGCACGCGAACTCGTAGCGTCGGATTCGATCAACGCCAATGCACTCCCAACAGCCGCGCTCTTTTTGACGCGGCTGTTTTTGTTAGAAGTCACGTGATGGCGAGCGGGGCGGCGTCAGCCCAATGGCACTCACTTTGGAAAGTAGCAGGCACATTCCATGTGCCGTCAGCCTGAGAAACGCCGACGGCACATGGAATGTGCCTGCTACATTGACGCCGCCCCGCTCGCCTGTTTGATGAACATGGAGGCCGTCATGTCGGACGAATTTCTCGACCAAGCGATTGCCGAAGCCGAAGCGGGTTGGGCCGAGGGTGGTATCCCGATTGGCTCGGTGCTGGTCCACGGCGGGCGAATCATTGGGCGCGGCCATAATCGCCGCGTGCAACGCGGCAGCGCGATTCTGCACGGCGAGATGGACGCTCTGGAAAACGCCGGGCGGTTGCCAGCCTCGGTCTATCGCGAGTGCGTGCTCTACACCACGCTGTCTCCCTGCCCGATGTGCTCCGGCACGATCCTGCTCTACAAGATTCCGCGCATCGTCATCGGCGAGAATCAGACATTCCTCGGCGAAGAAGAATTGCTGCGCAGTCGCGGCGTCCATGTCGAGGTCGTGCAAGACCCGCGCTGTCTGGAACTGATGCGGCGAATGATTCGCGAGAAGCCACAACTCTGGAACGAGGACATCGGCGTCTAACTTCTCACGAGCCAGTCGAAATGTTTAACCCCAACGCTATCGGCGTGGGTGCGATGATTGAACGACTCCCGCGCACGCCGATGGCGTAGCGGATAAACATCTCACTTATCACCGCTCGCTCACGAAATCGCCGTTTCGTGTCGCGTCGTCGATTCGGCCCCCAGCGGCTTGTAGGCCAGAGTCATCTTGCCCCCGCCGAGTGTCACGTTCGTGTAGCCGACGCGCAAATCGTCCACCACGAATCCCGTCAGCTTGGGATGGTTCACCAGCTTGCGATCCTGGTTGTAGCAGCATGACGGGAAGCAACATTCGATGAACGGCTGATGGTCGTCCCAGCCACGGATACCGTTGTGGAAATGCCCGTGGAACAAACCCAGTACGCGGTTCTTGTGCTGATCGAGCATGGCGTAGAGTTCGGTCTGGCCGTCGGCTGGCTTCACGTACCAACCACGATCCGGATGCGTGTTGGTATGCACCGGCACATGACAGCAGAGCACGACGAACTGGTCCGCCTTTTCCGCAGCCGCCAGCTCGCTCTTGAGCCATTCCAACTGCGTCGGCTTGATGAACCCCAGGTGCGATTCGCGGTCGCTGTTGTTGAAGAGGACGAAGCGGACTCCGCCGTGCTCGAAGGACATGTCGATCTGCGGCCGAATGTATTTGGCGAACAAATCCAGCGGATCGTGATTGCCGGGGATCTCATGCACCGGCTTGGTGATCGTCTTGCGAACGTTCATGTAGACGGGGTACTGCGCTTCGCGACCGGAATCGACCACATCACCCAGATGCAACACGAACGCGCCGGGCGCGGCGTTGACCTCGGAGGCGGCTGCGTTCCATTGCTTCAAGGGCGTGTTGCCGTCTTGGCGGCCGATGTGCGTGTCGGTCACGATGTGAAACGTGAATTTCGGCAACGTCCGCGTCGCCGCTAATGCGCGTGACGAAAGAACCAGACTGCCGGCCAGCCCGCCGAGAAAGCCGCGTCGATGGATAAGCATGGGATGACCCTCGTGACGAGATTTGAACAGGCAATTGGACTCTTGTAGGACGGGCATTCTTGCCCGTCGGCTGCTCGGAGACGGGCAAGAGTGCCCGTCCTACGATTGCGACGATGGCCGCGCGGTGAGTTCCTCCGGAGCCGCGGTCGCGAGCCTCGTTCGAGCATAGCCGAAAAAATACGTCAGCCCGATCGCGTACATCGCCAGCGTCAGCCAGAGCACGACGGGCTCGTTCAACCAGCCGTAAACCAGCGCGGCGAAGAGGCTCATCACGATCACCAGCGCCGGCAGGAACGGGTACAGCGGCACTTTGTAGGGACGAGCCATGTGCGGCTCTTTGACCCGCAGCATAAACAGGCAGATCATCGCCAGGATGTACCAGATCAACGCGGTTAGATTACAGGTGAGGACCGCGACCAGCACGGCCGCCTCGTTGAAGTAGCCCCAGATCACAAAGCCGGCGACCACCAGACTCCAGACGAAGATCGACACATCGGGAGTGCGTCGGACGGGATGCACATGACCGAGAATCGACGGCAGATAACCGGCTCGCCCCATCGCGAACGATTGGCGGCTGACGGCGAAGATCATCCCGTTGTAGCTGGCCACCATGCCGCAAATCGCGAGCACCGAAAACGCGATCAGGTGCGGTGAATGCGCCACATCCGGCCAGACTTCGCGGTAGACCATCGGCAGCGGAAACAACACGGTCGGGTCGCCGGTTTTCTTGTAGTCGCTCCCTGCCGTGACCGCGAAGAACCAGGTCAGCACCACCAAGACGATCAACGTGATCTGCGCGAAGGTCAGTCCGCGCGGAATCGAGCGATGCGGTTCATGAGCCTCTTCCGCCGCCAGCGCGACCGATTCGATGATCACCAGCCACCAGATCGCGTAGGGGATCGCCTTGAGCACTCCGCCCCACCCATCGGTCAGCAACGGCGTCGTGAAGATTCGCTCGACCTTCACTCCCGGAATGCAGGCGATCCAAAACCAGACGAGCGCCAGGATCGCTCCGTAGGTCATCCACTCCATGATCTTGGCCTGCTCTTTCGCGCCGATCCATTGCAGCAGCGCGAACAGAGCCACCGTCACCAACGCCGCGGCAGTCGTCACGATTCCTTGTGGCAACCCATCCACCAGCAGGTTGAGAATGAAAAAGACGTAGCCTCCCGTCGCGATCGCGGTCCCAATGGTGGCGAACAGACTTTCGAGAAACATCGACCAGCCCATCACGAAGCCCAGCCACGGCCCGACCGCTCGGCGACCATAAGCCAGCGGCCCACCAGCGAACGGCATGGCGACCGACAACTCCGAGAGCGCCAACACCCAAGCCATGTAAAGCAAGCAGACAAACAGCGAGGCAATCAACATTCCCGTCGGGCCGGCCACGCCCAGCCCGCCGTTCCATCCAAAGTATTCACCGGTAATGACCGCTCCGACGCCGAGCGCCCAAATCTGAGCTGTCCGCATCGGCTTCTTCAGCGAATGCTCGTCGAGATATTTTTTCTCTTCTGGCCGCAAAGCCTCAGCGACGAAGGCGACGTTGGGGTCCGGCAGTGGTTCGCTCATGTGTGCCTCAGGGGTCGAGTGTACGATTTTTCGGAATTGGCGGTCGCAGCGCGGTGACGTTGAAAAACTCTGACCGCCAATTCCGAAAAATCGTACACCCGACCCCGCGTTCTCACACGTTTCAAGTGCATGGAATCCCGGCCGAAGTGGTTTTAGACTGCGACCAACAACGTAGACCGGTCACTCCGTGACCGGAATTTCGGGTCACGGAGTGACCCGTCTACTTTCGGTGAGCGGAGTCATTCATGTGCGGCATCGTCGGATTTCTCGCCAAGAAGCCGGAGTTCATCCAATCGCTCGGCAAGCATGTCGTGCCGATGCTAACCTGCATGGGCGATCGTGGTCCCGACTCGGCCGGCTTGGCAGTTTTCGGTGAGCCGGTTGATCCGTCGCTGCGACGATTCAGCCTGTACGCTCCCGACCGCCGCTTCGACTGGAGTGCCTTCGAACAACAGCTTGCCGCACGCATCGGCGGGCAGATCGAACTGAGTGCCTTGGAAAATCACGCGGTGCTGATCGGCTCCGTCGAACCAATCCGTCTGAAAGCCTGGTTGACCGAAGCACATCCCACGCTGCATCTGCTTTCAACGGGCCGCACGATTGACGTCTACAAAGACGAAGGGCATCCGACGGACATCGCTCGGCGATATCACTTCACGCAGTTCAGCGGCACTCATGCCGTCGGACACACTCGCATGGCGACGGAATCGGCCGTGTCCCCCGCTCACGCTCACCCCTTCACGGCGGGCGAGGATTTTTGCCTGGTCCACAACGGCTCGCTGTCGAACCCCTACAGCGTCCGCCGCAAGCTGGAGAAAAAGGGCATCCGCTTTGAAACCGACAACGACACCGAGGCCGCTTGCCGGTTCCTCGAATGGCGCATGAGCGAAGGAGATCAACTCGAAGCCGCGATTCAGAAAGGCTTCGAGGAACTCGACGGCTTCTTCACGCTGCTGATGGCGACCGCCGACAAGCTGATCCTGGTTCGTGACCCATTCGCCTGCAAGCCGGCCGTCGCCGTTGAGACCGACGAGTACGTCGCCATCTCGTCTGAGTACCGCGCACTCGCTCACCTGCCGGGTGTGAAAAACGCTCGCATCTTTGAACCTGTCCCGGAACAGATCTACTCATGGACCGTGTCATCCCGCTTGACCTGACCCGCCTCACCGTGCGCGAGCTGAATCACTTCCTGCACCACCAACTGCCGACCGGCGACGCGGTGCGAGTGGAGATTCTCAATCCCAACGGCATGCACAACCTCGCCGTCGGCTTGGACGCGCCCGCTGAAATCGACATCCTCGGACACGCCGGCTACTTCATCGCCGGCATGAACAAGCGAGCCAACGTGACTGTCCACGGCAACGTCGGCTGGAGCGTCGCCGAAAACATCATGTCCGGCACCGTCCGCGTGAAAGGCTGCGCTTCCGAATGCGCCGGAGCCTCCGGACACGGCGGCCTGCTGGTCATCGAAGAAGACGCCTCGTCCCGCTGCGGCATCTCGCTGAAAGGCGGCGACATCGTCGTCGTCGGCAGCGTCGGGCACATGTCCGCCTTCATGGCTCAAGCCGGAACGCTCGTCGTCTGCGGCGACGCCGGCGGAAGCCTCGGTGATTCACTCTACGAAGCCACGATCTACGTCGGCGGTGCGATTCACAGCCTCGGAGCCGACGCGCAAGAAGAACCAATGACCGCGGCCGATGTCGCTCGCGTCAGTGAACTGCTGACGAAAGCCGGCATCACGCGCGATGCGAAATCCTTCAAGCGAGTCGCCTCCAAACGATCCCTCTACCACTGGCACGCCGACGCGGGACAGGAATACTGAGCCCGGCCGAAAGCCGATGGCCGATGGCCGAAAGCCGATTTCAGTTTCCCCAACGAAAAACTGAAATCGGCTTTCGGCCAACGGCTCACGGCAATCGGCCGGAGGAGCCAATGCGACATGAGCGAACAGATCCATCGCGAAGAAAGCTTCACGTTCGACCGGCATGTCTTGGATTACATCCAGCAAGCCGCCGAGCACGGGCTGTATGACATTCGCGGCCTCGGTGCCAAAAGAAAGCTGCCGACGTTTGACGATCTTGTCTTCCTGACGGCCTCCGCATCGCGATACCCGTTGGAAGGCTATCGCGAGAAGTGCGTCTCGAAGACGGTGCTCGGCACTCGCTTCGCCAAGAAGCCGATTGAACTCGAAACGCCCGTCACGATCGCCGGCATGAGCTTCGGAGCACTCTCGGCCAACGTCAAAGAAGCGCTCGGCCGGGCCGCGACGGAGATCGGCACATCGACAACGACCGGCGATGGCGGCATGACTCCCGAAGAGCGGCAGTCGTCGAAGACGCTCGTCTATCAATGCTTACCATCGCGATACGGCTTCAACCCGGATGATCTTCGCAAAGCCAACGCGATCGAATTGGTCATCGGCCAGGGAGCGAAGCCGGGCGGCGGCGGCATGTTGCTCGGCCAAAAAGTCAGCGAGCGAGTCGCGGGCATGAGAACGCTTCCAGCCGGCATCGACCAACGCTCGGCCTGCCGGCACCCCGACTGGACCGGCCCCGACGACCTGACGATCAAGATCAACGAACTCCGTGAGATCACCGACTGGCAAGTCCCGATCTACGTCAAGATGGGAGCAACTCGCGTCCGCGAAGACGTGAAGCTCGCCGTCAAAGCGGGAGCCGATGTCGTCGTCATCGACGGCATGCAAGGAGGCACCGCCGCGACTCAGCAATGCTTCATCGAGCACGCCGGCATCCCGACGCTCGCCGCTCTGCCGCTCGCCGTTCAGGCACTTGAAGAGATGGACGTCTTCGGCACCGTGCAACTCATCATCTCCGGCGGCATCCGCTCCGGAGCCGACGTCGCCAAAGCCCTCGCCCTTGGAGCCGACGCCGTCGCGATTGGTCAAGCGGTTTTGATGGCCCTCGGCTGCAACAGTTCGACGTACTCGCATGACGGCGAACGGATCGACGCAACTGACGACTACCACAAACTCGGCACGGCTCCCGGCTATTGCCACCACTGCCACACCGGCCGCTGCCCCGTCGGCATCACGACACAAGCTCCTGAACTTGAAACAAGAATGACTCCCGAATGGGGAGCCAAGCGGCTGAAGAATTACCTGCAAGTGCTGACGATGGAGCTGACCACACTCGCGCGAGCTTGTGGCAAATCCAATGTGCATCACCTAGAACGCGAAGACCTCGTCGCGCTGACGATCGAAGCTGCCGCAATGGCGAAAGTCCCGCTCGCTGGGACAAATTGGATTCCTGGTCTGTAACGTCGGAGTCTCACATGAACGACCGCAATGCTCTTCGAAAACGTCTCGAACAGGACAAGATTGAATTCATCCTCGTCCAATTCGTGGACATTCACGGTGCCGCGAAAGGCAAGATGGTTCCCGTCTCGTGTCTCGACGACGCGCTGGATGTCGGAGCGGGGTTCGCTGGCGCGGCGATGTGGGGCATCGGACAAGGGCCGCATGGGCATGACGTGATGGCGCGGATTGATCCGACGACCTGCACGCCGCTGGCCTGGATGCCGAATACGGCTCGATTCGCCTCGAATCTGTTTGTCGATAATCAGCCGCATCCGTTTTGCTCGCGGACCAACTTGCAGCGTGTCCTCGCCGAGGCCAAAGCGAAGGGTTTTGTTTTCAACGTCGGCATGGAGCCAGAGCATTTTCTGGTGCAACGCAACTGCGACGGTTCGATCCGCCCCTGGGATCCGGTCGGAGTCGATACGCTGGAAAAACCGTGCTACGACTATCGCTCGATGTCCGCCGCGATGGGCTATCTGCAAGATGTGACGACGGCGCTCAATCAACTTGGCTGGGGTGCGTACCAGGTCGATCACGAGGACGCGAACGGACAGTACGAAGTCAATTTCAACTACGCCGACGCGCTTGTCACCGCCGACCGCGTCACCTTCTTCCGCATGTTGAGCACCGAGATCGCCAAGAAGTACGGAGCGATCGTCACGCACATGCCCAAGCCGTTCTCCGATCGCACCGGCAGCGGCCTGCACGTCCATTTTCATCTGGCCGATGCGGAGTCGGGTAAAAACGTTTGTCTCGATCACGCCGATCCGCGCGGTCTCGGCTTGTCGAAGCTGGCATACCACTTCCTCGGCGGAGTCATCCAGCACGCGCGAGCGATCTGTGCGGTCACCAGCCCGACGGTCAACTGCTACAAGCGGCTGCAAGTCGGAGCCGGGCTGACGTCGAGCCGCTCGGGCTTCAACTGGACTCCGGCGTTTGCCAGCTACGGTGACAACAACCGCACGCAAATGATCCGAGTCGCCGGCCCCGGCCACTGCGAAGACCGCACCGTCTCAGCCGGCTGCAATCCGTATTTGGCACTGGCCGCGTTCCTGGCCGCCGGGCTGGACGGCATCGAAAACAAACTCGATCCGGGCGAACCGAACCTCGGCAACCTGTATCAACGCACGCTCGCCGACATCCGCGACTCCGGCATCAAACTGCTCCCGCAATCGCTGAACGAAGCGGTCGAAGAACTCCGCAACGACGCCGTGGTGAAGTCGGCGTTGGGAGTAATCGCGGACGACTTCATCGACCTGAAATCCCGCGAATGGCAGAGCTACCACAAGCAAGTGTCGGCGTGGGAAGTCGAGCAGTATTTGACTTCGCTGTGAGACTAAGCATACCGAATGATGGGCTTTTCAACAGACGGCAATACATTATCTAATAATCTGGAACTTGCTATGGACCCGAATCATTACGATTTTACCGTCTCTGGCAATCGCATAGTCAATTTCGGAGACGTATCACTTCCATTGCAGGAAATAAAAGTATTGGAAGTTAGACAGATAAGAACTTTTGGAGATTTCATTGGCGATTTATTCATGTCCTGCCTCGGCGTGGCTATTATGTTATTTGTTGCGAATGTGATTATACACGGAGTTTTTGGTGAAAGCGCATTTGTAAAGTGGTGTTTGATTGTTTTGTTTTTTGGCTGCATTCCGAAAATTGCAATCGAGCTTTTGAAAAAGCCGACCGTCGCTTTGATTGCCGTGACACGTGACGGGAAAGAACGAAATTTGGTTGAATCCAAAGACTCCGAAAAAATGCTCAATACTAAGAACCTGATTGCCGACGCCTATGCCGCGCGCAAAGAAGACCAGATCATCACCCAACAGCAATCCGAAGTGAATCCGAAGAAGTTTGACACCGGAAGTTAATGTGAGGCCTGTAAACTAATTGATCGGAATAATGCTCGGTCTGATGAGGTGCTTTATGTCTGACGAACGTCGCTGTCCTGGAACGTATCAATACCACCACAAGAATCGGAAACGACATAGCTTTGACAATGGCTGGCAATACTTCAAAGTGTACCGTTGCAACATTTGTGGAAACGAAACCGGGAATTCTGACGAGGAAGGAGAACAGTGTGATTGCTGGCAGATCTGCGAGTCAGGGTTTTTGGGCAAATCATGGAAGTGCAATTCGGAGCACAGAACGCTGATTAATGATTAGAAAATGCAACGCCGATGAGTCTCGGTGAATTAAGCACGCCGTCGGAGTCTCAATATGAAGAATAATGACGTCACGGAATAATTTACCGTATTACGCCACGAGGACATCATGTCATTCCAAATCGACTGCCCCAACTGCGGATGCCGGCCCGTGTGGGAGTATCACTACGGCGGGACGCCGCGCCAGCGGCCGGAGAGCTCGGCGACCGAGCGGCAATGGGCGGAGTATCTCTACAACCGGCCAAACATCGCCGGGGAGCAGACCGAGTGGTGGTATCACCGCTCTGCCTGCAAACTGTGGTTCCTCGTCCGCCGAGACACACGGACGAACCAAGTGCTGGAAACCAAGCGGTTCGATGGAACTGCGGTGACGTCGGAAAAAAGTGAGAAGGCAGTGCAAAGTGCAGAGTGAAGAGTGCAAAGTGAAAAGTGTCGGACAGAGAATGACGTGTCTTGCTTTTCATTTTGCACTTTGCACTCTTCACTTTGCACTTTGCACTGTTTGATGGCAGCCGTGAAAGATTCCCAACGATGAGTCCACAACAAAGCGATTCCGAAATCCCCCATTCAGGCACTATCGAGTTTGAATTCGACGGACACCGCGTGCGTGCCGAGTCCGGTCAGTCGGTCGCCGGCGCGCTGCATGTGGCTGGCGAGCACATCGTTTCGCGGAGCTTCAAGTATCACCGGCCGCGCGGGCTGTTGTGCATGTCGGGCCGCTGCCCGAATTGCTTATGCACGGTCGATGGGACTCCGAACGTCCGCATCTGCACGCAGGCCGCGAAGCCGGGCATGGTGGTGAAGTCGCAGAATGCGTGGCCGTCGGTGAAGTTCGACCTGCTGCGGATCTTCGACAAGCTGCACCGCTTCATGCCGGTCGGCTTCTACTACAAGCGCATGTACAAGCCCCGCTGGATGTGGCCGGTCTGGGAGAAATTCATCCGCCGCATCGCCGGCCTCGGCACGATCAACCGCGAGCACGGCGCGGAGGGGGTGTACGACAAACAAAACCTCTTCACCGACGTCGCCGTGATCGGCGGCGGCATTGCCGGATTGAACGCCGCGCTCGCGGCTGCCGAAGCGGGAGTGACCGTCACGCTCATCGACGAGCAACCGGCGCTTGGCGGACACTTGCGGCACGATCCCGACCTCGCGTGCCACGGCTCTGTGAGCCGTGCGAAGACGGAACACACGGCTGACACAGCCGTGGCACTCGGAGTGAATGTCTCACCTTCCGACGCGCAAGACATCAACGACTTGATCCGCCGTGTCACCGAGCATCCCGCCATCACCGTCATCTCCTCGGCCGGAGTCTTCGGCTGCTATGAGGGAAATTTTCTCGGCATTCAACAAGGCAAACGGATGATCCGTCTCCGAGCGGCTCAAGTGATCGTCGCGAGCGGTTGCTGGGAGCGACCGCTTGTCTTCGAAAACAACGACTTGCCGGGAGTGATGCTGGCGAGCGGTGTCCAACGGCTGTTGCATCTCGATCACTGCCAATTCCCCGGCGAGGCGGTGGTCGTCACGGACAACGCTCAAGGCTATCGCGTCGCGAAGCAGCTCAAAGCGGCGGGCACGCGCATCACGGCGATTGTCGATGTGCGTGACAATCCGCCGGAGATGGCCGATGGCATCCGCGTGTTTCGCGGTCACACGATCATCTCGGCGAACGGCTCGCGGCATGTCAGCGGCGCGGTGATCGCGCCGCTGGCGGGACATCCTCGACAGTCGTTGTCGTGTCGCTGGATCGTGCAGGCGGTGGGGTTCACACCTGCGAATTCGTTGCTGTATCAGAACGGCTGCAAGCTGCGATATGACGAGTCGGTCGACCAAGCCGTGGTGGTTCAACACGCCCCGGCGATGTACTCGGCCGGAGCCGTGAATGCTTTGCACAATCCGCGCGCTGCTGCATTGGACGGTCAACGAGCGGGGGCGGCTGCGGCGTCTGAAGTGAGCGGCACGGCGCTAGCCGCCGGTCGAGACGAGAGACAACCCCACAGTTCACCGGCGGCTAGCGCCGTGCCGCTCAGTCAGTCGTCACTCTCGTGCCATTACGTCTCGCCATCGGGCGCGAAGAAGAAGTTTGTCTGCCTGTGCGAAGACGTGACGGAAAAAGACATCTGCGATGCGATCGACGAGGGCTACTCGAACATCGAGACGCTGAAGCGGTACTCGACGGTCAGCATGGGGCCGTGTCAGGGGAAGATGTGTCAGTCGGCGTCGATTGCAATTTGTGCTCGGCACAACGGGCAGTCGATTGCCGAGACGGGAGTCACAACCGCAAGACCGCCGGAGCAGCCGTTGCCGCTGGGAGTGCTTGCGGGGCGGGCGTTGCATTTCTCATTGGTCCGCCGCACGCCGATGCACGCTTGGCACGAGAAGGCCGGAGCCAAGATGGGTGACGCCGGCAATTGGAAACGTCCGCAGGTGTATTCGTCGATCACTCAGGAATACGAAGCAGTGCGGCAGCGAGCCGGACTGATTGATGTCTCGACGCTCGGCAAGATCGAGCTTCGCGGCGCGGATGTCGTCAAGTTTCTGGAGTTCATCTACCCGAATCGTTTCGCGAACTTGAAGGCCGGCCGCGTGCGCTACGGAGTCATCTGTGATGACGCGGGCATCCTGCTCGACGACGGCACGATCGCGCGGCTCGGCGAAGATCGGTTCTTTCTCACGACGACGACCGGTAACGCCGACGCGATTGACAGTTGGTTCCGCTGGTGGCTGGCCGGTCGGCCGGAGTGGGACGTACGGATGACGAACGTGTCGGGCAGCTACGCCGCGATGAATCTCGCCGGCCCGCGCAGCCGTGAGGTGTTGAAGAAACTGACCGACGCCGATCTCTCGTCCGACGCGATGCCGTATCTTGTCGCGAGCGAATGCAAAATCGCGGGCGTGTCGGCCATCGTGTTGCGAATCGGCTTCGTCGGCGAACTTGGCTACGAGATTCACGTCCCCAGCCAATTCGGCTTGCACGTCTGGGAAGCGATCCTGGAAGCGGGCCGCGAATTCTCGATCGCGCCGTTCGGTCTCGAAGCTCAGCGCGTGCTACGTCTGGAGAAAAAACATCTGTTGCCAGGAATCGACACCGACGCGCTCTCGAATCCGCTGGAAGCGGACCTGCCGTGGATCGTGAAGCTCGACAAAGAAGATTTCATCGGCAAGGAATCGCTGGCTCGCGCACAGCAGCGCGGTGATCGCAATAAGCTGGTTGGCTTCCGACTATCGGAGTCCGTCCTGCCAGATCTCGCATCGTTGGTGCTGTGCGATGGCAAGCTCGGCGGACGGATCACGTCGTGCGGCTATTCGCCGGCAATCGGCGGGACGATCGGACTGGCTTGGGTGCCGGCCAACCTCGCTCGCAACGGGCAGACGATTCAGATTCAGGTCAACGGCCGATTGATCCCAGCGGTCGTACAGGATGAACCATTTTACGATCCGAGCGGATCGAAATTGAAAAGCTGATTGGACAGGAACATGAATGATTGCCGTCATGTTCCTGTCTAATCAGCTTTGGATTGGATTTTGAGAAACACCATGAATTCAGCATCTCCGATTGCTCGTGGCCCGCTCATCGACTTGCATCGGCGATCTGGTGCGACCGTCGAATTGCTCGACGGCTGGCAAGTCGCTGTGGGCTTTTCGCAGCAACCGGATCGAACGGACAACTCGCTGGTCGATCTGTCGCATTTGCCGACGTTCGAGATCAATGGGCCAGAAACCGGCGCGGCACTGAGATCGATCTGCGGTGTCGATGTGCCATTGCGGAAGGTTCACAGTGCCGATGGCCGGCACGTTTATCGACTGACTCCAAGTCGCGTGATCGTGTTTGGCAACATGCCATCAAACACCGGAGCGATTGATGTCACCGGCGGTTGGACATCACTCGCTCTGATCGCGCCGGATGCGGAACGGATATTGAACAAGGTGACGGCGGTCGATTTGCGCGAGCGAACTTTGCCGGTGCAGGCGTGTTGCCAAGGGCCGATCTTCGGAGTCAACACGCTCTTTGGCCGGTTCGCGGATCGGTTTGAATTGCATGTGTGCAGCGACTCGGCCGAGTTCTTTTGGGATGTGTTGATGGATGCCGGGGCGGAGTTTGGTTTGCGTCTGGCGGGTATCGAAATCATGAAGGGGTTGGGATAACGGCTGTCGGCCATCGGCTCACGGCTTTCGGCCGAAAGCCGATGGCCGTTAGCCGTTAGCTCACTTTTTGGATGTCGAGGATTGGCATGGTTGCGCAGCGAATGTGGCAAGAGCACGAACTCAAAGACCAGTACGACGTCGTCATCATCGGCGGTGGCGTGCATGGGCTGGCGACGGCGTACTACCTGACGCAGTTGGGGGTGCGGAACATCGCAGTGCTCGAAGCGAAGTATGTCGGCTTTGGCGGGTCGGGGCGGAACACGGCGATTGTCCGCTCGAACTATCGCACGCCGGAGGGGATCGCGTTCTACGACCTTTCGGTCAAGTTGTACGAGCAGTTGGCGGCCGACCTTGAATTCAACGTGATGTTTTCGCAGCACGGGCATCTCACGCTGGCTCACAACGAGAAGGGCGTGACCGGCCTGACGGAGCGGGCCAATACGAACCAATTGATGGGCGTGAATTCGCGAATCATCTTCCCGGAAGAGATTCAGCGGATCGTTCCCGACTTGAATGTCTTCGGCCACAGCCGCTTTCCGATTCAAGCGGCGCTGTATCACCCACCCGGCGGCATCATCCGGCACGATGCGGTCGTGTGGGCGTTCGCTCGCGGAGTCGATCGGGGTGGCGGGCACGTTCATCAGAAGACCGAAGTCACCGGCATCGAAGTTCAAAACGGGCAAGTCGAGGCGGTCGTCACCAATCGCGGGCGGATCAAGACAAAGGCCGTGCTCAACGCGACGGCCGGATATGCGGGGATCATCAGCCGGATGGTCGGACTCGAAATTCCGATCGAGACGCATCCGCTGCAAGCAGCCGTGACAGAACCGCTCAAGCCGTTCCTCAATTCGGTGATCGTCTCTTCGACGTTGCACGTTTACGTTTCGCAAACCGACCGCGGTGAATTGGTGCTTGGTGCCGAGGTCGATGATCACGCCAGTTATTCGCTGCGCGGCACGTTGTCGTTTCTCGAAGGAGCGGCGACGCACTTGTTGGAACTGTTTCCGCATCTGGCCAACGTGAAGATCTTGCGGCAGTGGGCGGGATTGTGCGACATGACTCCCGATTACTCGCCGATCATGGGCGGGACGCCGGATGTCAAAGGATTTCTGATGACCGTCGGCTGGGGCACCTATGGCTTCAAAGCCGGCCCGGCGTCGGGCTACTTGATGGCCGAGTTGATTGCGTCGGGCAAGACGCCGCCGAAGTTGGAGCCATTTGCCTTGACCCGGTTCTATGAGGATCGGCTCGTTGGCGAGAAGGCGGCGGCGTCTGTTTCGCATTGAGCCGCGACCCCGTAGCGACTGCTACGTCAGAACTGGTGCTCCCAACCGCCGCGCTGGAGTTGTTCAACTTCCCCGTTGGATTGTTGAATGCGACAGCCAGGTTGAGCCTCGATCGTCCCGATGTGAGTCGGCTTTCCAGCGTCAGAGATCGACATCAATCGCCGGCCGTCGCCCGGTGAGACGGTGAAGAGCAACTCGAAATCCTCGCCGTCGGAGAGGGCGTGATCGAGCGGGCTGCGTCCGTCGTTCATGTGGCGTGCGGCGTCGGAAATGGGGATCGCATCTGCTAAAAACGTTGCTCCAACGTGGCTCTCGTCGAGCAAATGATAGAGGTCGGCGGCCAAGCCATCGCTGAGGTCGATCATGGCGTGGAGATCAACTAAGCGATGAAGTTCGAGGGCCTCGCGAATTCGCGGCGTGAACGCCAGATGATGGCCGAGGATGCTGCCTCCAAGCGGACCGGTCACGAAGAGCCAGTCGCCTGGTTTGGCACCTGAGCGTCGCACTGGGCCGCGTTCCGTCGCTTCGCCGATCAAGGTGACGCTGATGACCAGTCGTCCGTCCCAAGTATTCGTGTCGCCGCCAATGATCGCGACGTCGAATTCGTCGGCGAGTGATTGCAGGCCCTCATGCACGTCGCGGGCGAAGTCGAAACCGCGTGACTTCGGCAAAGCGACTCCCACCAGTGCGGCGAGCGGTCGGCCAGCCATTGCGGCAATGTCGCTGAGGTTGACCGCCATCGCCTTGCGCCCGATGAGTTGTGGTGTCGTCTCGTCAACTCGGAAGTCAACGTCCTCCATCAACACGTCGGTTGTGAAGAGGAGTTGAGCACCACTGGGTTGCCAGACGGCGCAGTCGTCGCCGATGCCAAGTCGCAGATTCGGTGAGGAATCGGCGTGCTGGCGAATCCAATCAATCAGAGCGAGTTCGCTGTGGTCGGACACGGTCCGGTCTCACAAATGGACTACGGAGAGCGTTCGCCCGATAGCAGTCACTTTGGCGACAATGTAGCAGGCACATTCCATGTGCCGTCGGCGTTGCTCAGGCTGACGGCACATGGAATGTGCCTGCTACTTTCGAAAGTGAGTGCCATTCAGCGTTCGCCACTCGGTTCGTTGATGGCCGCGTGCAGCGTACCACGAATCGATGGGCTGATGCTTCCCGCTCGCTCGGTGGATTTCTCTATCGGGTCTTCGCAGCCGTTTGCGGAATCACTTGCAGGTGGCCGTAGAGCGTCTCGTTGCCGCGCAGGATGTAGAACTTCAGCGGGTTGAAGGTCGGCAGTTGCTGGTGGTCGAGCACGTAGTTGATGTTCTCGAAGTTCACCGTTTCCCAGACGTGCAGACCGACCAAGACGTCGCCGACATGAATGCCATTCTGGGCGGCGGTGCTTTGCGGTTTGACCTCAGTGATCTTCATCCCGCCGCGATACTTGTCGCCCAGTTGCCGTTTTTCCGATTCGGCGACAGGAACGATCCGAATGCCCATCAAGCGATAGGCTTTGTCGTGAGCGGGTTCGTCGTTCTGAGCGCGGACCACGGCTTGTGCTGGCTCGGCGTTGCCTCGTCGCCCTGCGCCAATTGTGGCGAGAGTCATCGAGGCGGTCTCGCCTTTCTCGCCACGTCGGAAAGAGATATCGAGTTTCTCGCCGGCAGTGCGGCCGAGGCACGCACGCTCGAAGTCAGCCGCATCCGTGACCGAGATCGAGCCGATCTTGGTCACGACATCACCGATCTTCAGGCCGGATTGTTCGGCGGGACTGCCCGGCTTCAGGCCATCCACGCGGAGGAAACGTTGCTCACCTTTCTTCACGTCGGTCAGGATTGCGCCGTGAAACGTTTGAGACAATCGTTCGCCGCTGAGCAATTCGGCAATGATCTTGCGGGCGTCGTCCATCGGGATCGCGAAGCCGATGCGCTGTGCTCCGGCTCGGATGGCGACGTTGATGCCGATCACCTCACCGTCCAGGTTGATGAGCGGCCCGCCGCTGTTGCCTGGATTGATGCTGGCGTCGGTTTGGATCAGGTTTTTGTAGCCCTGCTTCTCGTTGACCTCGACATCGCGGTGGAGCGCGCTCACCAATCCTTGCGTGATGGTGTCTGGGTATCCAAAGGCGTTGCCGATGGCGAAGACGGTCTCGCCCAGCATCAGGTCGGACGAGGTGCCTAGCGGCAGGACGCTCAGCGGCTTGCTCGCGTCGATCTTGATGATCGCGAGGTCGTGTTTCTTGTCGTAGGAAATCACCCGAGCGGTGTAGCTGCTGCTGTCGGCGAGCGTGGCTCGCAGAGTTTCGACGCCGGAGACGACGTGGTAGTTCGTGACGATGTAGCCGCGCTCGTCGACGAGGATTCCGGTCCCCATGCCGTTGGTCTTGCGGTCTTTGACGGGCGATAAGCTGTCGGCGTCCTCGGCCGTTTTTTCGGTGTGGATGTTGACCACCGAAGGCATCGCTTTTTGGATCGCTTTGACGGCGGGGGTCATCCGCAATTCGGTGGCGAAGGCCGAACTGACAATGAACAGCGCGCAGACACACAAGCCGGAGGCGAGAGGTCGAAGCAGCATGGGAGGCGAATTCTTGTCTCGAGATGCAGCGGATGATTTGCGGGGTCAGTTGCCTCCGGCACAAACCCCAACCAACGCACGGAGCGTGATCCTTCGATCTCCGTGTCGTGTGAATCGACTGCCGCGTCGTAACCGCTTCAGGCGTCGCGTCGGATCGCTCATAAGTTGCCCAACACGAACGAGGTCAGATTGTGCGGGCTGTATCGCTATCGAACGTCGCTCTGGCCAACTTCTCGGTCGCGCGGCGTCAGTCGCATCAAGTGTCAAAAAGTGGTCGCGTACACGACGTGCATCGCTCGCTCGGCGTGACACCTTTGCTTCCCTTCCATCGTCACGCGCGCTACAACCGACCTCACGAAAATGAGACAGCCGCAGGAGTGTGAACTCGGCTCACGTTGCCGACCATTCACGACGAGCTGCTCCAACAACGCCCGCCCTCGCTAGGTTTGCCCACATGTCACGACGCGAACAATTGGAACAGCTTCTCATCGCCGAACCGCACGATGCGTTTCTGCGATACGGTCTGGCGATGTGCTGTGCTTCCGACGGCGACACCGACATTGCTCAAGGCCACTTCCGCCAATTGCTCGCGGATCATCCCGATTATGTGGCCGGTTATTTTCAGCTTGCGCAATTGTTCGCTCGCTTGGGTGAAGTCGAACAAGCTCAACCGCTGTTGCGCACAGGCGTCGCCGTCGCGGTTCGGACCGGCGATTCTCACGCCGCCAAAGAGATGAATGAGTTCCTGGCAATGCTGTAGTCCGGGTGTCCCACCTGCTCCATGTCCGGACTTCAAAGCCTGAACGGTGTTGACCGAATCACGGCTTCGCGATAGTTTTGACTTATCAAAAACTAAAGTTCTATCGCGCAACACCACTTTTGAGGCGACCTTTCCAGATGCAGACCTCGATTCGTAACTCCCGATTCTGGCTAATAATCGGCTTGTTCTTGGCCGCCGGCTGCGGCGGCTCTGACAGCACGGCAAGCAATGCTCCGATCAAAAAAGAGGGCAGCCAACCCGGCCGGCGACCTCGGATTGTCACGACCGTGGGGATGGTCACGGACATTGTCCGAGAAGTGGCCGGCGACCGTTGCGAGGTGATCGGATTGCTCAGCGAAGGGGTCGATCCGCATCTCTACAAACCGACTCGCGAAGATGTGAAACAACTCGACGATGCGAACACCGATATCATTTTTTATGGCGGCTTGATGCTCGAAGGACGCATGGAAGAGTCGCTGAAGAAGATTCGGCAAAAGGGAAAGAAGGTTGTGGCCGTCTCGGAATCGCTCGACCCGGCGACGCTCCGCAAGCCGCCGGAGTTTGAGGGGCACTTCGATCCGCATGTTTGGATGGACGTGTCGCTGTGGAGCCAATGCACGGAGATCGTTTCGCGGTCGATATCTGAGTTCGATCCGACTCATGCCATGGACTATGGACTCCGAACGGTTGCGTACAAAGCACGCTTGAATCACTTGGATGCTTACGTCCGCACCAGCATCGCGTCGATTCCCGAACAGCAACGAGTGCTGGTGACCGCGCATGATGCGTTCGGTTATTTCGCTCGCGCGTATGGCATGGAGGTCAAGTCGGTGCAAGGCATCTCGACGGAGTCCGAAGCGGGCGTGGCTGACGTGAATGCGTTGGTCGATTTCCTGGTCGAGCGGAAGATCAGGGCGATCTTTGTGGAGAGCAGCGTCTCGGACCAAAGTCTGCGTGCGGTCATCGAAGGGGCCGGGAAGCGCGGCTGGAAAGTGAAAGTCGGCGGTGAATTGTTCTCGGATGCGATGGGACCGGCCGGCACCTATGAGGGGACGTACGTCGGCATGATCGACCACAACGCGACGACGATTGCTCGCGCGCTGGGTGGGCAGGTTCCCAACGGGGGATTCCGTTCGACACAACCAGACGGGCTTCGCATCGAGCCTGACGCAGCCACCGACGGAGCGGCGAAGGACGAGAAATGAACGAGTCGCCGGTGATCGATCATGAAGCGATGCAAGAACCGCAGATTCGTTTAGTTGCGGTCGGAGCCACCGAGTCCGAGCCGGTGTCGCCGTTGCTGATTGAAGATGTCACGGTCGCGTATCACCATCGGCCGGTGTTGTGGAACATCGACTATCAGGCACCCAGTGGAAAGCTGATTGCGATTGTCGGGCCGAACGGATCGGGCAAGACGACGCTCATCAAGGCGACGCTGGATTTGGTGCCGCGCGCGGCGGGACAAGTGCTGATCTTTGGCGAGCCGTATCGGCAGCAGCGGCATCGCGTCGGCTATGTGCCGCAGCGGACGAGTGTCGATTGGGATTTTCCAGTTTCCGCGCTCGATGTCGTGGCGATGGGGATGTATCGCAAGATCGGTTGGCTCAGGCCGGTTTCTCGGAAGTATCGCGAGGCCGCGAAGCAGGCGTTGGACCGGGTTGGCATGGTGGACTTCGCGTCTCGGCAGATCAATCAGCTATCAGGGGGGCAACAGCAGCGAGTGTTTCTAGCTCGCGCGTTGGCCCAGAACGCGGACCTGTATTTCATGGACGAGCCGTTCGCGGGGGTCGATGCCGCGACCGAACGTGCAATCGTTGACATCCTCCGGCAGCTCCGCGAGTCCGGAAAAACTGTGATCGTCGTGCATCACGATTTGCAAACGGTCCACGAATACTTTGACGAAGTGGTGCTGCTTAACATGCGTCTGATCGCGGCCGGGCCGACGGCCGAAGTCTTCACGCCGGACAACTTGCGCAAGACCTATGGCGGCAAGTTGGCGTTGCTCGATCAACTCGGCGAGAAGATGGCTCAGCCAAGGAGCCGCTGATGTCCGCCTTTTCGCTACTCGCTGCCGATTCGTTGTGGGAGTTGTTCTCTCGCGCGATTTCGTTGCGTGACTACAACACGCGCGTCGTGTTGGGCGGGACAACCATGCTGGGAATCAGCGGTGGGCTGGTCGGAACGTTTTTAGTTCTGCGCAAGCGTGCCCTGGCTGCCGATGTGGTGAGTCATGCGGCGCTGCCGGGAATCGCGGTCGCGTTTCTGCTGGCGGAGCGGTTGGTTCCGGGCAGCGGCCGGTCCACGAGTGTGTTGCTCTGCGGAGCCTTCGTCACTGGATTGCTTGGGATGGCGATGACCTTGGCGATTCGGCGTTGGACGCGAATCAAAGAGGACGCCGCGTTAGCAATCGTGTTGGGATTGTTCTTTGGTCTGGGAATGGCGCTGTTTACTGTCGTGCAACGGACCAAGACGGGGAACGCGGCAGGGCTGTCGCATTTCATTTTCGGTAAGGCGGCGTCGATGGTCGCCGCCGACGTGTGGTTGATCGGAGTGGTGTCGGTCGTCATCGCGTTGCTTTGTTGCGGCGTGTTCAAGGAGTTGTCACTGCTTTGTTTCGACGAAGAGTTCGCCGCGGCGCGAGGGTATCGGACGGTGCTGCTCGATTGGCTGCTGACGCTGATGGCCGTGACGGTCACGTTGATCGGTTTGCAAAGTGTCGGGCTGCTGCTGGTCGTGGCTTTGTTGCTGATCCCGCCGACGGCCGCGCGGTTCTGGACCAACGACTTGAAAGTCATGTCGTGGCTGGCCGCCGCGATTGGGGGAGTGAGCTGCGCCGGCGGCGTGGTGCTCAGCGCCGCGTTTCCGAGGCTCGCCGCCGGAGCCGTCATTGTGCTCACCGGCGCGGGGTTGTTCATCGTGAGTCTTGTCTTTGGGAAAGAACGGGGCTTGTGGCCGAGATGGCAATCGCAACGTCAATTCGAGCAACGCATCGGTCGTAGCGACCTGTTGCGTGCGTGCTACGAACTCTTGGAACCGATTCTTGGCCCCGACGAAACCACCCAAGAATCGCTGACGAAGTACGAGATCGACGATCTCGAGCTGTCAGCGATGCGACAGTGGCCTGCCGGAAGATTCCACGGCTTGGTCTCGTCCGCCGTTCGCGAGAGCTTGTTGGCTGCGAATTCCCAAAGCGGGTTCCGACTCACGCTTCGTGGAGCCGCCGAGGCTCGTGACGCCGTAAGACGTCACCGGCTGTGGGAGATTTATTTGCTGACTCAAACCGACCTCGATCCGCGCCTGGTGGATCGCGGAGCGGATGGCATCGAGCATGTGCTCGATCCGCAGCAACTGGCCGACCTGGAACGACAACTCGTCACCCATTTGCCTCAAGGGATTCCACCCAGTCCGCATCCGATCGCGAGTGCGACGATCAACTAACCCAAGACGTTCGTGCAATGAAGTCCGTCCTCACTCCGCTTCAATCGTGGGCCTCGCTCGACACCTGGATCATCGTGATCGGGGCGTTGGCGGCGATGGCGTGCGCGCTGCCGGGTTGCTTTCTGCTTCTACGGCGACAGAGCTTGATGGGGGACGCGATCAGTCACACATCGCTGTTGGGGATCGTCGCCGCGTTCTTTGTGTCGCACTGGTTGGTTGAGACGAACGTCATCAGCCCGGCGACAGAGTTGTCGGTACGGCATGTGGCGATGTGCTTGGGAGCCGTCATCGTCGGCGTGTTGTCCGCCTGGATGACGGAGTCGTTGCAAAAGTTTGGCAACGTCGAAAGCAGCGCCGCGTTGGGAGTCGTCTTCACGTCGCTGTTCGCGCTGGGATTGCTGCTGATTCGAGCGGTCGCGGATGACGTTCACATCGATCCCGACTGCGTGTTGTACGGAGCGATTGAAATGGCTCCGTTGGAAACATTCGGCACTTCGGGCATCCCACGCGCCGTGGTTGTCAACGGAGTGGTGTTGACCATCAACTTGTTGCTCACCGTGGTGTTGTTCAAGGAACTTCGCCTGAGCGCCTTCGATCCCGCGCTGGCGACGACGCAGGGGATCCCGGCGCATGTGATGCACTACGGTTTGATGGGCGTGACGGCAATGACCTTGGTCGCCGCGTTCGAGAGCGTCGGCAGCATCTTGGTGATCGCGATGCTGATCATTCCACCGGCCACCGCGTATTTGCTGACCGATCGACTGCCGAGAATGATCGGGCTGAGCCTGTTGATCGGGGCGCTGAGTTCTGTGATCGGCCACGTTTCGGCGCTGACGCTGCCGCCGCTGATCGCGCGCAGCGTCGGCATCCCCGACGTCCATGACGCGAGCACGGCCGGCATGATGGCCGCCGCTGCCGGCTTTCTGTTTGTGACGGCGATGCTGTTGGGCCCCAAGTACGGACTCGTCAGCCGAATCTGGCATCGACTGCTGCTCAAGCTGCGAATCGCCGGCGAAGACGTGCTCGGCGGGTTGTACCGCTTCGAGGAATCCGCTCCCGCGCCCGCAGACTTATCGTTGGCGACCGAACGCGCCGCATGGCTGCGTTCGCTCACGACGCAATCGTGGCTGGCGCGACTCGCGACTTGGGTGCTGCTTCGCCGACGGTGGCTGATTGGCTCTGGCTCGGAAGTGCGGCTCACAGACACAGGCCGAGAAGCTGCGCGAACTTTGGTCCGTTCGCATCGTCTGTGGGAATCGTTCTTGGCGAAACACTTCGTGCTCGGCACCGGCCGCTTTCACGAGAGTGCCGAGCAAGTCGAACACTTCCTCGATCGCGATCTGCTCGCCGAATTAGATCAAGACCTCGACCGTCCTGGCGTCGATCCGCACGGACGCGCGATTCCGAACTGATTGGGCGACGTCACGAGCTTGCGAATGGCGAGCGGGGCGGCGTCAGCCCAATGGCACTCACTTTGAAAGGTAGCAGGCACATTCCATGTGCCGTCTGGCTGAGAAACGGCAACGGCACATGGAATGTGCCTGCTACATTGACGCCGCCCCGTTCGCCGATTCCGTTTCTGGTTTCGCTTAGGGCACCGACGTCTCTTCGGTCGACCAAGCGGGGAATCTTCCCTTGAGTTCCAAGGTTTCCTCGCCGCGACGCACCGTTAATTGGATTTCATCGCCGGGAGCGAAGCGGCGCAGCATGTCGGACCGCAGCCGATCGAGCGATCGTTCCTGCGAGTTACCTGCCAGCGAAGTAATCACGTCTCCTTTTTGCAGGCCGAGCGCTTGAGTCAGTCCGCGCGGCTTGACCGACAAGATCAAGATGGCCAGTCCCGACTCCGAGAGTCCGGCTTCGCGGCGCTCAAACTTGGCCAGCGCGGCTCCACGGAATCCCCAATCGGCAGGAATGCTGCGTGCCGATTTTCGCCAACTCAATTCCGTTTGCCGCCAGTTGGCCGGCAAGGTGAGTTCGGCGTCGCGCCCCCCTGCCCCGCCGATGGACAGCTTCACGCGGTCGCGAGTGGCAGGCAGGCGTTGCAGCGCCCAACGCAGATCGAGTTCCGAACGAATCGGCACGTCTTCGCAGCGAGTCACCACATCGCCCGGCTTGAGGTGGCCGGCGGCCGGAGACCCGTCTTGCACGCGAGCCACGCGATGTCCGTGCGCGCGGTCGAACTCAATGCCGAGCGATTCCGGCAGCGGATACGAGAACAGTAACTCGCGACTGAAGCGGCCATCGTGATATGCCTGCAACAAGCTGTATTCGCGGACTTGATGGCAGTGGACGCAACCTTGATGTCCCTTTCGCAACAGCGGAATGTCGAGTGGTGTCTGGGACGTTTTCGGTTCGGGGTGCCAAAGCTCATCCTCTGCTTTGGAATCCGTTGGTGGTCTCACGGAGGCTCGCTCGCGAGCGAGTTTGTGAGCGGCGAGTGACTCGCGCAGGGTCTGCAACAGCGAGGCTTTGCTGAGCCGCGAGTCCGGTTCGTGCTCGTCACGTCCGCCATAGCGGCTGTAGATGCGCAGTTTTGAGTCGGTGGTAAACGCCGCCCAGGTGGTGTCGAAGTCGAACTCGAAGCGCGCGATGTCCACGCGGTTCATCGAGGTCACGCGCACGCAGACGAAATCTGCGCGAACCTGACGGAGTTCGGGATCTTCCTGAGCAACCTGCCCATCCCATTGCCAGCATTCCGGTCAACGCACGCAGCGGAATGTGATAAACAACGGCTTGCCCGTCGATTCTGCCAGCTTGCGACCATCCTCTAAGTTGGAGTGCCAGCCCGGTACAGACTCCTGAGCCGAGCTGGCTTGGCCAAACAGCACCAAGCCGATGAGGATCGCCAACCCAGCACACGCGCGCGACGGCAACATTATTCGCCTCTGACTTCCAACGAGGGAGTTGGCTCGGCGGTCGCGGGCAACGCGACCTCGGCACGAGCCAACAAACGGGTCAAGCTGGTTAATCGGCCTTCATGCAGCAGCACCAGAAACGCCGGCACGAGGATGGGACGTACCACAAACGTGTCCAACAAGACGCCAAACGCCAACGCGAATCCCAGTTGGTGCAGACCGACCAGCGATCCCGCCAACAGCGAGCAAAACGTGCCGGCCATGATGATGCCACAACTGGAGATGATGCTGCCGGTCTTTTGCAGCGCGACGATGACACCGTCGGTCAGGCCGTGCAGTTTTTGCTCTTCGTCGATGCGGGTCATCAGGAAGATGTTGTAGTCCTCGCCGACCGCGATCAGGATCGTGAACAGGAACATGGGCACCTTCCAGTCCAGCCCCGCAAAGCCGGAGGGATCGATCACCCAGAACGCGGCGAAAGTGACTCCCAACGTCACCAGATAGCTGAAGAAGACGCTGACGATCAGATACACCGTGACGGCGAAGCGACTGGCGAGTTCATGCAGGGCCACGGAGACGCCGCTCTTCGATACGATCGCCGCCATGAGTTTTTGGACCGGCGTGTGCGTGAGCAGCACGATCAGGATCAGGAACACGCCCGCCAGCACCAAAGAATTGATCCGAATCTGGTCGCCGTCGGTCACGATTTTGAGATCGCGAATGCTGGCGGTCGGACCAAGCGTGAAGACTTTCAGCCCGGCAGGGACGGACGTCTCGATCGACCGGCGGATCGACTCAAATTGAGCGATGCTGTTGCGGGCGAACGGATCTTCCTGCAGAACCAAATCGACGCGCAAGACTTTGCCCGCGAAGTCTCCGTGCGAACTGACGTAATGCTGCTGCGTTCGCTTCTTGGCGTGCCGAGCAGCGATACCGCCGAGTGGAGACGAACCGCTCGCCAGTTGAATCTCGGATTGGTTTCGCTGCCGCGCAGCGTCGTCGTGGGCAATCGTGGACAGGCCGCCGCCGAACGGATGCAACGCGGTCCGCACATCGGCAAGTTGCAGACGTTCCTGTTGATCGCGAAGTTGTCCGGTCAACGTTTCAATAAGTTGATTCGCATTGTCCGTGAGAAGGTCGTCGTCTTCGTTGAGAAACGATCCGCGTTCCGACTGAATCAGCACGGTAATCGGTCCCGCGATCCCTTTGGGGTAGTGCTTCGCGACCGCATCCGCACCCACGACGCTGGCGGTGTCGCGCGGCAATTCGCTGAGCAGCCCGTAACTCAGATGTCCGCGAAACTGCACGCCAACCCAGGCGAATGGCAACATCAACAAGAAACTCGCCAGCAACACGGTTCCTGGCCGACGGCGGACCAGCCCGCTGACCTGCGTCCAAGCAAGCTGTCCCCAGTTGCGCTCAAACAACCGCGACCACAACGAGGTGGCCGTCACCCAGCCGCCCGTGCCCGACAAACGAGTCCGCGGGACTTGCGGCCAAAACGCCCATTGCCGAGCCAGCCGCATCAATGACGGCGAAAAGGTCAACGCCGCCGCCAGCACGATCACCAAGCTCACCGTGATGGCGATTCCCGCTTGGCTGAACTTTCCGAAATCGGCGAAGTACATCATGAAGATGCCGCAGATGACCGTCCCCGCGCTCGCGACCAGAGCGTGCCCCACCTTTGACAGCGAATTCGCCACCGCTTGGTTCAGCGTCTCTCCTTCCCCTAATTCTTCCTTGTACCGAGCGATGAGGAACAGGCAGTAATCGACGCCGGCCCCGTAGCTGAGCACCTTCACATAGACCTCAATCCCTGCGAAGAGGTTGACGATTCCAGCCTGCGCGAGACAGGCCAGCAGCGCCAGCGAGATTTCCGTGGCAACCGCCACCGTCATCAGCGGAATCAACGCCATCAAGGGCGCTCGATAAATGGCGACCAGCAGGAGCACGACCAGGATCACCGTCCACAATTCGGTGTCCCGTGAGCTTTCCTCGGCCGCGTGGATCATGTCTCGGCCGACTGTCGCCGAACCGCTCAAGGCCAAATCCAAGCCCGGGGGCACTCGCTCTGTCGGCGGCAAATCCTCGGAATGCAACTCCCCAGGCTGCCGTTTCCCGTTGCGTTCCGTGTAGCCGATCAGGTTCTCAATCTTTCCGATCAACCTGCGGTTGCGAGCATCCAAGAACTCGGTCGGCAACTCGATCAGCACCAGTGAGGCTTGCTGATCGCTGCTATTGAGCAGCCGGCCGACCGACTTGTCCGACAACGTGCGGATGGTGATCGACTTCAGATCTTCGGCAGCCTCGGATTCCTCTCCGACGCCGGGCACCTTCGGCTTGAGCAATGCCTGTGGCTGCAACGATTTGGTCTCTTCGTCCGCGATCGTTTCCAGCCGTTTCCGTAAGACGTCGTTGATGAAGGCTTTGTCGCTCTCCAGGAGTCCTGTCGGCGAACTTTCTCGCCTCACGACGATCACCACATTGCTGGCCAGCGGCTCGTCCCAAGCCATCCGGAATAAGTCCTCGCCCACTCGGCTGGGGGCATCCTTCGGCAGGAACGCGAATTCCCCATCGGCCGCCACGTCTTTCCACGCCGGCGCAGCCCACTTCAAACCGACCAAGACGGTCAGCCAAGCGACCAGCAACAGCGGCCACGTCCGTGATACCAGCTTGCCGAAGGTTTCAAACATCCGTTGAACGCAGCCGAAGTGATCAATTCCGCCGCGACGAGATTCCGGCGGTCGAAGGGCGAGCGACCGGCACTCCGCCCGTCGCATTGGCCGAAGATGATACGGCCCTTGCTTTTCCACCGTCAACGAACTGAAACAGCTTCGCCGACGACGGGTGTGCCCAGAGATATTGGCGGTGTTAAGTTTTTGTGGTGTCGCAAGTTGACCAATAGGGTTGCCATTGATTGCTGTCGCGGAGGTTGGTCAGGGCGGAGACGGATTCGGCGTTGCGGAGATTCCAACGAGCACCAGAGCGTT
>CAMDEA010000115.1 GCA_945893045.1 Planctomyces sp. SH-PL62
GTTGTTGGTGATGTAGCCAGCCGCTCCCTTCGGAACGT
The DNA here is from genome assembly GCA_945893045.1 of Planctomyces sp. SH-PL62. Classification (GTDB taxonomy): domain Bacteria; phylum Planctomycetota; class Planctomycetia; order Planctomycetales; family Planctomycetaceae; genus SXKJ01. The sequence goes on from CAMDEA010000115.1 coordinate 39, forward strand.
CGAACGGATACCACGATTCCTGCACGAGCAGCCGCAAGTTCGGATTGTGCTTCAAACCCAGCTCGGTGAAGTTCGTGATTCCCTGATCGGGAATCGCCAGGTGAGCGGCCATCGTGAAAACATCGACCTCGCCGCCGATGAGCGCGGGCTTGGCTTTGTTCTTGTCGTCGGCCAAGTCCCAATGCTGAATGACTCGCGAGCCGCCGATGCCCTGCGTTCCGGACAGCTTGTGCCCTTGAATGTTTGCGGATTTGACAAGCTGTTCGACTTGCGGCGGCACGAACATGTGAAAGCTGTGGCCAGTGTAGAAGACTCGCTGCCCGGCCGGTGTCTTGGTGTCTTCAGAGACTGCGATGCTGCAACCAAGGAACGCGAACACGGCCACAGATCGGAGCAGCACTCGGCGAGACACATCGAAGGGCACGTTGAATCGCATGGCATCAAGCTCCTGATTGGTTGTCTGTGGCGCACGCGGCTCGCGTGCGTCGGTTCTCTGGGAATTTCACGCGAGCCGCGTGAACCACAAGTGACGGGCAAGAGTGCCCATCCTCCATTACTGTTGCTTGCCTGACTGTGTTCCCAGCCAATTCACCGCGTTGGCCACGATCTTCAGCGGCAATTCTTGTTTGAAGATCGGATACGTTTCGTGGCCGGGGCGGAAGTAGAAGACTCGACCTTCGCCGAGCTTCCAGATCAGGCCACTGCGGAACCGCTCGCCAGCAACCCAGCTTTCTTCAAACAGTGCTTCGTCGGCTTCGGGAACGTGAAACGGATCGGCATACATCTCGGTCTGCGGAAGCTCGAACGATGCGGGCAATCCCTTCGCGATCGGATGATCGGACTTCAGCACTTTGATCGTGCTCGGCTTGCCGTCGTTGCGGTATGAGGGGAAGACGCAGTTGGGCAGATCGACTCGCACGGTGAGCTGTGTCCCACGCTTCATCGCGTAGTACGCGGGCGTGCGAATCGAGTCTGCCGTCGGGATGAATCTGCCGTCGGGAGCGATGAACTCAAACTTCACCGGCGGCCCGTTCGGCGGATCTGGATATCGCCGCCGAGCGTCGTCGCGAGTCCGTTCATTCATCGCTTCCATGAACGGCACGGACCAATGGGCCGAGTGCAAGCCGATGAACGACATCTGCCCGCGCTTGACCCGCGCGACAATGTCCTTCGCCATCTCCGTCGTGATCTCGTTGTGTCGGGCATGTCCCCACCAGATCAGCACGTCGGTGTTGTCGAGCAGGCTGCTCGGCAACCCCTTCTCCGGCTGGTCGATGTTGGCCGAGATGACCCGCATTCCTGGCTGCTTGCCGAGATGATCGGCAATCGCGTTGCCGAGAAAATTCTCATAAGCCTGCTTCTGCGCTGGCTGCTGCTCGTCCCAAACGACGACGCGAATGAGCGGCTCGGCAGCGGAACCAGTCGCGGTAAGACTTAGAAGTAACAACGTCACGACGAAGCTTGTTCGCATCGCATCCTCAGTGGAAAGGAAGGGGAACGCTAATCATCGCTAATCCGCACTAATGAAACAGCGGACGGCGAGCAAAACGGCTTTCCATTAGCGATGATTAGTGCCGATTAGTGTTCCCAAACTGGCCTACTCCAGCGTGAAAGCCGGCAGCTTGACGATCTCGCCGCCCTTAAGCGCTGATTGGTGAGCACAGATTCCGACGCAGGTCCAGTTCGCGGAGAGCGTCGCGTTCGGCCACGGATCGCGGTTGTCCCGCAACGCCGAGACGAACTCGTTGACCAAATGCGGGTGCGAGCCGCCGTGGCCGCCCCCTTGGATGAACGAGAGGTGTTCGGAGTCGTGAATCTCGGCTGGCTGAGTGAATTTGCGGATCGGCTCCGGAAGCAGGTGAGCGTAATCTGGGATCGTGACCTTCGTCGGAATCTCCGGCTCCGGCTTCTTCGCCGTGTGAATGACGTGCGGTTCGTGTTCGACCAGTGTCCATTCAAACGATCGCTTCGTGCCGTAGACGTCAAAGCTCTCGCGGTACTGCCGAGCCACGTCGTACAGGAACCGCCAGATGTGAGCGGTTACGTCGCTGTCCTTCACTTTGATGTGACACGACTCGACGGCGAACTTGTTGCCGCTCTTCTGAGCGATGTCGTCGCGAACGGTGCCGGAGCCGAAGCATGAAACGTATTCGGCCCGGCCATTCACGAGACCGAGGCACGGGCTGACGACGTGTGTCGCATAGTGCATCGGGATCATCTTCTGCCAGTAATCCGGCCAGCCGTCCATGTCTTGCGGGTGCGACGCGGCGAGGTGCTGAATCTTGCCCAGCTCGCCCTTCTGGTACATCTCTTTGATAAACAGGAACTCACGGCTGTAAACGACGGTCTCGGCCATCATGTATTTCAGACCGGTGGACTTCACGATTTCGCAAATCTGCTGACAGTCTTCAATGGTGGTCGCCATCGGCACGGTACACATCACATGCTTGCCGGCCTTGAGAGCCTCCATCGACATCCGCGCGTGTTCGGAGATCGGACTGTTGATATGGACGAAATCGACGTTCGGGTCTTTCAGCACGGCCGCGTAGTCCGTGAATCGCTTCTCGATCCCGAACTGTTTGCCGACTTTGTTGAGCTTCTCGGTGTTCCGCTGACAGACCGCATAGACGTTTGCGTCCGGATGCGCCTGATAAATCGGAATGAACTCCGCACCGAAACCGAGACCGATCATCGCGACATTGACGGGCTTGCTCATGAGGGAACTCCTGTGGTGATCAAAGTTGGTTCGATTGGCATTCTCGCGGACGAAGAAAATAGCCATCGGCCGCCCGGACTTCTTGTGCGGATCGGACATTTTCTGTTGACTATCGGACATGAGCCGTCCGAAACCGCGAACCCATGTTCGTCTCAAGACCGCGTCCCGTCGAGTCACGGCGGGTTCGGCTGAGCCTGTCGTCATTCAGCAGAACTTCTTTGCTCGGATGGGTGGGCCGCAACAGTTTCAGCAACTTTTCGAGCACCTCCCCGGCGTCTCCTTTTTTGTGAAGGATCGGCAAAGCCGCATGATCTGCGCGAGCCAACCGTTCTGGGAACATCTCGGAGCCAAGTCGGAAGCCGAGATCATCGGCAAGACTGACGACGATTTCTTTCCGCCTCACGCCGCCGACCATTTTCGGCGGGACGATCAGCTCGTCATGACGACCGGCCGACCGCTGATCGGCCGCGTCGAACTGTGGTACAACGAGCAGCGCGTGCTCGACTGGTTCGTGACCAACAAACTACCTGTGCGCGACACACGCGGCGAGATCATCGGTGTGATGGGCACCGTCCGCAGCTACGAAGGCCAGCGCCGCACGATGTTGCCGATGTCGTTGATCAACTCCACGGTCGATTACATTCGCGAGCATCACCACGAACGCCTGACCGTTGACGACCTCGCCAACCAGGCCGGCCTGTCGCCGCGACAACTGCACCGCAAGTTCCGCGACGTGTTCGGGCTGAGCGTTCAAGAATTCCTCATCAAGACTCGCATTCAAGCCGCCAGCGACGCGCTGCTGCATTCCGATTTGAGCATCGCCCAAATCGCCGCCAAGTTTGGCTTCTGTGACCAAAGCGCGTTCACTCAGTTGTTTCGCAAACACACGGGGCTGACTCCGCTGAAGTTTCGCCGGCGGTATGCGGTGGTCACGGAGTCCTCCATGTAGCCGATGAGCGGCTCGTCGCGGTGATTTTGATTGGGCAGCTTCGCTCGTAGTGACCCCATTGATGGGGTTAAACGCGCGATCTCGACCCGATGAATCGGGTCACGACGAGCGCCATGTTGTGACTATTTCCCGCGTTGATTTCCGAACTGGGCGATCTGCCAGCGGGACGAAAATCGAAATCCCAGCCGCGTCGCCTCTGCTTCCAACCATTGAGAGCGAACTTCTAACTCTTCACGCGTGCGCGCTTGAGGCATCAGCCAAACACGCTTGCCAGGGACTTGCGGCCAGTCGGCGAGATAGTTGGTGATGTCCGGCAGGTCCGATGGCTCGTCGACCACGAACTTAAATTGGAACTGATTCGCTTCGATGAGTCGCGCGATCACAGTTCGATTCGAGCGTGTTTGCTCGTGGCGTGCTTGCCAACGCAGCGCTGCGGCCGATCCGACTTTTGATGGAGCCGAGTTGGCCAACTTCGGACTGATAGACATCAAGCTGGCGGGGGCCGAGCGAAACACGGTTCCCGCCGTCTCGATCGTGACGAAGTGGCCGGCCGCCAGCAGTCCCTCACAGAGCGGCACACAATCCGGTTGCAGCAGCGGTTCACCACCAGTGAGCACAACATGTTCGATGTTGAATTCGCGGACTTGTCGTACCAGATCGACGACGGCGAGGTGCGGGCCTTCGGGATTCCACGACGTGAACGGGGTGTCGCAGAACCAGCAGCGCAAGTTGCAGCCGGTCGTGCGCACGAAGACGGAGGGGGTTCCGGCGAATTGCCCCTCTCCTTGAATCGACGCATACACCTCGGCGATACGCACGGCGAATGATGACTCCGGTTCGATCGGGATGCCGCCGCGCTGGCGGGTTTCCCCCGCGCTCGTAGTGACCCCATTCATGGGGTCAAACGCGCCAAGCAGACCCGATCAATCGGGGCACTACAAGCGCAAGAGGCGATTGAGCACAACACTAACCCGAAGCGTGAGCGAGGGCGAGCGCTCCGAAGAATCGCCGCATCCAGATTTGTCACCCTGGCCGCGCAGCGATACCGTGTTCGCCTCACTGTGGAACGACGCCCATGCAGCCACTGAATTCAGCGACCGTGCTTGTGATCGTTTCATTGGAAATCTGACATTTGAGATTTGAAATCCCCCACGGAGACACGCCATGACTCAGCCCGCTCAAACCGACCGCCGCTCGTTCCTGACCACTGCCGCCGCTGTGACGGCGACGGCGATTGCTCGTCAAGCCCTCGCTCGCGACTACGGCCCAAACGCGCAGCCGACACGCTATCCCGATCCGGACATTGTCACGCTCGATAAGCGGTTCAAAAAGTATGCGCTCGGCAACACGCCGATTCAGCGGCTGTATCACAGCGATCAGATGTTGTGGGCCGAAGGCCCGGCCTGGAACGGTGTCGGCCGCTATCTGTTGTGGAGCGACATCCCCAACAACATTCAGATGCGCTGGCTGGAAGAGGATGGGCACGTCAGCGTCTTTCGCAACCCGGCCGGCAACAGCAACGGCAACACGTTCGACTTCCAAGGCCGGCAGATTTCGTTTCAGCATGGAACTCGTAAGGTCGTCCGCTACGAATACGACGGCTCGGTGACGACGTTGGCTTCCGAGTTCAACGGCAAGTCGCTCAACGCCCCCAACGACGGAGCGGTCCATCCCAACGGCGACGTCTGGTTCACCGATCCTGGCTACGGTGGCTTGATGAACTACGAGGGCCTCGACGCCAAAACTGGCTCGAAGCAGCCGTATCAGAAGGAAGCGATCTATCGCATCGACGCGAAGACTGGAAAAGTGCATCAAGTCTCCGATGAGATTTTCAAGCCGAACGGCCTCTGCTTTTCGCCCGACTACAAGAAGCTGTACGTCGCCGATACCGGCGCGTCGCACTACGACGAGGCTCCGAAGAACATCAAAGTCTGGGACGTCTTGGACGAGAAGACGCTGAAAAACGGCAAAGAGTTCGCCTCGATGAAGCTGCCGATGAAACGCGACGACGGCAAGACGGTGGAGAAAGCCGGGTTCGCGGACGGCATCCGTGCTGACGAGGACGGCAACATTTGGGCGAGCGCCGGCTGGGTCGGCGACGGCTACGACGGCGTTCACGTCTTCGAGCCGAAAGAAGGAGAACGCATCGGCCAAATTCTGTTGCCGGAGATTTGCAGCAACGTCTGCTTTGGCGGATCGAAACGGAGTCGCCTCTTCATGACCGGCAGCACGTCGCTGTACGCGGTCTATGTCGAGACCAAAGGTGCGCATATCACATAGCGCAAATCCCAAGGCCCAAATTCCAATGAAACCCCAAGCTCCGAGCTCCAAATTCCAAAAAGCGGTCCGTGTCGGTTCAGACGCTTCAAAGCATTGGGGCTTGGGATTTGGACATTCTTTGGTCATTGGGATTTGAGATTTGGGATTTCCATCCCCTGTTGCCTCGTTTTTGGCATGTCTGTTACAAGCCCGCCCCTCTTCCGGGCCGGCGGTTTGTCGGCTGACTTCCTCTCGCCAAACTCTGACGCCGCAGGTTTCTCAGGATGGGAAAGCCTCCGTTTCATTTGTTGTTGACCTGTGCCGGTCGCAAGGTCTCGTTGGTGAATCAATTTCGCCAAGCCTTTGAGGACTTGGACATCGACGGCCGGATCATCGGCGTCGATTCTTCGTCGCACTCGGCGGTACTGAGCGTCTGCGACAAGTCCTACATCATTCCGCGCTGCGATCACCCGGCATACGTGCCGACGTTGCTCGATGTTTGCGAGCGGCATCGTGTGCAACTTCTGCTGCCGTTGATCGACGTCGATCTGCTCGTGCTGGCGGAGCATCGCGAGCGATTCCGCGAGGTCGGGACGCTTGCGTTAGTTTCGTCGCTGCCGGTCGTGAGCATCTGTCGTGACAAGGAAAGCACGTCGCGGTTCTTTGATGACAACGGCATCTCGACCGTCCGCAACTTGTCCGTCGAAGATGTGCGGCGCGGCGATGTGCCGTATCCCGTCTTTATCAAGCCGGCAAATGGTTCCGGCAGCCAGCACGCTTACAAAGTTCAAAGCCGTGAAGAGCTGGACTTCTTCCTGAGATACGTCCCGCGGCCGATGCTGCAAGAGTTCGCGACCGGGCAGGAATGCACCGTCGATGTCCTGTGTGACCTCGACGGCCGAGTCATCAACGCGGTCCCTCGTCGCCGGCTGGAGGTACGGGCTGGTGAGATCAGCAAGGGAGTCACCTGCAAAGACTGGCGGATCATCCGCGCGACGGTCGATCTGGCGAACAAGCTCGGCGGAGTCGGACCGCTGACCGTGCAATGTTTCGTCAGCGATGACGACGACGCGAGCGTCCGCTTCACCGAGATCAATCCGCGCGTCGGCGGTGGCTTGCCGTTATCGGTGGCGGCCGGGGCGAATTATCCCAAACAAATCATCCGCATGGCGCTGGGACAGTCCATCGCGCCGTGTGTCGGCGACTTTGCCGACGAGTTTTACATGTTCCGTTACGAGGAGGGGGTGTATGTCCCCGGAGCGTCACTCCAAGACATCCCTCAGTGCCGTGCTGCTTGACCTCGACGACACCCTCTACCCGGAGCGTGACTTCGTTCATGGGGGCTTTCGCGCAGCGGCAAAACTGTTGGCGGACCAATTGCAGCGAGATGCCGACGAACTCTTCGGCCTACTCGCGGATCAGTTTCAGCGCGGAGTGAGAGGCTCGGTCTTCGATGCCATGCTTTCCGAGTTGAATGTGTCACACGCCCCGAACTTGATCGATGAACTCGTCCGAGCGTACCGCTTGCACGAACCGCAACTGACGCTGTTCGCGGATGCCGACCGGCTGTTGTCGTTGCTCCAGCCGCGATATGGACTCGGCATCCTGACCGATGGGCCGGCTGACGTGCAGCGCCGCAAAGTGAAAGCGCTCGACCTGCAACACCGCGTGGAGGCGATCGTCTACTCCGACGACTTCGGCCGCGAACACTGGAAGCCCTCGTCGATCCCGTATCTCGAATTGCTGCGACGATTGCACGCCGAGCCGTCACATGCCGTCTACGTCGGCGACAACCCGAAGAAGGATTTCGTCGGCGCACGCCGACTCGGACTGCAAACTGTTCGAGTCCGCCGACCGAATACCGAACACACCCACCTCGAACCACAACCCGGCTTTGAAGCCGATCACGAAATCACGTCCCTCGACGATCTCTCCGATTGGCTCGCCGCCAACACTCGTTCCGAACGACATGCCGCGTAGACAATTTCCAAGGTCCAAATCCCAAGCTCCAAGGAAACCTCAAATTTCAAATTTCAAATTTCAAATTTCAAATTTGAAATCTCAACCGCCTCGCCGACCGAAGCTGGCCTACGTGACGACGCACGCCATCAGCGCGGAAAATCTGATGAACGGCCAACTGACGTTCCTGCGCGAACGAGGCTTCGACGTCACCGTCATCGCCGCGCCCAGCGAGTCGCTCGACATCGTCCGCGAGCGCGAGCAGGTGCAGACGATTCCGATCCCCATCGTGCGTGAGATCTCGCCGATCGCGGACGTGCGAACGCTCGCGAAGTTGTGCGGCATCTTTCGCACGCTGCGGCCGGACATCGTCAACGCGGGCACTCCCAAAGCCGGATTGCTGGGGATGCTCGCCGCCAAGCTGACGGGCGTGCCGGTGCGGCTCTACACGCTGCGCGGACTGCGATTGGAGACCACTTCGGGATTCAAAGAACGCTTGCTGACTGCGACCGAACGCCTCGCCGCGAGCTGCGCTCAGCAAGTGATCTGCGTCGGCGAGAGCCTGCGGCAAGAGTACGTGCGACGCAAGTTGGTCAGGCAGGACAAGACGGTCGTGCTGCGGCACGGCTCTTCCAACGGGGTCAACGCCGAGCGGTTTCAATACTCGGTTGAGCAATTCATTCGCATCGGTCAACTGCGCGAGTCGCTGAAGATCCCAGCCGACGCTCCGATCATCGGGTTCGTGGGGCGGCTGACTCGTGACAAAGGGCTGGTTGATTTACACGACGCCTTCCGACGATTGCTGGCCGAGTTCCCCGATCTGCGACTGATCCTGATCGGCGGGCCGGAAGAGGGCGATCCGATCCCTCCGCAGACTTGGCAACGCCTCACCGAGCATCCGCAGATCATCCGCACCGGCGCGATCAAAGACGTGTCGTTGTATTACGGTCTCTTCGATGTCTTCGTCTTCCCGTCGTACCGCGAGGGTTTTCCGAACGTCCCGATGGAAGCCGCCACCGCCGGCGTTCCCGTGGTCGGTTATTCGGTAACCGGCACGCTCGACGCGGTGACCGATGGCGCGACTGGCCTATTGGTGCCGCTCCGCGATTCCGCGACGCTGGCCGCCGCGACGGCGTGCTACCTTCGCAATCCAATTCTTCGGAGACGTCATGGCGAGGCGGGCCGGCGGCGAGTGCTTACCGATTTTCGCCGCGAAGACTTGTGGCAATCGTTGGCTGACTTATATCTGCATTGGTTGAGCGAACGCGGATTGCCGTTGCCGATTGCGACCTCGCAACGGACAGTCTCCGCGCGAAAGGCGGCGTAATGCGACTGCTGAGAATTTGCCAATCACTTGAGAAGTCGTTTGCCGCAGCATCCGTGAAATCCGTGTTCTCTGAAGCCCGTCCACTCCTTGAAAAGTACACGGATAACGCGGATGCCACGGATCGACACTTCGCAAATCGGCCCTCTGTTTCCCCAGTGAAACATGAAATCTAAGTCGAGGCACTCGTGTTGACTCCGGAAATAAACAACTGGCTCACGCAACCTTACCGAGCGTTCGGCAAGCGACTGCTCGATCTGAGCGTCTCCGCATCGGCACTGTTGGCGGTCGCGCCGTTGTGCGCTTTGATCGCGGTGCTGGTCAGGCTGACGTCGCGCGGGCCGGCATTCTTTGTGCAGGAGCGGCTCGGCCGAGGCGGCATGACGTTTCGCACCTACAAGTTTCGGACGATGACCGACCGGCTACGTGTATCGCATCAAGAGATCTTGGGAAAAACAGACGAGGTCACGACCGTCGGCTATTGGCTGCGGCGGTTCAAGCTCGACGAGTTGCCGCAGTTGTGGAACATCGTCAACGGCGACATGTCGCTCGTTGGGCCGCGCCCCGCGTTGCCGGCCCAACTAGCTGAGTACACGGACCTCGCTCATTGCCGATTGCTCGCGCGGCCGGGGCTGACTGGATTGGCTCAGGTCCATGGCAACATCCATCTGACGTGGCCGGAACGCTGGGTCTACGACGCCGAGTATGTCACGCGCGTGTCGTTCGCTCTGGATGTGTGGATCATCGCCCGCACGATCGGCGTGGTGCTGCTCGGCGAAGAGCGATTTCTGTTGAAGCCACTGTTACCAACTGATCAATCCGCTCGCCGCGCAGCGTGAGCCGAAATTCGATTGTCCCAGAGAGCGGAGATTCGGTTGCGACCTACGTCCCGCAAAATTTGGAATTGCCACGAGAAACACAAAACGGCACAAAGGTGACGAGACACGCCGCAGCCAAGAATCTCAAGCCAAGTTTTCTCGTGACTTTTTGAGTTTTTTTTGGCCACTGCCACTTCGAGTTAGTTGCGTGGCAACCGCGAGCCGTTGGATAAAATCCACACCGGCCACTGTGGATCGGCTTCCCAGCGTTGCAGCACCGCGTGACTCCAGTCCCATGAGAGAAATCCCGCGCAGCGTGTGGCGACGCATTCCTCAAACAGTTCCCGCGCGGCCGCGCGATCTCCGTGCGCGAGTTGCCGCAAGGCCGCAAAGAACAGCGCTTCGCAACGATCCCAGCGCGAACCGCGCACCGAATCGAGCAGCTTGAATTCCGTCAACTCGCCGGCATTGAACGCCAAGAGGCGCGAGTAAAACGCACCGCGCAGACGGGGCGGCGTGCCGACGGATCGAAGGCGGCGACTGGCCAACATCGCGGTGTCTGGCTCGCCCAGCAGCAACAACAAACAGGGATGAAAGTATGCGGTCAGACTCGTCTGATAGCGCTGAGCCAATTCGTCATAGGCTTCCAGCGCTGTCGAAGAATCACCCGTGTCGCGCAGCAGCAACACGCGAAAGAAGGCTTCATCGGCTGTCAGCGAAGCCGTCGCCTCTCCGGCCGGAGCGACGCGAGCCTGCACAACACGCAGCGCTTCCGCTGATTCACCACGCCGAAACAACGCCAACGCGAAGTCATACGCCACCAGCGCGTCGTGGTGCTGAGCCTCCGCGCCGCGCAGCAACTCGAACGAGGCGGACTCGCGATCGGTCGAGAGGAGAAACAGCGCGCGGTTGTGGATGACGGTTGGCAAGTGCCGAAACGGTTCGAGCGCAGCGAAGTCCCGTTCCGCGGCGAGGAGTTCTTCATCTCGCTCAACAAGACGACCTGCATCCGAGGACAGCTCGGCGGTGAGGAGATGCGCGTTGAGGCTCTCCAGCAGCGTGGCCGGATGATCGGGGAGCAGTTCGCGCGCGATCAACAAATCGAACAGCGCCCCCTTCGCCGTCGGCAGATCGCTCGTATCGAATGCCAAGTTGGTGCGAGCTTCCGCGCGGATCAACCGCGCCAACGGCGTGTCGCGCCGCCGCAAGGCTTCGGTCAAAGAGTGCTCGGCCTGCCGGGGATCAAAATAAATTTCAGCCTCACCCCGAAACAAGAAGTCCTCGGCGGTCGTGGGCGTCAGCGCTGCGGACCGTTCGAGCAACGTCTCGTAGTTCTCCCAAGATCCGGCGGCGAGTTGTGCGGTCGCTTGCAAGGACAACGCCGCAACCGTCGGCTGACTCGTCCGTGCGGCGGCTTCCAAATGTTGAATCGCCGCCGAGTAGTCGCCGCGATGAAACGACACACGCCCGCGCAGCAATTCGAGCCATTCGGCCGATACGCCCACCTGTTCCGCCCGCGCGATCGCCTCTTCGGTCGCCTTGAGGTCTCCGGTCAACGCCACGACCAGCGCCAAATCAATCGCCTGTTGCCGCTGTGCCTGCATCGCGGACTGTCGGACTCCTATCACGGCCACAATGAGAATCAACACGAGCACTGCGGCGATCGCGCTCATCGTTGCTCGCGGATGAGCCAACATTCGCTTCCGCAACCCGCGTCCCCAGCGTGTTGCCAACCTGAGGCCGCGCGCGGCAATCGGTTCACCATTCGCAAACCGCCGTAAGTCCGCCGCCAATTCCGCCGCCGTCGCGTAGCGGTGACGCGGCTGTTTTTCGAGCGTTTTCAAACACAGCGTTTCTAAGTCGCGAGGAAGATCAGGACGTTGACGACGCGGCGACGTCGGCTCGTCGTGTTGAATGCTCGCCAACAATTGCTCGCGGGAATCCGCCACGAACGGCGGTCGGCCGGTAATGAGTTCGTACAACGTCGCGCCCAGCGAATACACGTCGGTCCGATGATCGACCGGAGCGCCGTCACGAGAAGCGATCTGTTCCGGAGACATGTAAGCCGGCGATCCCACCGCCTCGCCCGTCCGCGTCAAACTTGGCTGCTGCGTGAGTCGCGCCAAACCAAAGTCGCCGATCAGCAAGCGTCCGTCCTGAGCCAGCAACAGATTCGACGGCTTCACATCACGATGGATCACGCCATGCTCATGAGCGTGCTGCAACGCATCGGCGACCTCAGCGAATTGGCGAGCCAGCTCACTGTAGCCCAGGCCCTTGTGGCCTGGATGATTTGCAGGCAACGAGAAATCGTCCGAGCCACAAGGGCTCGGACTACAGACGGATGACCCCCGCGACAGCAACCGATCCAGTGACTCGCCGTCGATCAATTCCATAACGAAAAACGGCGTGCGGCCGGTGATGTCTGCACTCAGCACCGGAATCAGATGCGGATGCCGCAAGCTCATCGCCGCTTGTGCTTCACGCTCAAACCGTTGTAACGAGCTCGCATCCCCAGCCAGCCACGGATGCAGCACTTTGATCGCGACGGCGGCTTCGTCGCTCAGCCGCCGCGCGGCATACACCGTCCCCATGCCTCCGCGGCCAATCTCGCGCTGTAATTCGTAATCTCCCAGGACACGCGGAAGAGCTTCCGTCGCTGCGGAGGCTCGCGAACGAATGGAATGAACCGCCGATGCTCCCAGCACGGATGCCGTGAGCTGTTGGAACGCAGACTGATTCGCCAGGAACTCGCGCACGTCGTCGGCGATGTCGGCGTGCCGCGTCAGAAATTCCGTCAACGGCGGCGCGCGGCCGGACTCTGCCGCGAGCAGAAACTCCGCGATCGCCGCATCCACGCGAGCTTCGCGTCCGGCTGCGGAATCGTTCGTCGCTGATGGCAATGTTGCACTCATCCGCGCGACTCCTGAGTCATCTGCTCACGCATCTGTTGCAGTCCGCGCTTTAGCAACCCGGCCACGGCGGCCGGAGTGCGCTGCATCTGTTCCGAGATTTGAACCAGCGACCAGCCATGCCAATGCTGCAACATCAACGCCTCTCGCTGAGCCTCCGGCAGTCGATCCAACGCGGTGACGATTCGCAGAGTCTGCTCTTCATGCTGCATTGTCGCACTGGGCGACGGATCGTCTCCCGCCAACCAAGCCGAGAGCCGTTGCGACGATTCGGCCAAGCGTTGTTCCAGCGATACCTCGCGCCGAGTGTCACGAGCTTCCGTCGTCCATTTGCGGAGTTCATCGGTGAGATTGTTCGCCAAGATGCGCCGCAACCACGCCAAGCGCTGGACGTCATCACACGCTCGCAATTGATTCGCGGCTTGATGAGCCTCCAGCAACGTCTGCTGGATCACTCCCGACAGGTCCACCTTCGCCCGCCAACGCGGATCGAGCTGTGCCTGTGCCAAGACGCTCAAATAGCGGCGATAGCGTTCGAGCGGTAAAGCAGATTCCAGTGGCGTCATCGACATCGCGGAAGCCTTGGGGAAGGACCGCAGCTTATCGAACCGACTGGCGCAGAAACACCGCGCGACCTTTGAGTGTTGATTGATCCCGCCACCCTGCTTGTCAGGGTGGTTCCCGCGCTTCTGCACTACGACTGTTACGAACGATCTCGTGTCGTGCAGAAGCGCGGGAACCACTGGGGCAAGCCCAGTGGCGGGTCAATCAACCGATGAACGCGCCAGTTGAAGAACGACGTCGTCCACATCGGTGACGTCCGCCAGGTCGATGTCGATGTCGAGCAGGAAGACCTCGTGCATCAACTCGCAGCGTTCGCCGACCGCCTCACGCGGGACGATCACTCGAAAACTATCGGTGGCATCGCGACAGGTCGCGTACACGCAGTGGCTGGTGCTGACACCCGTAACGATCAGCGTATCCACGCCCAGCGCGGTCAGCATCGTATGCAGGTTCGTGTCCTTGAACGCCGAGGCATAGCGTTTGCGAATCAGCTTTTCCGTCGGCCGGCGTTCCAATCGGGGATCGAGTTCAAACAATTCCACTGCGTTCGCCGGAAATTGGAATTTCAGTTTTTGATCGTGCGGACTGGGTGGCTCGGCCGGATCGTGCGCGAACGACGTGAAGAAGATCGGCACCGACGCCGCACGCGCCGCATCGAGCACTCGGCGAGTCGCCACCACAACCTCATCCAACGGGCTGCCAATCTGCTGGCCCGGATCGAGCCAATACTTGGCCAAGTCGATGACAATCACCGCCGGTCGAGCACCAAAGCCCACACGCCCGGCCCAGCCGCGCTGCAAGTACCGTTCGCGCAGAGCCTGAAGGTGTGACAACAACGGACCGCGCAATTCATCCGGTAATCGCAGGTCCGCGGAACCAAAACCGCAACTCGCCTCCTTGGAATCTGTTGCCATGATCGAGTCCTCTCGTTTCAAATTTTGAATCACGGAATTGATGGTGGCAGCAGAATCATCTAGTGAACTGGGGCATCAGCCCAAGCAACAGACCAAAAACAGAAAGCCCAAGAAAACCGCCCGAGACAAGGCTCACACCGCGAGACTCAAACATCCAAACAAACAAACTTCCACATCCGAGAAACACGAGCCAGCCAAAGAGCTGTGTTATCCGCCGTTGTCGCGCTTTGAGCGTCTCAAAACGCTGTTCGTATTCGACCATTGCAATCATAACGGTTTCGCGGTCATAGCCCGCAGCGTCGAGAGTATGCCTAGCCTTCAATGGAGAAAGGCCGAAGCGCAGCAACTCCTCAACTTTTGCAGAGACAGAAGAATCAATCATGGTCCAGCTCCGCCGAAAGGATGGCCTTAATGATTGAACTGAAACTCGCGAGTGTTCAGCAAAGTCCACAAGAAATCTTCGTAGCCCTCTTGCGGACTGGAGGCCGTGGCAATCTCGGCGAGCGCCGCTTGCTTCTCTTCCGGCGTTGGCCTGCGTGAGAGCGAGCAGAGAAAAAGTTCGTCAACGACCTGATCGGCCGGCGTGTTGGCTTTGACGAGCTTCGCGATGCGACCATTGCCGTCGCTGACTTTGCGATTGAGCAATCCTCCGCTGATCATCAACAGAGCCTGTGTCATGCTGGGCGTATCGCTCCGTTCGCATTCGCAGGCGATGACTCGGCGCGGACGACCGAAGGCGTCGAGGAATTCGTTCGGGAAGTTTGAGTCCGGCAGCGCGATCGCTCGGAAGCCAAGCGGGACTTCGGGGAATTTCTCTTGCGTGCCGCAGGCGAAATCGACGGCGTCGAGCAGTTGTTCGGCCTTCAATCGCGTCGGGCTGAAATGCGCGACATAGCGGTTATCGCCATCGGGGTTCTCCGTGAGCGGCACGGCGCTAGCCGCCGGTGTTTCGCCCACGCCGGCACCGGCGGCTAGCGCCGTTCCGCTCCCAGCCAGCCGGTATCCCGTTTGGGTCGCGCTCAACTGATATACGTGCGACCGCATGATCGTTCTCAGCAGATGCTTCACGTCGTAGTTGTGTGCGATCAGGTCACGAGCGAGGGCATCGAGCAGTTCGGAATTCGCAGCGGGATTCGTCACCCGCATGTCGTCGATCGGTGAGACAAGGCCGCGGCCGAAGTAATAGCCCCAGTAGCGATTCGCCAAGTTGCGAGCGTAAGCCAGATTGCTCTTGTCGGTCAGCCATGCGGCGAGTGCTCGGCGGCGATCGACTGGATCGTCGGACGGTGGTGCTCCGAGCGGTTTCGGTGGCAGGATTGCTCCGGTGCGCGGGTGGCCGACTTCGCCGGTGTCGTTGACGTAGATGACGAACTCGCCCCCTTGAATGCCGAACTCCCAGGAACTCTTCTTGCCGACGCGAGCGAAGAAGGCTCGCAAGCTGTGGTAGTCGGCTTGCGAGATGTTTTCATACGGGTGGTGATGGCACTTCGCACATTGCACGCGCACGCCGAGAAACGTCGCGGCGGTCGCTTCGGTCCATTCTTCCTGATAGCCGTTGACGAAGAAGTTGACCGGGCCGTTCTGATACGGGCTGCCGACGGCGGTGATCAGCTCGGTGGCGAACTGGTCCATCGGCTTGTTGTCGCGGAAGGAGGCTCGCAGCCAGTTGTGCAGCGACCACATGCCTTTTTTCTGGAGACTGTTGCGATTGTTCCGCAGCAGGTCGCCCCATTTGTAGGCCCAGAAGTCCATGTACTCCGGCCGTTGCAGCACGCGGTCGATGGCCTTGTTCCGCTTGTCGGGATCGGTGTCGGCCAGGAACGCTTTAATCTCGTCGGGTGTCGGCAGCGTGGCGATCGTGCTGAGATGAATGCGGCGGAAGAACTCTTCGTCCGTGCAGTTCTTGGTCGGCGAGAGGCCGGTCTTTCGCCACTTCTCGACCCACAGTTCGTCCACGAAATTGTTCTTCGCGAAGTTCTCCAACCCGACACTCTGCCCGAACGGCACGACGATGCGACACACCGAGACCGTGCCGAGATACCGCACCATCACGACCGTCTCGCCCTTGCCCGTCGCGGTGACGAGTCCCTCCGGAGTGACCTCGGCGACGGAGGCATTCATGCTGTCGAACGACGCCTTGCGTTCGATCGGTTCCTCGAAGCCGTCCTCGTAGATCGCCTTCGCCAAGACCTGCGCCGTCTGTCCCGGCTGCAAGATCGCCTCGCTCGGCGCGACGACCACTTGCTTCAGCTTCCGATCCGTCGCCACCGGTCCCGGAGCGTTCTGCTTGAGCCAGGAGACCAACGTCTGAAACGCCCACGAGTCTTTCTTGATTCGCCGACCGCCGCCATGCGGCACGTCCATCAACGGTTTCGTCAGCAACAAGCTCTCCTCAGGAGTCGAACCTTTGATCCGCCGCCCATAGGCTCCTCGGATCAACTCGGTGTAATCCGCGTTGTCATCGAACGCTCGCAGCGAGAGTTTGAATCCGCCCTGTCCGTATTGAGCACCGTGACACGCCCCCTGATTGCATCCCAGCTTTGTCAGGACCGGCTGCACGTCGTTGACGAACGAGACAGATTCGTCGGCACGCGTCGAAACGCTTGCTGCCATCAACCAGCAGGCGAGAACAGCAATCGACGATCGAGGCCAAGTCATCATGGAGCCCATCTTGATTCGCATCATCGTTCTGCCCCCATCGTTCTGCCAAACGATGGCAGAACGATGGGAGCAGAACGATAAATTGCTCACACCAGCAGCTCATTCAGCACTCGGCCGCCCGGATTGACTTTGAAGGGGCGGCCGTCGGGGGAGACGAAGTGCTTGTCGAGCGGGATGCCGAGGACCGTGTAGAGCGTGGCGGCGAGGTCTTCGATTTCGATCGGCTTGCCGACCGGTTGCTCGGCGTATTGGTTGCTGGAGCCGATCACTTGGCCGGTCTTGAAGCCGCCGCCGCCGATGGTGAAGACGGTTGAGCCAACCCAGTGGTCTCGGCCAGCGGCAGAGTTGATCTTCGGGGTGCGACCGAAGTCTCCCAGCCAGAAGACAACCGTGTTGTCCATCATGCCGAGTCGATCGAGGTCATCCAGCAGCGCCGAGTAACCCGTGTCGGTCTGCGGCAGAAGAGTCTGCTTCAGAGACGCAAAATTGTTCGCGTGCGTGTCCCAGCTCGCGAACGAGACGTTGACCAAGCGGACTCCCGATTGAACGAGGCGTCTTGCCAGCAAGCACGACTGGCCGAAGCGATGTCGGCCGTACTTGTCGCGCAGCTTCGGGTCTTCTTGCGAGAGGTCGAACGCCTTCTTTGCGGCGGGGGACGTGACGATGCTGAAGGCTTTCTCGTAGAAGGCGTCCATCGCGCCGACGTCGTTCGCGACCTTCTCGACGGTGCGTTGCCACGAATCGAACCGGCTGAGCATCCGCTGACGGCGGGAGAATCGCGGCACGCTCATGCCGCCGGGGAGCGTGATGCCGTCGATGTTGAACGTGCCGCCGTTCGGGTCGTCGTTGATGATGAAGGGGTTGTGCTCGCTGCCGAGATACCCCGCTTGGCCGCCGGCGTTCATCTTGTCGACCCACGGACCGAGCTGGACGTACGGCGGCATTCCCTTGCGGTAGCCAAGCTCCTGCGCGACGACCGAGCCGTAACTCGGATAGACGGTGCTCGGCGAGAACCGCCAGCCGCTGAGCATGTAGGCATCCGCGATGCCGTGTCCGCCGTTGTACGAGTAGCCGTTCCGAATGACCGTGAACTTATCGAGGCTCTTGGCCATCAGCGGCAGGTGTTCGCAGAACTTCACGCCGGGGATCGTGGTGTCGATGACACCGAACTCGCCACGGATCTCGGCGGGGGCATCCGGTTTTGGATCAAATGAGTCCACGTGACTAGGACCACCTTGCATCCAGAGGAGGATGACGCTGAGGTCGTCTCGGATCTTTGTTGCGGTTGGATTGGCTTTCGCTTCGCCTTGGAGGCGAAGCAACGTCGGCAACGTGAGGCTCGCGAAGCCAAGCCCGCCGACGCGGAACAACTGGCGGCGGGAGATACCTTCGCAATTCGGACTGGAACCGTGATCGAACTCAAACATGGGTGGGCCTCGTGGAGGGAGGTCGTTGTGTGGGCGGGAAGGAAGACGTGGAACACTAATCTTCGCTAATTCACGCTAATCGGACAGGAAGACACTTCGGGCGACATGGCTGAAAGGCTTTTTATTAGCGTCCATGAGCGAAGATTAGCGTTCCAAAATTCTTTGCATCAGAACACTTTGATTATCGCACCGAGCCGCTGCAACTCACAAGCAAGGTTTCGCCTACAGGGCAGACTTCGACAAGCCGTATCGGTTGTGTCGATTTTCGAGGGCGAGTTGTTCGGCGTCACATCGTTGAGATACGCTGACGTCGCATTTCGTGGGACAGGTTTTCAACCTGCCCGGCCCCAACGAGACAGGCAGGTTGAAAACCTGCCCCACGACGAAGGCACTCGTGATGGCTTCCGACGTTGATTCGAAACCTGGCGACTCGAACCCTTCCACCGGCAGCGGCCAAGTTGAGTTGTCGTACTCGCAGACCGGCGAGCGGATGTGGCTCAATCGCATCTCGACGCGCTGGACAGCGGTCAACAATCCGACGTTGTTCGTGAAGCGTTACGGCCGAGCCATTCGCAAATACATCGCCACGTTGATCCACGACCCCAATGACGCCGAAGAAGTCGAACAGGAATTCATGCTGCGGATGGTCCAAAAGGGCTTTCACACGGCCGACTCGAACAAAGGCAAGTTCCGTTATTACCTCATCACCATCGTGCGGAACGCGGCGATGCAATGGCTCTGCCGGCGCAATCAAGTGCCGTTGCCGATCGAGACGCTCGAGCACATGCCGGTCTCCGAGCACTCGCAGTTGGAATGGACCAGCGACTGGCGAAAGTGCATTTTGAAGGCGGCCTGGAAGGCGCTCGATAAGTATCAACAGCGGACGACCAACAACTTGTTCTGCACGGTGCTGCGAGTCTCCGCGCAATACGAGAGTGCCGATTCACCGACACTGGCCAAGATGGTTTCTGAGATGTCCGGCCAGACGCTCACGCCGGAAGCGTACCGCAAGCAACTCAGCCGAGCCCGCAAACGATTTGCCGATCACATCATTCAAGAGGTCGCTCGCACGTTGATCGAGCCGACGCTGGATGGCATCAAGGATGAGTTGAATTGCCTCGATCTGATGAAGTACGTCGAGGGGTATTTGCCGGAGTGAGTTCGTAGCCTGACTCTCCGAGTCGGGAGCATTTCCAAGAGACCCGACTCGGAGAGTCAGGCTACGAAGCGCCCTTCGGATCGGACCAGCGGCTGAGAATCGTTGAGCCAACGAATGTTGAAAGCCCAAAGATTGTGATCCCCAGTAACGTCGAGGCGATCACGGCGGCGAAGAGCTTCGCGGTACTGAATTGTGTCCCCTGCAAAATCATGTAGCCGAGTCCGTGGCGTTCGGCCAGATTGCCTGCGAAGAACTCGCCCACGATCGCACCGACAACCGCCATGCCGCTCGACGTGCGAGCTCCCGCGACCAGAAACGGCACCGAGTGCGGCAGCCGCAACTTCCACAGCACTTGCCAGCGAGACGCTCGGTACAGTCGAAACAGGTCGAGCAAATCCGGATCGACCGCCAGCATCCCACTGGTCCCGTTCGTGACGATCGGAAACAGACTGATCATGAATGACACCAGCACCACGCTGTGAAAGCCTGCACCAAACCAGACGACGATGATCGGAGCGACCGCGACAATCGGGACCGTTTGCAGAAAGATCGCGTAGGGATAGCAGCTACTCCGAACGACTCGCGATTGAGAGAAGACGCAAGCGGTCAACGAGCCGATCAGCAGGCTGCTGACGAAGCCGCACAGAGCGGCCGCTGATGTCAGGCCAACTGCGAACAGCAACTCCGCGCGATTTTCGAGCGCCGCCTGCCACACGCCGCCCGGCTTCGGCACGAGGTAGGCTTTGATGCCGAATCCAACGACCAAGAAATGCCAGGCGGAAATCACGAGCACGAACAGAATTGCTGGCGGTAGCGCCGCTTTCACGATGCGATTCATGGCGGGAACATATCGCGGACGCAGGTGCTGCCCGCAACCCAAGAGATTCTGGCCACGGATGAAACACGGAGAGAACACGGATCAAACAAAACCGGAAGAACGAGAATGGAGCCAAGCTGACCGTCACGATCCCTTCCGAGAGTCTTTGCAAATCCGTGTTTGATCTGTGTTTCATCTGTGGCTGAAAATCTTCGGGCGACGCCATGATTTCAAACGTTTGCTGTGCAGAGGTGACTCTTGCACGTGGATCGCTACGCTGTGCCGCCAGTGATCCAAACACCAACTCATGGAGTCTTTCATGCGGCACGATGGCCGACAATCTGACGAACTGCGCCCTATCACGGTTCAACGCCACTTTACCGGAGCGGTCCCCGGCAGTGTGCTGATCAAAGCGGGTCGCACGACAGTGCTCTGCACGGCCAGCATCGACAATGACCTGCCGCCGTGGATGAAACGCGAAGCCAATCCCAACGGCTGGGTCACGGCCGAATACAACATGCTGCCCGCCAGCACCGCGCCGCGCAAGCAGCGCGAGCGATCCAAGATCGACGGCCGCACCAACGAGATTCAACGGCTCATCGGCCGCAGCCTGCGAGCGGTGATCGATCTCGCCGCGCTCGGTCCGCGGATGGTCACGGTCGATTGCGATGTGCTTGAAGCGGACGGCGGCACGCGCACGCTGAGCATCACTGGCGGCTTCATCGCGCTGGTTGATTCGCTGGCGGCCATCAAGTCCTTGCTTCCGACCGATCGCCCCGTCTTGAAGAGCAGCATCGCGGCGATCAGCGTCGGGATCGTCGCTGGCCAAGTTGTGGCGGACCTCGATTACGTCGAAGACAAAGATGCCGAGGTCGATATGAACGTCGTCATGACCGGCCAGGGTGAGTTCGTCGAAGTCCAAGGAACGGCCGAAGGGACTCCGTTCAATCGCCGGCTGCTCGATACACAACTGGCCCTCGCCGAGCAGTGCGTCGCCCGGCTGACCGCCATTCAACGCGAGGTATTGGGCGATGCGTGGCCCTTCCGTGCGTCGTGACTTTTTCCGAAAAGGGACATCTCATGTGCCGATCATTTCACAGGTGTTTGTTCGCCGTCTGGGTTCCTCTTTTGTTGACGACGATGACTGGGGGAGTCTCTGAGTCGGCCGAACCGCAGGATGTCGTCTTTGTCTCCAAATTGGACGGCACCGAGCAGCGTTACGTCATTGTTTTGCCGGACGGATTTGATTCGCAGTCGCTGGTCTCGGTGATGATCGCGCTGCACGGTCATGGTTCGGATCGCTGGCAGTTCGTAAAGGACGGCCGCGACGAATGCCGAGCGGCTCGTGATGCGGCGGCTAAGCATCAGATGATTTACGTCTCGCCGGACTATCGAGCCAAGACGTCCTGGATGGGACCGGCGGCCGAAGCGGACGTGCTGCAAATTCTTGAGGAACTACGAAGCAAGTACCGCGTCAACAAGATCGTGATCAGCGGAGGCTCGATGGGTGGCACGGCCGCACTGACGTTTGCCGCGTTGCATCCCGACCAAGTGGATGGAGTCGTGTCGCTGAACGGTACGGCGAACTTGGTCGAGTACGCGCTGTTTCAAGACGCGATCGCCGCGTCGTTTGGCGGATCGAAGCAGGACAAGCCGGACGAGTACCGCAAACGTTCGGCCGAATTGAATGCTGACAAACTGACGATGCCCATCGCGATGACGACTGGCGGCAAGGACAAGCTCGTGCCGCCCGACAGCGTGTTGCGATTGGCCGAAGCTTTGAAGAAGCAGAACCGAGCGGTGAAGGCGATCCACAAGCCCGACGGCGGGCACGACACCAAATATGCCGAGGCGACCGAGGCTTTCGAGTTTGTGTTGGCTCAGGTGTTGGCGGCTGGAACCGCGTCGGCCGCGAAGCCGTTGCTCGACTTTGCTGCCAAGCCGGTGACGATTGTGTGTCTCGGCGACAGCGTGACCGGAGTCTATTACCACACCGGCGGGCGGCGGGCGTATCCGGAGATGCTCGAAGTCGCGATCAAGCAGGCGATCCCCAACGCCAATGTGAAGGTCATCAACGCGGGCATCAGCGGCAATTCGACGAACAACGGGCTGACACGTCTCGACAACGACGTGCTGAAGCACAAGCCGGACTTGGTCACGATCAGCTTCGGCTTGAACGACATGGCACGCCTGACCGAAGAGCAGTTTGGCAAGAACCTCGAAGCGCTCGTCAGCCGTTGCCGAGAGGCGAAGGCTCAAGTGGTTCTCTGCACGCCGAACTCGGTCATCACGACCGGCGGTCGTCCGATTGAAAAGTTGAAGCGCTACTGCGACGTGATTCATGCAACCGGTCAATCGCTCAAAGTCCCGGTCTGTGATCAATTCGCGGCGGGCGAATCGTTCCGCGCGAAAGATGCGTGGGCGTTTCGCTGCATCTTGAGCGACGAGATCCATCCCAACATGGACGGCCACAAACTGATGGCTCAGGAACTCTGCCGCACGATCACTGGCAAAGACGTTTCGCTGGCGAATGTCGGTCCATTGCAACCGGCGCTCGTCAAGACGAAAGCGATGATCGAGAGCGGCAAGCCGGTGAAAGTGCTGGCGATGCCGCCGTTCGACACGTTGATTGGACCCGCGCTGAAGCAGTTGTCGCCGCAGGCCACGGTCGAAGTCACGGCTTGGCCGACGGCCGGCAAGTCTTTAGCGGAGATCGAACGATTCGCGAAAGACTCGGTGCGAGCGATGAAGCCGGATCTCGTGATCCTCGCTGTTCCGGCGGGACTCACGGCGACAACGGATGAAGAGTTCTTTCGGTCGTACTCGTGGATCATGAATTGGTCGCTGAGCTTCGGCCATCAGGAGTGGGACTGCCTGGTCGTGCATCCGAGCGTTGTGACTCCGGACAGCCAAGATCCGAAGCAAGAGTTGATTCGCCGATTGGTGAAGGCTCAAGAACTCACGTTGATCGACCGGTCAGCCGGAGACGCTTCGGCGGCTGAATTGATCTTCGGGAAGGCTCTCAAGCAAGCTTGGTAGGTCGCGCAAGGTCACTCGAAAAATGTAGCAGGCACATTCCATGTGCCGTCGGCATTTTTCCGGCAGACGGCACATGGAATGTGCCTGCTACTTTTGGGATGACGCCGCCCCGCTCGCCGGTTTCGTTTCGGGGACGGCCGGTGCCTGTCGCCTCGCTTGGTCCAATGCATCAATGTGTTGTCAGAACCGTTGCGACTGGCGCGACTCGCGCGATTGGCCACGTTTCGCTGATCGGCAAGGTCTTCGTTGAAGGGGGCTGAAGTCCCGAAACCTAGGGTTCCGAATGGCAATCGAGACGTCAGGGTTCGCGCAGATTCTGCGCCTGGGCCAGGACGAACAATCCGATTGATCCGATTCTCTGAAACGATCCGCGAGGGTGATCGCCTCGCGCGGATGGTGGCACATGGGACGTCATCTATTTCGAGCATTGCTGGCGAACGGCTTTTTCCGTCGGCCGGAGAAGGCTCCGCCTACCGAAACGGTCCCTCGGCGACGGATGTTGCTCGAGCGCCTGGAAGACCGGTTACTGTTCGATGCGGGGCCAGTGGCTCCGGTCGATGCCGATGCCGAGCTTGCGCAACAAGCACAGGTGGCGCAGGAGTCGATGCAACTGGAGAGCAGCGTCGCCGAGTCGGCCGAGGTGCGGGTGATCGAGACGTTGGATCAAGTCGAAGAGCTGATGGCGGAGTTGGTAGGGCAACCGTTGGACGGCCAACTGGACTTACTGCTCGATCCGAACGCAGCGCCGCTCGACGAGTCGCTATGGCATTCCGATGAGTTGGCTCAGCAGTTGATCACGACTGTTGATGAGCAGCGTTCGGAATTGAATGCGGCGACTACGGACTCGATCCGGCACGAGTTGGTGTTCGTCGACACGTCGGTGGCGGGCTATCAGGCGTTGCTCGACGATTTGTTTGCAAATGCAACACCCGGAAGTGTGTTCGAGATCAAGCTGCTCGATTCGACCCTCGACGGCGTGTCGCAAGTGACCGCGGCGCTCGAAGGCCGCAGCGACCTCGCCGCGGTTCACATCCTGTCGCACGGCCAGGAGGGAGGCTTCCAACTCGGAGCGACTTGGATCGACCAACAGGCTTTGATGGGCGTGAGCGGAGAGATCGCGCGGTGGGCGAGCGCGTTCGCGAGCGACGGTGACTTGCTGATCTACGGCTGCAACCTGGCGGCCACGGCCGAAGGTCAGCAATTGATCGACGGACTCAGCGCCCTGACCGGTGCCGACGTGGCGGGATCGACGGACCTCACCGGCAGCGCGGCGCTCGGCGGCAACTGGGATTTGGAATATGTCCACGGCACAGTGACAGAGTCGATCGGTCAAGACGCGTCGCTCGGCTTCACTTGGAACGACGTGTTGCTCGCCGCGCCGACGGCACCGGAGTCGCGCGTCAATACGACCACCGCCAACACTCAAGAGACGGCGTTTGCCAGTCCTCAAGCGGTGGCGGTCGATGGAGCGGGGAACTATGTCGTCACTTGGGCCGATTCGAATCTCGACGGCAGTGGGTACGGCGTCTACTTCCAACGCTACAGCGCGGCCGGTGTGGCGCAGGGTGCTCAAACCAGAGCCAACACCACGACCCTCAATGCCCAGCGGTTCCCCACGGTGGACATGGATTCGGCCGGCAACTTCGTCATCGCCTGGAGTGGCAACGGATCGGGCGACACAGCCGGCGTCTTCGCTCAACGGTTCAATGCGGCCGGTGTGGCGCAAGGGGCCGAATTCCGCGTCAACACCACCACGACCAACACACAACAGCAGCCTTCGGTCGCGCTCGATTCGTTGGGCAACTTCGTCGTCGTCTGGAACGGCGAGGGAACCGGCGACACGGCCGGCGTGTTCGGCCAACGCTACACCGCAGCCGGTGCAACAATCGGCGGCGAGTTCCGCATCAACTCCACGACGACGGGGACGCAGTCATTCGCCGCCGTGGACATGAATCCCAAAGGAGACTTCGTCGTCGTCTGGAGCGGCGAAGGAACCGGCGACTTGGCGGGTGTATTCGGCCAGCGCTACGACACCACCGGCACCGCTGTCGGGAGCGAGTTCCGCATCAACACCACCACCACGAATACGCAACAGTACGGCCGCGTGGCGATGAACTCCGAAGGTGGCTTCGTGGTGACCTGGAGCGGCGAAGGGACCGGTGACACCACGGGCGTGTTCGCGCGGCGCTACGATCCGGCTGGCACGGCGCTCGATGCCACCGAATTCCGCGTCAACACCACCGTCACCAATACTCAACAGTATGCCACGGTCGCCAGTGATTCGTCGGGCAACTTCTTGGTCACTTGGACCGACTCCGCCTCGGACGGCAGCCAAAACGGCGTCTACGCTCAGCGCTACAACGCGGCGGGCGTCACGCAAGATGTCGAATTTCGTGTCGCCGGAACCACGGCCAACAACCAGCAATTCTCCTCGGCGATCATCGCACCGAATACCGACTTCACCATCGTCTGGAGCGGCAACGGCACAGGCGATACGGCGGGCGTGTTCCAACGGCGGTTCGACACACGCATGACCGCCGTTTACGCCGCATCCAACGCGTCACCATTCAACATCTCCACGATCAATATCGCGACCGGTGCCGCCACCACGGTCGGAACGAGTTCCTACACGACCGCCGCCAATGCCCGCGACCCGGTGTCCGGCGACGTGTTCTACATCGAATTCACCAACCCGACGGCCCGCCTCTCGCGGTTCAATCCGCTCACCGGCACGAACACGCTGGTCACGACGCTCACGGGGTTGCCGGGAAACATCATCAAACTTTCGTTCCGATCCGACGGCACACTCTGGGCCGCCACGGGCAGCCCAAGCAACACGCTCTATCAACTCAATCCCGGCACCGGAGCGGTCATCTCCTCCGGTGTCGTCAGCACACTCGTCGCCGGTTCGGGTGACATGGCGTTTGATACCAACAACGTCCTGTGGTGGAACTCCGGAAACTCGCTCTACACGGTCAATACCACAACCTACGTCGCCACGCTCATCGGCGTGGGTGTGCCCAGAGATATTGGCGGTGTTAAGTTTTTGTGGTGTCGCAAGTTGACCAATAGGGTTGCCATTGATTGCTGTCGCGGAGGTTGGTCAGGGCGGAGACGGATTCGGCGTTGCGGAGATTCCAACGAGCACCAGAGCGTTTC
>CAMDEA010000116.1 GCA_945893045.1 Planctomyces sp. SH-PL62
GGGCTTCAAGTCTCGATGCACGATGCCCGCCTCGTGAGCGACGTGCAACGCCTCGGCCACCTGAGCGCAGAGCTGAGCGATGTCTCGCGGCGGCAACAGGCGGTTCTGATCTTTCTCCGCTTTCGCGCGTGCGGCCAAGTCGGTGCCGAGGATGTATTCGCTGGCGATGTACGGCCGACCGTCCACCTCGCCGACTTCATAGGTGCCGACAATGTGCCGATGCTGGAGCTGCGCGGCCGCTCGCGCTTCACGAGCAAACCGCTCGGCCAACTCGGCCGGCAACCGCCGCTGATGCGGACGCTTGATCGCCACGTCTCGGTCCAACCGCGGATCGTAGGCCCAAAAGACTTCGCCATAGGCTCCGCCTCCCAGCCGCTTGAGCAGTTGGAAACGCCCGAAGGCTTCGATCATCGGCGGTCGCTGAGGCGCGGTGGGGGACGTGTCCGCTGATGCGGCGTCTGATTGCGATGTGGGAGGCAGCGAAAATGGCAGCCCACTCGGTGAGGCGGGAAGCAATGTTGTTTCTCGGCCATCGCTCGCGGGCAGTGCGATGGTCGGCGTGCTTTTGTTCCGCTCGGCACTGCTGATCTGGCTGCCGCACGACGGACAGGTGACATCGCTTTCCGCCGGCGCTTCAATGAGCTGAATGGCAACCTGGCAATGAGGACATTGAATTTGCATCTCAACCATTCGCGGAGAAAGTGACGTCGGCCAATCGGCACCTATTTCGATCGCCGACAGAATACCCGCCTCCACACTAGACCACCGATCTCGCCACCCCGCAAGGAATCCCTGTTCGTCACACGCGGTGAATTGACTCGTCCGGCATTGGGGTTAGCCTACTCGCCGGTTTGACCTGCCGAATACCGAGCTTGCCTGACGACACCCTCCCCTGACAGCCCACCACACGAGGATCAATGATGCAGAAGACGACTGGCAACGAACGCATGGACGACGCCGACCTCCGTGCCGCTGAGGAACTCACCGCCGCCTATCACAAGATGACTCGCGAATTGGAGCGGGTCATCATTGGGCAAGGTGACGTGCTCAAGCAGATTCTGATCGCGTTGTTTTCTCGCGGACACTGCCTCCTGGAAGGGGTGCCGGGATTGGCCAAGACGCTGATGGTTTCGACCGTTGCCGATCTGCTGTCGTTGAAGTTCAGCCGTATTCAGTTCACGCCCGACTTGATGCCGTCAGACATCACCGGCACTGAAATCCTGGAGACCGAAGAGGGGACCGGCCATCGCCGCATGAAGTTCGTGAAGGGGCCAATCTTCGGCAATATTCTGCTCGGCGACGAAATCAACCGCACGCCGCCGAAGACGCAGGCCGCGCTGCTGCAAGCGATGCAGGAATACAAAGTCACGATTGCCGGCCAAGACTTTCCGCTCGAACGACCGTTCCTGGTGCTCGGCACGCAGAACCCGATCGAGCAGGAAGGAACCTACCCGCTGCCCGAAGCGCAACTCGACCGATTCATGTTCCGCATCCTGGTCGATTACCCCTCCTACGAAGACGAACTGAAAGTCGCCGAGACAACGACGTCCGGCGAGTTGCCCAAACTGCAACCGATGCTCGACCGCACCGAAATCGTGCGGTTGCAGCAAGTCGTCTTAAAGGTGCTCGTCGGCAAGTCCGTCTCGGCCTACGCCGTGCAGTTGGTCCGAGCGACTCGGCCGAAAACCGACGAAGCTCCCGACTTCGTGAAGAAGTATCTGACCTGGGGAGCCGGCACGCGCGCGTGCATGGCGCTCCTGCTGGCCGCGAAATCTCACGCACTGCTCGACGGCCGCGTCCACGTCTCCGGCGATGACATCCGCGCAATCGCAAAGCCGGTCCTCCGACACCGCCTCGTCACCAGCTTCGCCGCCGAAAGCGACGGCATCACAACCGACCACATCGTCGAGAAGCTGTTTGAAGTCATTCGCGAACCGGAGTAGTACACAAAGCGAGAACACTAATCTGCGCTGATCTTCGCTAATCCCGATCAGCGCCGATTAGTGAAGATTAGCGTTCTCAAGTCCGGTTTTGTTTTTTGCTTTTTGCTGAGGCTCTGCCATGTCCTACTTAGATCCCGCTGGACTCGCTCGCATTGGCAATCTCGAACTGATTGCCAAGCAAGTCGTCGAGGGCTTTCTGACCGGCAAGCATCGCAGTCCATATCATGGGTTCTCGGTCGAGTATCTCGATCACCGGTCGTACACGCCGGGGGATGACATGCGGATGCTCGACTGGAAAGTGCTCGCGCGATCCGACAAATACACCGTCAAGCTGTACGAGGACGAGACCAACCTGCGAGCCACGATCCTGTTGGACTGCTCGAAGTCGATGGACTTCGGCAAGGGTGGCACCGCCAGCGATCAAGGGTTGAGCAAGCTGCAATGGGGCAGCTATCTGGCGGCGGCGCTCGCGTATTTGCTGATCCGCCAGAACGACGCCGTCGGGCTGATGCTGTTCGATACAAAAGTCCGCACCTATATCCCGCCCAAGGCGCACCCGACGCAGTACCGCCGCATCCTCGATGCGCTCGACAACGTCGAACCCGGCGGCGAGACCGACTGCGGCACCGTCCTGCATGAAGCGGCCGAGCGGATGAAGCGGCGCGGGCTGGTCATCGTCATCAGCGATCTGATCGACAACGAAGACAACGTCGCCAGCGGCCTGCAACATTTCCGACACAACAACCACGAAGTGATTGCCTTCCACACACTCGACGACGCGGAATTGAATTTCCCGTTTGATCGGATCACGCGCTTCCAAGACATGGAAGGTGCCGGCAAAGTCGTCGTGAATCCGAAATCGCTGCGCAAGAAATATCTTGAACGCATCCAAGCCTTCACGCAGCGGCTGGAAGATGACTGCCACGAGCGGAAGATCAGCTACAACCTCGCCAATACCAAAGAGGGCTACTCGCCGTTCCTCGCGGCGTATCTCGACAAGCGACATCGCTTGGGGTGACTCCGGGGTCGGGTGTGCGAATTTCAGATTTCGCCGCTGTGGGCTTGGGATGTGGGAAAGTCTTTGGCGGCGAAAACTGAAATTCGCACACCCGACCCCTCGACGCCCATCGACTTCTTGCTGCCTTTATTTTACGCCAGCTCCGCCTGATTTCAAAACGGCTGGCGAAAAATGAAGGGCGAAAGATCAATGCAGAAGACACATCAATGATCCCGCCAACGCACTTCCTCATCAGTTGGATTGTGGCGGACGCGACGGCGAAAACTCGGCGAGATCGAGTCCTCGTCTCGCTGGCCGGAGTCATTCCCGACATCGACGGCTTTGGCTATCCGATCGAGAATTGGATCACGATCGGTTGGGACCATCCATTGTCTTGGCACAGCGACTATCACCACATTCTGTGTCACAACGTCGGCTTCGCGGCGCTCGTCACCATCGGAGCATTTTGGCTTTCCCAATGGAATTGGAAGACGATGCTTCTGGCATGTCTGACGTTTCATCTCCACCTGCTGTGCGACGTGATTGGCTCGCGTGGCGTCGACAACGATCAATGGCCGATCCCATACCTGCTGCCGTTCTCAAATGCCTGGCAGTGGACGTGGTCCGGCCAATGGGAATTGAGCGCGTGGCCGAATCGAACGATCGGCGCGGGCTGCTTCCTTCTGACGTTGTGGCTGGCCCGGCTGAAAGGCCATTCGCCCGTCGAGGTCTTCTCACAGAAAGCCGACACGGCGTTTGTTGGCATCTTGCGGCGCTGGTTCCCGTGCGCTACCGCTTGAGATGCTTGTCGAAGAACTCATACGCCACTTTGCGAACATCTTCCGGAAAGTCGTGGGCGCAATTCGGATAGTTGGCTTGCAGAGCCTCGGCCGCTCCGAGCAGTTCGTAGATCGGCTTCGCAGAAGCGATGGAATCCTTCACGCCGCTGACCTCGAAATTGCTGTCACCGATTGGGCTGCTGGCGAGGAAGGGACGTGGAGCAAAGCTGGCGACGATTTCCGGAAAGTCGAACGGCACTTCGTCCGGGCTGTTGTGATGCCGGCTGTCGATCAGCGGCATGTACCGGGAACTCGTCCAGCCTTTGAGCGCTCCGTTGTAATACCTGTGGAAGCGGGTGAAGCCGCAGTTCGAGACAAGGCATCTGATGCGCGGCTCGAAGAAGGCCGTGAACATCGTGTTGTGCCCGCCCAGCGAATGGCCGATGCAGCCGATGCGATCCTTGTCGACTTCGGCCAGCGATTGCAGCACATCGACGGCGCGGATGTTGTCGTAGATCGCCTTCATGCTGCCGCTCGTGTATCCGTGGCTCGGAGCGAAATCGAACGGGTACTCGCCGAAGCTCGGATAATCCGGCGCGAGCGTCACATAGCCGCGCTGAGCCAGATGCAGCGCGTAATGCAGGTTCGGACTGCCTCCCAATCCGGACGGCTCCGACTTCCCAATGTTGGTCGTTTGATGCAAGCAAAGAATTGCCGGTGTCGGCTGCTTGTCTGTCTTTGGCAGGAACAGAAACGCCTTCACACGACGCTCGGTGGAGTCGGTCTGATAGCTGATCTTCTTGCGAGTCAGTTCGCCGACAGCGACTTCCTCTTCGACTTTCACATCGAGCGGCACCGGCTTCTCCGGCTTGGGCAGCGGTCCCATGACCGTCTGCATCCACGCGGCAATGTGCTCCCGCCGCCTGGCCCAATCGGCGGGCGACTTGATCGGTTGCTTTTGGGCGTTCGCATCAAGGAAGTACGACAGATCTTGATGCTCGGCATATTTCGGAGCGGGGTCTGCGGCGTGAGTCATGGACGACATCGCAATGCAACTGGTCGCGATCAACCGCATCGGCAAGAGACAACGCATGTCGGCTTCCCTTTGAAGAATTGGAACTGAAGAAGCTCGGCCTTTCCAAAACAACCGAGCGTCGGGCGATACAAGATCGGGCGGAATCGTATCGCCCACGAGTGACTTGTCACCGTTGCGACGAGTTCCAAACAATGCCTTCATGAGCATGAACTCAGATTTCGCTGACGAAGTCGTCGAACGCTTGGGCCGGGTCGTGCCGAGCCTCCGAGCGCGCCGGATGTTCGGCGGCGTCGGGCTCTACTCCGGAGATCAGTTCTTTGGGATCGTCGCGTTCGATCGGTTGTGGTTCAAAGTCGATGACTCGAATCGTGGCGATTATCAGGCTTGCGGAATGGTCGCCTTGAATCCGTTTCCGGATCGACCAACGACGATGTCCTACTTTGAAGTCCCACCTGACTTGCTGGATGACTCCGAAGAACTGAGAGTCTGGGCGATGCGATCCGTGGCGATCGCTCGCACAACAAAACAGAAATCTCCCCGCAAACAATCGCGCAAGAAACCGAGCGCCCGTTGATCAGGAGTCGTCTGATGTCCGCAATACTCGTTTGGAGTCGCCGTGATGTCGTATTAACGACGGCGGCCTTAATGCTGCTGGCCTTGGGTTGCTCGGCCGAGCCCCCGGTGCCGGTCCCCTCCCCTGCTGCGAGTGTGACTCCAACGCCAGCCGACGCCCGACCGGCAACACCCACTGCCTGGAGTGTCGAATCGCTGTCCGATGGCGCATTCACGTTGGAAGAAGGCTTCCGCAAGTTGTCGCTGGAGGACTTCGATCCTTTCTTTGCCAAACCGCCTCAAGGGGGACAAGCGACATGGTTCTCGATCCATGACGCGATCGTTTGCACGGGCAAGCCGAAGGGCTACCTGTTCTCGAACGAGAAGTTCGCCGACTTCACGCTGCGGCTGGAGTTGCGATTTGCTCCGCCAGCCGACGAAGCGGCCGCGAAGACTTTCAATCCGAACACCGGCGTCATGATCTTCATCAACGAACCGCACAAGCAGTGGCCGAAGTCGCTGGAGGTGCAAGGCCGGTTCGCCGATCTGGCGACGATCAAAGAAAACGGCGGTGCGGCGAAGTTCGAGATCGTCGATGACCCAGCGGCGCGCGAGTCAGCAAGGAAGCCCGTCGGTGAATGGAACACGCTGGAGATTGTCTCGAAAGCCGGAATGCTCACGGCCTTCTTGAATGGGACCAAGGTCTGCGAAAGCCAGCCGAGCGATGTTGCGGAAGGCTTCATCGGGCTTCAATCAGAAGACTTCGAGGTCCACTTCCGCCGCGTCAGAATTCGTGCTGAGTGACTGCGTGAGACAAGGAGCCCGACGAATGAAAGGAGACGACGAATGTTGAACACCAACATCATTCGCCGTCTCCTTTCATTCGTCGGGCACTTCCTTTCCAACTTTGCCCAAACCACTGCGAGTTAAGCTCAAATTCCTACGCGCCGCGTCAGAAAGCCTCGACCTCAATGACTCACACCACGCGATATCACATCGAGGGGATGCATTGCGCCGCCTGTGTCGGGCGCGTCGAGTCCGCGCTACGCAAGCTGCCCGGCGTGATCGACGTGGCGGTGAACTTGGCGACGAATGAGGCTCGGATTCAATACACTGACGGCCCGCCGCCAGAGGTGATCGCCGCAGTGGAGTCCGTCGGTTATCGCGCGAGTCCGCGGCCGGACGCGGTTGAATCAAGCACGTTGCCCGCCGATTCCTTTCGACTTCGCGACATCGCCCGCCCCGCCGCGCTGGCACTCGCTGTTGTCCTGCTGGCGTATTTCGTCGAGTCCGTACCGCTCGCGCCGGTGTGGATGCTGTTGCTCGCGACGCTGGTGCTGCTCACGAGCGGACGCGAGTTCTTCGTCAACGCGGCCCGGTCGTTGCGACACGCCGCGCTCGACATGGATGTGCTCGTCGCTCTCGGAGCCGGTTCCGCATTCCTCGCCGGAGGGTGGTCGTTTGGAGAGCTGCTGAAATCGGAATTGAGCCACCTCGATCACAACACCGCGAGCGGACAGTGCGGCTCGGACTTCACCGCGGCCGTGCTGATCGTCGTCTTCGTGCGACTGGGCCGAACGCTCGAATCTCGAGCACGTCGCAAAGCCTCGGACGCGATTGGCCGACTGCTGAACCTGCAATCGCCGACCGCGCATGTGCTGCGAACGTCTAGCGATCTGCTGGCTCAAGAAACCGAAGTCGAAGTTCCCGTCGATCAAGTCACGGTCGGCGATGTCCTGCTGGTTCGCGCGGGCGAGCGTGTCCCCGTGGACGGCGTCGTCTTGGCGGGCGTCACCGAGATTGACGAAAGCAGCTTCACCGGCGAACCCTTGCCGGTTCGCAAGCAGCCGGGCGATCAAGTGCTCGGCGGTTCGGTCAATCAGTCAGGGAGTCTCCGCTTCCGCGCCGAGCGTGTCGGCGAAGAGATGGCTTTACGTCGCATCGCCGCGTTGGTGCGAGACGCTCAAGGCAGCAAAGCTCCGATCGCACGGTTGGCGGATCGTGTCGCGGGAATCTTCGTGCCGATCGTGCTGGCGATTGCGGTGCTGACTTTGCTGTGGTGGCTGACTCACTCCGACGTTCATACGGCGATCTCGCGGGCGGTTGCGGTGTTGGTCGTGGCCTGTCCTTGTGCTTTGGGCTTGGCGACTCCGACCGCCGTCATGGTCGCGATGGGCAAAGGGGCGGAACTCGGAGTGCTCTTCAAAGACGGAGTGGCCCTCGAACGGACGGCGTCCGTGCAAATCGCGTTGTTCGATAAGACGGGCA
Organism: Planctomyces sp. SH-PL62; assembly: GCA_945893045.1. GTDB lineage: Bacteria > Planctomycetota > Planctomycetia > Planctomycetales > Planctomycetaceae > SXKJ01. The sequence continues at coordinate 7,576 of CAMDEA010000116.1, forward strand.
CGCTCACCGAAGGCCGGCCGGAGATCGTCGAGGTCATTCCGTCCGACGGAACCACTCGTGCCGAGTTGTTGCGCGTCGCGGCCACGATCGCGTCTGGCTCGAACCACCCGCTCGCGCGAGCGGTTGTGACACTCGCGAAGCAAGAATCTGTTCCGCTCGACGCGACACCGGACCATGTGCATTCCGAGCCGGGCCTGGGACTGAAGGCTGAACTCAACGGCGAGAGTGTGTTGCTGGGGAACTGGCGGTGGTTGGAACGCGACGGGGTCGGGAGTCTTTTTCAGGCCGCCGAGAATCGCACTTTGAATGACGTCGACTCAGGGCGGCCTGAAAAAGACTCCCGACCCCTTTCCGCTCGCATCGAATCGCTCGGCCGCACGCCCCTGTTTGTCGCGCGGGGCCTTCAAGTGCTCGGTGTGCTCGCCGCAGAAGACCGAGTCCGCCCGACGGCGTCTGACGCGACACTGGCTTTGCGACATCTGCATGTCACTACGGGTCTCGTCAGCGGCGATCGGTTGGCCGTTGTGAAAAATGTCGCACACAAACTCGGCATCACATTGATCGAAGCGGAACGCTTGCCGACGGAGAAGGCCGACGTCGTCCACTCGCTGCAATCGACCGGCCGCCGAGTGGCCATGATCGGCGACGGAGTCAACGACGCCCCTGCTCTGGCATCCGCCGATGTCGGCTTCGCGATCGGTGCCGGAGCCGACATCGCGATCGAAGCCGCCGACGTGACGCTCGTCGGCAGCGACCCGCGCGCGGTGGCTCACGCGATCGAATTGGCTCGCCGCACGCTGAGCATCATCCGTCAAAACTTGTTCTTCGCGTTCGCCTACAACGTGATCTCGATCCCGCTCGCTTCCGGGTTGCTTTCAACATTCGGCGCAATCATCCTGCCCCCCGGCTTCGCCGCCGCCGCCATGTCCGCCAGCAGCGTGCTGGTCGTGACCAACAGCCTGAGGTTGCGGCGATACCAACCCAGTGACTTGAGAGGAATTTGAACGTGCGAATGTCCAATCATCTTTTCGTTGTTGTCATGCTACTTCTTGTCGGTTGTGGAAGCGGCGGACCTCCCAAGGAGCCTCGCCAACTCGTGGTCAGAGAGGATCTGGCTGGCGGCACCGCTCGCGAGAAACCATCTGCCGACTCCCTCGCCATTCCCTCGGAAGTTCAACAGACCAGCGTTGCGGTCGGGAAACAGCCGCCAAAGCCACAGCTCTCGGCCGAAGAGATCGCCGACGGCTGGGTTCAACTCTTCGATGGCGAGACGCTGTTCGGCTGGAAGCCGAACAGCGACGTGAATTGGTCAGCGGCTGACGGCGTTATCACGGCGGACAAAGGGACGAAGCCGGGACTGCTCCTGACCTCGGTGCCGTTCGCGGACTACGAACTGCGGTGCGACTTCTGGATGGCCAAAGGGGGGAACAGCGGCGTCTTCTTGCGGACGCCGACTGTGCCAACCGATCCGGGAGTCGATTGCTACGAACTCAATATCTGCGACACGCATCCGCAAGGCTTCAACACCGCCAGCTTCGTGAAGCGGCAGAAACCAGCTAAAGAAGTCTCCGGTGAAGAGGCTTGGAAGACGTTTCACATCCGGGCCGAGGGTCCGCGCGTCATCGTGACACTCGATGGCGAAGAGCTGCTCGACTTCACCGACAAGACTGAGAAACCGCTGACTTCCGGCTTCATCGGACTGCAAATGAATTCGGGACTCGTGAAGTTTCGGAACGTGTTCGTGAAGCCGCTAGGTACGAAAGAGCTGTTCAACGGCAAAGACCTGACCGGCTGGCGCGAAGTCCCCGGCTCGAAGAGCAAGTTTGAAGTGGTTGACGGCGCGATCCACGTCACCAACGGACAAGGCTATTGGGAATCTGAAGCGACGTTCGCCAACTTCGTGCTGCAAGCTCAGGTGAAGACGAACGGCGATGCGCTCAACAGCGGCATCTTCTTCCGAGGTCTGCCGGGCAAAGAAGGAGCGTATCCCGGCTACGAATTCCAAATTCAAAACGGCATCAAGAACGGCGACCGCACTCAACCGGCAGACTTCGGGACCGGAGCGATCTTCCGCCGCCAAGCCGCGCGGTTCGTGGTCTCGAACGATCGCGAGTGGACCACGCTGACGTTGGTTGCTCAGGGGCCGACGTTCGCCACTTGGGTGAACGGCATCCCCGTCACTGTCTGGACCGACGAACGCAAACCGGCCGCCAGCGGCAACCCACGCGACGGGCTGCGACTGGAAGGTGGGCACCTCAGCCTGCAAGGGCATGACCCAACGACAAACCTCGACTTCCGAAATCTCCGCGCGGTCGAGACGCCTTGAGTAACAGCCCGCCCAAACGCGGCCCACAGTGAAATTCGGACGAGCGAGCCTCGATGCCGAATAAGCTGGCGAACAATGGAGGGCGGAAAATGGGGCCGAAGCGGCTTTTCGTTTTCCGCCCTCCATCTTTTGCCAGCCAGTTACTTCTCGGCACGAGGTTTCTTCTTATTCGCTTTCGTAGCAGCCGGCTTGCTCGTTCGTTGGCGCGAGTTCTTGATCACGGACTCGTAAACCTCGATAAACTTCTTCGCCGACACGCCTCGGATGGCATCCGCGATGACGTCCAGAGCCAGGTCATCCAGTTTGCGAAAGCGGATGCAGCTCTTGCCCATGTCGAGCTTCTTGCCGGTCTTGGCCCATTCGGTTTGGAACTTCTCCGTCATGCTGACCGAACCGTAAAGGCATCCCAGGTACAGCGACATGTAATTCTTCTGCGACGCCAGACAGGCGAACGGCAACGGCTGCTTGGGGTCGCAGTGATACCCCGGCGGATAAACTTTGTGCGGCACAAAAAATCCAATCATGCCGTACTGCATCCCTTCCTCGAAAACCTTGTCGAGATTCTTGCGGAGGACTTTCCGCACCGCCTCGATCGCCGCGCGGCGGTCATCGGGCAATTCGGAAAGATACTGGGCGACGGTGGTGGCTTTGCTTTGCATGAGAGTCTCCCAAAGTAGACGAGTCACTCCGTGACTCGAATGTCCGGTCACGGAGTGATCGGTCTACGTTCTCATTATTTCCACGTCTTTCGCAAGAAGTCCACGAAGTTCCGATACATGATCCCCTCAATGTCGGCGGCCGAATAACCGCGCTTGGTCAACAAGGCCGGCAGCGATTGCAGGTCGGCGATCGAGTTCATGTCCATTGGCGTTTGCTCGGTGCCGTAGCCGCCGTCGAGGTCCGTACCGATGCCGACGTGCTTGGCGTTGCCGGCCATCTGGCAGATGTGATCGATATGCTCGCAGATGCGTTCGATCTTCAATTGGAAGTCGGACGGTTTGCTGCGGAGATGTGTCCAGCCGGGAATCATCATGATCGCGTCGAAGGCCATACCCAACACGCCGCCCCGTTCGATGACCGCTTTGATCTGGTCGTCGGCGAACTGCCGATTCCACGGTGCCAGCGTGCGGCAGTTCTGATGGCTCGCCCACAGCGGGCCGCTGTAACAGTCCAGCGCATCCCAAAAGGCCGAATCGCACAGATGTGTGACGTCGAGAATGATCCCCAGCCGCTCCATCTCTTTGATCAACTCTTTGCCCTGCGGTGATAGCGGCTCATCAGAGTCAGTTCCGTGAGCGTACCGCCCCGGCCCGTAGTGTGCCGGTCCGAGCGCTCGCAGGCCGTCGGCATAGCTGCGTTCCAAATGCTTGAGCGTGATCATCGAGTCGGCTCCCTCCAGACTGAGGATGTAGCCGATCGGCCGATGCGTCGGTTTCTTTTTTGATTCGACGATGTACGGCGTACCGTCGTCGCATGGCGGCGACTTCAGCCACAGATCGAGATGCGCTTCGAGCTGCGCCTTCGTCCGAATCTGCACGAGTTCGCCCGCTTCTTCCATTGCGCGATACCACGCGAGCTGCCCCTGCGTCTGAGCCCACGCTTGCTCCGGAGAACTCCAACCCGGCAGCCGATGAAAGTACGGTGAGTACCTCCCAATCTGCGTCCCCACGCACAGCCCGATGTTGCCGCGACGCATCTCCGGGAAGCAGACCGTCGTGTTGCCGCGGTCCACTTTGTCCTTCATATTCTGCTCCCACCGGCGAATCTTTTCCTGCGACCAACGCAGGTCACGATTCCATTCCAGAGCATTCATGCTGAGATCGAGATGCACGTCGAAGATGAAGGTGGGAGTCGTCATGAAATCCTTTCGCGGGTTGAGGTGGGCAAACACTGGCAATGTTGGCGGAGGATTGTCCTGAGAGCCTCGCAGGACGACAAGCGGTGCGTTGCCACTCGCCCGGCCCGACGGAACAATGGCGCGTAGCGTTTCTGCTTTCCAATCCGACGGACCAACACAGGAACTGACTCATGGGCCTGCCACAGCCAATCAAGTTTCTTACGCCGGACGAGTACCTCCGAATCGAACGAGCCGCAAACTTCAAAAGCGAATACTTCGCCGGCGAAATGTTCGCGATGGCGGGTGGTTCTCCCGTTCACAGCCTGCTGAAGGCGAATGTTGTTAGCGAATTGCATTCGCGACTAAAGGGCGGCACTTGCCGAGTCTATGACAGCGACTTGCGAGTGTTGATTTCCGCGACAGGCTTATTCACCTACCCGGATGCAACCGTCGTCTGCGGACCTCTGGAAACGTATGACGGCGACACCGCGACAAATCCCACGTTGCTGGTCGAGGTCTTGTCGGATTCGACCGAGATGTACGACCGGACGACGAAGCTCGACCATTACCGCAAGATCCCCTCGTTGCGAGAAGTGCTTCTGATCTCGCAACATCAGCCGATCATCGAGCGATTCAGTCGAGCGGCCGACAGCGGCTGGAACGTCAACGACGCGCGGGGCCTCGGAGCCAGTCTGGAGTTGCCCTCGCTGAGTATTTCACTGCCGTTAGCGGAGATCTACGCCAACGTCGAATTCCCAGAACACCCCCCCGTGATGCGACCAATTCCCGCGTGATCGCGAATGAAAGGAACTTCTGATGTCCTCATCATCCCCTGAGTTCTCTCGTCGTTCTGTCTTGGGCTCTGCGTTGAGCGGTGGAGCCTTCGCTTTCGGATCATCCTTGGCCGCCGCGTTTGAACCGCGCAGTGAAGTGGCGCTCGCCGATACGGCCGCCGCGCAGGCCAAGCCGGTTCCCGCCAAGAAATACAACATGAAGAAGTCGATCAACCTCTGGGCGTTCCCGTATCCGAACCTGTGGTCGCTCGAAAAATGTTTGCAGGTCGCGAAGGACGCCGGCTTCGACGGGATCGAATTGAATTACGACCTCGACAGCGATCTTTCGCCGAAGTCAGGGACGAAAGACTTTCAGAAGATTCGCGCGATGGCTGACAAGATCGGCATCGCAATCAGCGGCTTGTGCTCGTTCTTGTTCTGGCCGTATCCGCTCGTCAGTAACGATGCCGAGAAACGGGCACGCGGCATGGAACTGGCCGGCATGATGGCTCAGGCGGCGCACGATCTCGGCACCGAGAACCTGCTGGTCGTCCCCGGAGCCGTCTGCATTCCGTGGCGCACCGATCACGATCCGGTGCCGAACGATGTCTGCGATAAGCGTGCTCGTGATGCCGTGAGAAAGTTGCTCCCTGCCGCTGAAAAACTGAAGGTGCATCTCAACATCGAGAACATCTTCTTCAACGGTTACCTGATGACCCCCGGCGAGATGGCCGACTTCGTGGACAGCTTCAAGTCCGAGTACGTTCGCGTCCACTTCGACTCCGGCAACATCGCGCTGTTCCAGTACCCCGAACACTGGGTCAACATCCTGGGCAAGCGAATCAAGAACGTGCATCTCAAAGAGTTTACCAAGAAGGGAACCGACCATTCGCTGGAGTCGTTCCGCCCGCTGCTCGACGGCACGACAAATTGGCCCGCGCTGCTCGATGCGTTCGACGCGACCGGCTATCAAGGCTACCTGACCTTCGAGTACTTCCACCCGTACCAGTTCCATCCGGAGGCATTGATCGTCCAAACCGGAGACTCGCTGGATCGACTCTTGGGAAGAAAAAGCTAATGGGAGTGTCCTTCATGAAACGGTATCCCGCCTGCATCCTCTGCACCTGCGTCGTGCCCTGGAGCGAGAGTTTCGAATTCCTGGAAGACTTGTTCGTCGATGAAGTGCGGCGGATGCTGAAGACCACGAAGCACCTCTACATCTTCGGCACGGCGGGCGAAGGGCACGCGGTCAGCAATCGGCAGTTCAAGCAGATCACGCGCGTCTTCCACGACACAATGCGAGCCGGCGGAGCCGAGCCGATGATCGGCGTCATCAGCCTCTCGCTGCCGACGATCATCGAACGGATCGAGTTAGCTCATGAGATCGGCGTACGCCACTTCCAAATCTCGCTGCCAAGCTGGGGAGCACTCACCGACGACGAAGTCCGCACGTTCTTCGACGCGGTCTGCGGCGGACATCGCGATTGCCAGTTCCTGCACTACAACCTGCTGCGGACCAAGCGGCTGATCTCGCCAGAGTTGTATGCGGAATTGGCCGAAGCGCACCCCAACTTCGTCGGGACAAAGAACTGCACCGACTCGATGGATCGCCTGCGCGGCCTGATGACTTTGTCGCCGCAACTGCAACACTTTCCCGGCGAGGTCGGCTACATGTATGCCAGCCAACTGGGCGAGTGCGGCTTGCTGGCGTCGCTGGCCTCGAATGGGACAGCGATCAACGAATTCTTCGAGGCCGGACGTCGCCGTGATCTGCCGCTGTTGATCGAGCGGTACTCCGAAATCGCTGCGATCTTTCAGGAACTCATCGCCGCCGTCGGCCCGAACGCCCACATCGACTCGGCCTACGACAAAGTGCTGTGGAAGCTGCAAGACGAACGCTTTCCGCTGCGGTTGTTGCCGCCGTATGTCGGCGCGACGGATGCTGCGTTTGCACGGTTCGCGGAGTTCGTGCGGACCAAGTGTCCGAGATGGGTGCCCTCGTAGTCCGGACGCCTACGTCCGGACAATTGTTCGGACGTAGGCGTCCGAACTACTTCAAATGCGGCACGCCGATTCGTTTCAGGAGATCGCGCAGCTCCGCCCGTTCCTCTGAATTCAGCGACCGAGTCGGCAACCGATTCGGCCCCCCTGGCCGGCCACAGAGTTCCAGCGCGGCCTTAACGACCGGACTCTCCGCCGCCGTGCGATCCCACATCCGTGAGCGGAAATCGCTCCAAGGCCATTTCGCTTCTGTCTGCATGCGTTGAGCCGTCACATAGTCGCCCGCCTCTAGCCGCTGCCACATTTCGACTTGATGCTCCGGCCAGATCGTTGCCAGATGCGTGATGAAACCGGTGCCGCCGAGAATGTGATTCATCACGGCGAGTCCTTGGTTATCCACGACGGCAAACCGATCCGCGAAGCGATGAACTCCGCGCACATAGCTGTAGCCGCCATCGGGAGTGGACCACTTCAAAGACACGCAGCGCGGCAGCTCGGCCAGACGGGCGACCTGGTCGAGCGACAGGTTGTAGCCCTCCCAATGCGTGTTGTAGATCATGAGTCCGATGCGGCTCGTCGCGTCGTGAACCGCTTGAAAGTATCGCAGGCAATCTTCTTCGCTCGATGCGTAGTAGTAACCCGCGCTCATCTGCACCGCGTCGGCTCCGATCTCTTCCGCCCATTGAGCGATCTCGATCGACACGGCTGGGTTCGTGTCCTGAGCACCGACGATGACCGGCACCTGGCCCTTCGCCGCCGTGACGATTGTGTGAGCCACTTCTTTGCGTTCATCCAGCGTGAGCATTGGGAAATCACCACCGGCTCCCACCGCCAGCAGCACTCCCTGGCCGCGTATGATGCCGCGGTCGATCACGAACCGCACGTTCTCGGTAATGGCCCCGTGGTCGATCGTCAGATCGTCGTTGAGATTCGTGATGACCGGAATCATCGGTCCTCGCAGAGTCCGTTTGATGGCAGCGATGTCTGGCATGGGATGGCTCCATTTGTTGCTTCGCCGCACTCCCCAGAGTGCGGATGAATTGCCGGTGAATGGTGAGTATTCCCGCGTTCTGGCGAACGCGGCTACAAGATTTACCCGCTCTGTACTTCGCGGTCACGGTCGGCATCGGTGAGCGGCAGTTCGACCCACGCTGCTTGCCGAGCGTGTGACGCATGACAGGCCACGATGACCTCCAACGTTCGCAGGGATTCATCGGCCGAGCAACAGACCGGCGTCCCGTTGTCCAACCAGCCGACGATTTCGCGCACCGCTTGGTCCATTGAGCTGCCGGCTGCGGCTGATGGAGTTGCCAGGACATCGCGGCCGCCCGCCCACGATTCGATTTCCGCGACTCCGCCACTGATGCAAGCGCGGCCGAGCGTTCCTTGAACGGCAATCACGACCGGGCCGGACGGAGTATCGGGAGCGTGAACGTGTCCCATCAGTTCGCCGTCAAACCGCAACATTGCCCAGCCACCTGGATCGCGGAACTCGGAGCCTCGGCAATCGGGTCGGCCGGTCAAATCGAGCGTCGCCGACACAGCATGTACTCGGCGGCCGGTTAGCATCATCGCGGCATCAATGAAGTGCGTGCCGACATTGCCGAGTCGGCCGGTGCCCCATTGCAACCAGACGCCGGTGAGTTCGCCCAATTCTCCGGCCGCGATGCGGCGTTGCAGCTCGCGAAACTGCGGATGAAACCGGCGATTGTGATTGATGACCAGCAGACTTCCGGCTGACTGACAAGCCGCGATCATCCGCTCGGCATCCGCCAAGCGTGTGGCGATCGGCTTCTCGCAGAAGATCGCGCGGACGCCGCTCTCAGCGCAGGCGACGGATAACTCCGCATGACTCGACGCGAATGAAGCGACGCCGACGATGTCCAGCTTTTCGCTCGCGAGCATCTCTCGCCAATCGGCGTACGTCTTCATGTTGGTTCGTTGAGCGAACCGCTCGCGGCGTCCGGTATCGCGACTGCTGCCGGCCACCAGTTGGACTCGCGGGTGATTCGAAAACGCCTCGCGGTGATTGCCGTCCAGGTCACTGACTCGTTGGCCAAGCCGGTCTCCGGAGACTTGGTCGCCACCGCCAATGAAGCCGAGACCAATGATTCCCGCACGGTAGATTGGCTTGCTCATTGATGACTTGCCGTCTTTGGTGAGAGATACGGGGAGAGTCCAACGAATCTAGGGAGACGACGAATGGAAGGCCGCCCATTCGTCGTCTCCCTGCATTCGTTGGACTCTTTTATCGCCTCCCCCATTCGCCCCGCCAGTTGCCTGCCGCTCGTCGCTGGATGCTGTTAGAAAGACCGCACATCCCAGATTCGAGGTGCCGCATGTCTGAGCCGAATCCGCCGACTGACGACGATTGCCCGCTGTCTCCGGCTCGGCAGGCTCGCAACATCTTTTGTTTCGCGGGATTTTGGTGCTTGTTCTACCTGGCGGCTCCGGTGTCGTATGTCGGACTGACGCACGCGAACTTGCTGAAAGCGTTGGGCAACAGTGATACGGTGGCCAACCTGCCCCACGCAGTTTATCAGTGGCTGACCGCTGTGCCGATCATCGTCGCCTGGTTCCTGCCGCAGCCGAAAATGCTCAAGCCGCTACTCGTGTTTCCGTTGATCGTGATGGCGACTATGACCGGAGCGGTGGCGCTTGCGATCTGGCTGAAGCTGTCGCCAAGTGTCGTCACGATCGTCGTCATCACGCACGGCGCGGTGCTGGGCATGAGCAACGGTGTGATGCTGACAACACTCTGGGAAGTGCTGCGCCGGGGCGTCTCGACTTCGCGACGCGGACATGCGCTGGGTGTCGCGTTTGGAGTTGGTCCGCTGTTCGCCTGCGTTGGTTCATTGGCTCAACAAGCGCTGTTCTCCACGAATCCGATCGCTGGGCTGTCGCTGGGATTGGCGTTTCCTCAAAACTATCTGGTGTTGTTCGCGGCGGCGGCTCCGTTGATGTTGTTGGAGACGTTTATCGCGGCCTCCTTCGTTGTGCCGCTGCCAACGGACGAGCCAACCGGCGAATCGCGATTGACCGAGATTCTCGGCGGACTGCGGGACTTCTTCACCTACCGCCCGTTGATCTTTGGAGCCATCGGCTACTTCCTGGTTTATTCGGGAGGCAACGCGATCTTCGATAACGTCTCGCTCCACGCGAAAGACGTCTTGGGGGAAGAGTCGGCCAGTTCGATGGGAACTCAGCAATTCCTGCGATTCGGATTCAAAGCGGTCGCGGGATTCGGGCTGGGCTGGTTGCTGACGAGAACCAATTCGAAAACTTTGCTGCTGACGACCACGACGATCCTGTTGATCGGCATGTGCTGGGTGCTCAACGTGACGGGACCGTGGTATTTGATCTCGTTCGGATTGCTCGGTGCGGGCGAACTGTTCGGGGCCTACTTTCCGAACTACATCGCCACGTCGTCGAGCAAGTCGCAAGTGCGAGCGAACATGGCCTACTTGAGTTTGTTAGGCTCGCTGGTTGGTTTCGCTTCGGTGCTCTTCGGCGTGATCTCCGATCGCTGGGGCCGGATCGCCAGTTTTCATACCGCCACCGGCATCCTGCTGGCCGCGATGCTGCTGATGGCCATCGTCCTGCCCGCGCGACCGGCTCCACAAGATGCGAAGTGAGAATGTCATGGGAACTGAATCCATCAGCGCGATCGACATACATGCTCACTTTGGCCGCTACGACTGCGGCCGACCGGACCTCATCAATGAGCTGATGACCGGAGACGCCGCCGTCGTCGCCGAACGAGCGCGCCGAGCCAACGTGCGGCTGACGATCGTGTCCCCGCTGGAAAGCTTGCTGCCGCGCGGTAAAGCGGATGCCGTCATCGGCAATCGCAACGCTGCGAGCATCGTCGCTGCCACTCCGGGGCTGTTGCAGTACGTCGTGATCGACCCGCGTCGGGCGGAAACTTACCAACAAGCCGAAGAGATGCTGCAACTTCCCACCTGCGTCGGAATCAAGATTCACCCCGAAGAACACGTCTATCCGATTCAGGACCACGGTGCCGCGATCTTCGAGTTCGCCGCTCGGCATCGCGCGGTCGTGCTCTCCCATAGCAGCGAGAAGAACAGCCTTGCCGCCGAGTTGGTCGTCTTTGCGAATCGGTTCCCAGAGGCCAAGCTGATCCTGGCTCACATCGGCTGCGGCTGGGACAGCGACCACACGCATCAGGTCCGAGCCATCCAGCAGAGCCGTCACGGTAACGTCTTCGCCGATACATCGAGCGCCCGTTCAATCACGCCAAACTTAATCGAATGGGCCGTGCGTGAAGTCGGTGCCGAGCGAATCCTGTTCGGCACCGATTCGCCGCTGTATCACACGTCGATGCAACGCGTCCGCATTGATCACGCCGACCTGACCGACCGCGAGAAACGCCTGATCCTGTGCGAGAACGCGGAGCGGTTGTTTGATTTGGGAGACACTGGCCTTTCGGCCTTGGCCCCAACGGGGACTGACTCGATAGCCCAGGGCAACGCCCTGGGTTAGGACAAACCAACCATTTTTTGAGCCCCAACGGGGCGGAACTCGTATGACATCGTCGCAAGTTGCGCCCCTTCAGGGCTGGAAGTGCTTTCTCGAATGAATCACCCAGGGCATTGCCCTGGGCTATCGAGTCGCGCCCCCTTGGGGCTGAACACCGGCGAAAACCGAGATCCCGGTGACACCCGTTTGAATTTTCAAGACGTAGGAGACACACATGGAATCCATCGGCATCGGCATGATCGGCAGCGGCTTCATGGGCCTGACCTACAGCGAAGTCGTGAGTCATCACGCACAGGGCTGTCACTTGGTCGCGATCACGGGCGGCAAGCGTGCCGAGAAGTTAGCGGCCGACTACAGCGTGGCCTGCGAGCCATCGGTCAAATCGCTGCTGGATCGCGCGGATGTCGGGGCTGTGGTGTTGGCGACTCCCGATCAGGACCGAGCACGATTGACTCGATTGGCGGCCGCCGCCGGAAAGCATGTGCTCGCCGAGAAGCCGATGGCCCCGACGGTCGCGGAGTGCGATCAGATGATCGCCGACTGCCAGGCGGCCGGTGTGAATCTGGCCGTCGTGAAGACCGAACGCTTCCGCAAGATCACGCAACGAGCGAAGCAATTGATTGATGACGGCACGATCGGTCCCGTCCGCATGATGCGGACCGTCTCGGCATTTCCGCTGCCGCTGACGAAGCAGCTCTTTGACGAGCGACCGTGGATGGCCGATCCGCGCAGCGGCGGGTTGTTCATGGGCATGGCCTCGCACAACGCCGACTTCCTGCGTTGGCTGACCGGACGCAACGCGGTCAAGGTGTTCGCTCAGGCGACGACCTTCAGCGACGTCGCCGCTCCCGCGCAGTCGGTGATGGCTCAAATCGAATTCGAGGGGGGCATCATGGCCCACCTATGGATCACGACCGAGTTGCCTTCGCCGAGCCTGCCCAGCAGCGAGGTGCGTTTCCAAGTCTTTGGCCGCGACGCGATGTTCGACTTGGAGAATTTTGAATTCCTCGATCTCGGCAAGGGTGACAAGTGGGAACGGATCTACTCGCCGGAGCGTTTCGACTATCTCAAGGAACCGAAGTCGCCGATCCGGCTGTTCCCGCACATCGGCGTGATCCAAGAGTTCGTCGACAGCATTCGCGAGCATCGTCCTCCGAAAGTCGGCGGAGCCGAAGGCCGCGCCGCCGTCGAGATCTGCGAAGCCTGTTTGATCTCAGCTCGAATCGGCGAGGCCGTCACGTTGCCGCTTTCGTGATCTCCCCGGAAGCGGGGCTGAGGGAATTCCGCCAGCATGATGACGACATGGATGATCTCTGGGTTGAGTGTGGCGGTCGGCTTTGCTTTGGCTTGGTTGATCTTCGCCAAGCGACCTCAGATCGCGCGACAAAGACACGAGGCAGACGTTTTGGTCACTGAGGCGCGCACCGATGCGCTGACGGGCTTAAAAAATCGGCGGTCGTTCGACGAGGAGTTAAAGCGTCAGTTCGCTCAACGGCAACGGCAGGGGATCGTCTTCTCACTGCTGCTGATCGATCTCGATCACTTTAAGCAGGTCAACGACACTCACGGCCACCCGGCGGGAGACTTGGTGCTGCAATCGGTGGCCCAGCTTCTGACGAAAACGCTGCGTGAAATGGACCTCGTCTACCGCCATGGCGGTGAAGAGTTCGCGGTGATTTGCCCCGGCTCGCGCCTTCACGAAGCCGCGACGGCCGCCGAACGCATTCGACAAACCGTGGAGACGACGCCGGTGCTCCTGAAGGACAGCAGCATCCGCCTCACCCTGAGCGTCGGAGTTGCGGAGGTCGGCGGTTCGGAAGCTGCGGAAGGACTATTGCAACGGGTGGACGAGGCGCTTTATGCCGCCAAACATGCCGGCCGAAATCGGGTCCGTCTGCATGACGGAAATCACTGCGTAACCGCCATCACTGTCTGACGTCAGCCTTCGCCGCCGAACGCCGTGTCAAAGGACGCGATGACCAATTGCTGCTCAGACTCACGATGCCGTTGCGCGGCCTCGATCCAGCGGCGGAGCTTCGGCTTCACTTCGTCGGCGATGAACTCAAACGATTGTTCGTCGGTGATGCGGTTCCGCAAATCGAGCAGCGAGAAATACAGCCCTTCGTGCTCGCGGTGCAGTCGCTCGATCGCGTTCGACCAGTTGGGATTCTGTTCGCAGACTTCGGCGAAGTAGCCACCCTGATCTTCATACTCGAATTCGTTCGGCAGCAGGTTGAGCAATTCTTCGAGGACCGCCAGCAACCAGCGGCGGGTCTCGTTGTCGGGCGTCTCCTCCAGCAAATCCCGGAGGTCACCGATCAGCAGGTACTCCAAGACCGAAGAGCGGGCGTATGCATCACGAGGCGAAATTGAGCGAGCGAGAGCCATGCGACATCCTTTCACGCCAGAGTTCCGAGATCCGGCTCAGGATAGTCAGGCCGGCTCGACCTGCAAGAACTTTTTGGGAAATCTCCACGCTCGGCGAATAGTCGTAGGCACACTCCGTGTGCCGTCTGACGAATGTCATTCGGCTAACGGCCGACGGCACACGGAGTGTGCCTGCTACTTTTCTGCGCTCACGTCCCCAGGACTTCACCCACCGACTCCGCCATGATCTCGACGATGCGGTCGAGCAACTTGTGTGGCGTGATGATCGGCGGCGCGAGACAGAACACATCCCCGCGCAATCGCGAGTACAAACCACGACGCTGCGCGGCCAGGTGAACCTTGTGGCCAATCTGTTCGGCAGCCGGATACTCGGCCTTCGTGGCTTTGTCCTGCACGAACTCGACCGCACACATCAGTCCTTTGCCGCGAACCTCGCCAACGTGCGGATGCGACTCCAACGCGGCTTTCAGCCGAGATAAGAAGTACGCTCCCTTTTCGGTCGCCTGCGCCGGGAATTCTTCTTGCTCGATGATGTCCAACGTCCGCAGCGCGACCGCGCAGCCGACCGGATGTCCGCTGTAGGTGAAGGCGTGCATCCAGGTTTGTTCGGCGGTATCCAGCACGTTGGCGATTCGCTCGCTGACGCCGATGCCCCCCAGAGGGAAGTAGCCCGAAGTGATCGCCTTCGCGAACTGAATCATGTCCGGCTGCACGCCGTAGTGCTGCAAGCCCCACATCTTCCCGGTCCGGCCGAAGCCAGTGATGACTTCATCGGTGACCAACAGCACGTCGTACTGGTCGCAGATTTCGCGGATGCGCGGGAAGTAATCCTCTGGCGGCACAATCACTCCGGCCGAACCTTGCACCGGCTCCGCGAAGAACATCGCGACCGTCTCCGGTCCTTCACGCAAGATCGCTTTCTCCAATTCGTTGGCTGCGGCGATACCGGGACTGACTTCCGCCGGTGCGACATAGCGATATGGATACGGCGAAGGGATTTGGACGAAGCCCGGCAGCTTCGACTCGAACATCGGCCAGTACGACGCAATCCCCGTGGCGTTCATCGCACCGAGCGTCGTGCCGTGATAGCCCCACTGACGACTGATGATCTTCGTCTTCTCCAGCCGCCCCTGCATCCGCCAGAAATAGCGAGCCGTCTTGAAGCAGGTGTCGCTCGACTCACCGCCGCCGGACGTGAAGAAGAATCGCCGGATCGACGGATAACTCAGCCCCGCCAAGCGCTCGGCCAAGCGAATCACCGTCGGGTGCGAACTCCCCGCGTAGGTCGAGCAATACGCCAACGTCTGCATCTGTGCGGCGGCAGCCTCAACCAATTCCTTGCGGCCATGCCCTGCGACAACGTTCCACAAACCGGAAAGCCCATCAATGAATTCACGACCATCGGCATCAACCAGGATGGCCCCTTCTCCTTTGACCCAGACGTGCCCACAGCTTTCATGCAGTTTGCGGTTGTGCAACGCATGAATCAGGTGCGCGAGATCGGTTTGCAAATACTCGGCATTGGAGGTGTTCATGGCAGGCAGCCTATGGCAACGACGGGGATGCTTTCAATCGGCGTGACTCAGGATGCCGAACGTGAATTTCTGAAACCTGTAGCCCAGGCCCTTGTGGCCTGGTTGATTTGCTCGACGACCGAGAATCGCCCGACCCACAAGGAGTCGGGCTACAGTGACTCACCACTCAATCCAGAACTTCGTCCAACGGATGCCGGAGACTCCCTGCTCGACGCACC
Organism: Planctomyces sp. SH-PL62; assembly: GCA_945893045.1. Classification (GTDB taxonomy): domain Bacteria; phylum Planctomycetota; class Planctomycetia; order Planctomycetales; family Planctomycetaceae; genus SXKJ01. Next base: position 23,154 of record CAMDEA010000116.1, read on the forward strand.
AGTGAGTCTCCAAGAACGTCCCGTCTTGCAGCCGGATCGCCGTCGGGAATCCAAATTGAAAACTGGCGAGCTCATCCACACCGGTATTGCCAGAGGCTGGTCCGTCGCGAAGCGCGCGAGCGTCATACAGCAATTGCTCGGTGTGTACGGTCCACGCGGTCTCCGTAAAGGTCGCGAGCACGGCGACGATCCCTTGTTGCCCGTACCGCCGGTTGTAGAGCACCAGCAACCGATCGCCCCCCAGCGGCAGCGGCGTCATCGTCTGCCCGCGAATGCCAGTCGATTGAAACGGTCCCCAAGTCCAGCCGCGGTCGCGTGAGATCACAAAACTATCCGGCTGATCGTGATAGTCCCCCAGCGTGATCGTCCACGCGACCGCCATCAATTGATTCGGAGCAAACTCAACCAGCTTCTGCTCCCAGAATCCGAATTTCCCAGCCGGGTCTTTGAAGACCGTGCGATGCGCCGGCCACGTCCGACCGCCATCGTCCGAGACCGCCACAATGACCTCTTCGCCCAGCCGCTCTTTGCTCACGAGCAATCCTGTCGGAGCCAGCAACCGACCCGACAAGAGTGGCAACATCGAATGCGACACCTCCAACGGGACATCGGGCATCGGGATCACTTGCGGCGACGACCACGAGCGGCCGTTGTCCGTCGAGACGCAAAAGAGCGCCTCGCCGCGCCGCTCGCCAAACTTGTCGTCGATGCTCCCCCAGTAGCGAGTGCCGTAGGCGTAGATCGTCTTCCCATCCGGCGAGAGGCTCAGCTTCAGAAAATTCGCCGATGGCGGATCACTCGTCGGCGGCATCAAGGTTCCTTCGAGCCGCCACGTCACACCGCCGTCCGTCGAGCGAACCCAATCGGTCCCGCCATGCACGAACTGCCCGCCCCCCACTCCGAACGAGCACAGAATGTCGCCATCCGGCAACTGCACCGCCTGCGGAAACGCCGACTCACGCTCATCGAGTCGGCCAGTGCTCAGGATCTGGATTGTGGGCACGATTCATCTCCGGAAGGGAAAAAGGGAATGAATACGGAATGCTGAATACGGAATACGGAACTCTGAATTAGCTGCAACGGAAATTCAATTCTCATGGCCTCTCATCACGGTATTGTTGGTCTGAGTCTTTGCCGTCATTCTGACTTCCGTATTCCGTATTCAGCATTCCGTATTCATTCTCCTGGAGCACGTGGCTGCTTCGGCAGCCGCGTCACCGCCACCACGATGCCGCTGAGGATGAACAGGCTGCACACCAAAAAGCTGAGCCGATAGCCCAGCGCGACGGGAGTCATTCCCAACGCGGTCAGTTTGTGCTGACTGACGAAATCGACGATCGCGCCGTACAAGTAGCCGGCGGGAGCGGCTGGGACCATCAGCATCGTGGCGAACGCCATGTTCCTCCGCAGGTCGTTCGTGCGCGATGCCGAGCAGATGTAGTTCGGCGAATACACGCCGATCAGTTCCCCCGCGCCGAAGATTCCGAAGGCGACCAAGTACCACGGCCCCGTCACCAGCAGCGCCCACACCTGCGCGAGCAGAAAGATCGTCGAGGTCGCCAGGATTCCCGTGCGCGGATTCGTGCGCGTCAGCACCCACCCCAGCAAAGCTCCGGCCACGACTTTGAACCCGAACCGCAGCATGTTTTGCAGCCCGGCGTATTTCTCCGGCACGTCTCCCAGCACTTCGGGCGAATACAGATTCATGTTCGACGGAATCATGTTCCCCGCGTACACGAGGATCGTGACGACCGTCGCCAGGAAGAGGACTCGCTGCCGCAACAACGAGCGGAAGTGATAGATCAATGCGACGGCCGCACCGCTCGCCGCGACGTAACCGGCCCACCGAAACTGCTCGTTCGATTGGACCGAAGCCGCGTGCAACAACGCGACCGAGACGAACATCAGCGGCACGCCGATCAGCAGATCAGCCACAGCGGAAATCGGCTCGCGATCCGGTTCACGCACCACGGGCGGAACCACCAAGAAACGCGATATGAAGGCCGCAACTGCCATCACCGGAGCACCCGCTCCGAAGAGCGTTACGAAATTCCACGGATAGGCGACGCCGGAGAACTTCAAACCAAACAAGTCGCCGCCCAACAACGCCGTCTGAGCAAACGATCCCAACACCGCCAAGATCGGCCCGGCACCGAACGCGAGGCTCAACGCGAGTCCCCGCCGAGATTCGTCCGAGCCACGGCCAATGGCTTCCCATAACAGCGCGATCGCGGCTGGCATCACCGCTCCTGAAACGCCCCCTTGCAGAATCACCATCGCCAGCTTCACCGAGTTCGGCAGCGGCAACAGCAGCGTCACGGCCAACGTCGCCAACATGCAGGCCGACGTCGAATAGCACAGCATCAGATTTCGTTTGAGCGACGCCACTCGTGGCGATAACCAAGCGATGATGGCCGGAATCGCGGTCATCGCGAAAAACAACGTCCCCGGCAGGTTTGACGTGCGAGCGTCAGCTCCCAGCCGATCACACAACGACGCCTGTGTGATCCCGACATACAACACTGGAGCCGCGAGATATTGCATCCCTGTGCAACACGCGAAGAGCACGAGATTCCTCCGCTGCTCCGGCCAAGACAGCGGGCAAACATCGGCAGGTGTTGCGGTGGAAGGTTCGGAGCAATGATCCGGCATGAGAATCTCTTGTCCGGTCCCCTCTCCCTCGCATCGGCCAGAGCGTTCGGCCCGAGATTTGCGCCCCGCATCTTGGCAGCGTTATGGCTGCCAAGGTGGTACGGAGCCGAGACAATGGCTTTGGCGAAGAACCGGATTCAAACTTTGGAACGACGAGGCTTCCAGGATTTCAAGATGATCACAGCTCTGCTGGCGCGGCTCAAGCCTGTCGGCACCGAGCGGGGCAAAGCGGGCCATCTCAATCCGTTTTGCGATCAGTACGTCTCGTTGTTGTTGCGGGACTTCTTCAACCCGGTCATCGCGGGCGTCAAACGGCATCCGCACTTCTCGATGTGTGAGGGGGTGCCGCGACGAGCGACCATCACGCCCGCCGCTTGCTCGGTGCCCAACGCGATTGCCGAAGCGGTGGCGAGGGGGTCAGGCGGCAGGCATCGTCTGACCGTTACAGGTGGAACCACAACCTTGAGATTCTTCCGAGTCGCCGCTGGCCACGCTCGCGGACTGACCTAGCTTTCCCGCGAGCCGCAGTGGGCGGTGGGATTAACGCGCAACACCTCTCGGACCAAGGAGTGGATCATGCTGGTACTCAGCCGGAAGAAAGACGAGAAAATCATCATCGGCGACAACATCACCATCATGGTGGTGGATATCCAAGGGGACAAAGTCCGCCTGGGCATCGACGCTCCCCGCGAAGTCAC
>CAMDEA010000117.1 GCA_945893045.1 Planctomyces sp. SH-PL62
GTTCAAAATTCAAAATTGCCTCGGCAATTTTGAATTTTGAACGCACGACCCTTCACGCCGAACCGGCGGAGTCTGCCGCTCGCGGGCTGGCAAACTCACGCGGACCGAAAAACTCGTTCTGATCGGCAAAGTCTATTCCAGTTGCCAAACCGTCCTCGTCGATCTCAGAGAGGACGTTTCATGCTCAGGGATGGCGGAACAGCGCTTCGCAATTTCGCCCATCGTCCGAGCGGATTTGATTGTGGCCCACAAGGAGGATGTGATGCGTCCCTGGATGAAATTGCTCGCGGTTGGTGGAGTCGTGGGAGTCGCGTTGGGAGTCAGCTTGGCCGCCGAAAAGCCGGCCGAACGCCGTGCCGTTTCGCCGAACAATTCCAGCCGCCCCAAAAGCCTGGAATACTTCAGCCGTGGCGGAGCCACCGCAGGGCAGTCCGATTTGCCGGCTGATCCAGTGGTCGAGGAGTTGGCCGCCGAAGTCTCCGCCGCTCCGAAGCGATTTACTCGCTCCAAGACGGAGCTCACCGAAACCGCGACGCCTGCCAAAAAACTCCCCGCCGTGAAGTCGATCGGCGGCGGGACACGCAGTTCATCGGAACTGAAGCCGTACTCGCGCTCCGCGAAATCTCCCCCGAAGCCGATTGCCGATGATGTCGAATTCTTGACCCCTCCCGAGGACGAACTTTCGGAGGAAGCTCCGATCACGGGCAAGCTCGTTGCGAAGAAGCCCATCACCGACATTCAGCCCGTGAGCTTCGTCGCGAAGCCCGCCAGTCTCGCCGACAGCGACGAGGAAGAATCCGCCGACGGCATCGTGTCCGCCGACTTCCAACAGAAGCCGCAGACGAAACCCAAAGTGCAGCCGGTGCGGGCCGAGCAGTCTCACGATGCGAAGGCTCTGACCCACGATGAGCCGAGCCTGTTGACCCCAGCCAGCAAACCTAGCCGGGTTTCGGTGGTGAGTGATCGTTCCGTGAAACCGCTGCCGTCGCCGGCCAGCCGTTCAAATCGGACCACGGACCGCACCAGCTTCAGCAAAGCCGCGCCGGTGTCCGGCACGCCTGCCGTCTCTGTCGAGTGGGTCAAACTGGGAGGGATCAATGTCGGACAAGAATGTGCCTGCGATCTGGTCGTCAAGAACACCGGAAAAGTTTCCGCGCGGCAAGTCGTCGTCGAGGCGATGTTCCCTGCGTCCGTGCGATTGACTCAAGCCGATCCTGAGCCGGCTCAGGTGGCCGATCATCTCGAATGGGCCATCCCGGAACTCGCGGCCGGTGAGGAGCGCACGATTCACATCAAGATGATTCCCAGCCAGCGCGGTGAATTGGCGACGACGGCCAGTGTCCGCTTCACCGGCACCGCGGCGAATGTCTTCAAAGTCGAAGAGCCGCTACTGAAGCTCGCCGTGGAAGCTCCTGGGGAAGTCATCGTCGGCGATCCGTTGGTGCAGTCGATTACGATCACCAACCCCGGCACCGGCATCGCTCAGAACGTGAAAATTCAGGTGACGCCCGCGGAGGGTTTGGAAGCCACACGCGGCGATCGTTCGCAGATTGAAATCGGTGAGCTCAACCCCGGTGAATCGCGCACGGTGCGCCTGTCGTTCACGGCCATCGCTGGTGGCGAGCAAACCTTGGCAGTCGTCGCCACCGCCGATTCGGACCTGAAACAAGCCGCCGAAGCAACCGTGAATGTGATCGCTCCGGCCCTGAAGATTGCGGTGGAAGGCCCCAGCTTGCGATATGCCGGACGTGACGCACGCTACACCCTGACCATCACCAACGAAGGCCGAGCCGCGACGAACAATGTCCGTGTCACGCATCGCGTTCCCAAGGGATTCAAATTCGTGAAGGCCGACAAGGGTGGCTCAATCGACGCGAACAACGGTTCGGTCAACTGGTTCCTCGGACATCTCGAACCAGCCCAGACGGCTCAAGTGAAACTGCAACTGCAAGCTCACGAGATCGGAGACTTCGAGCATCACGTCGCGGTCTCCGCCGAACACGGCGTCACCGCGAAAGCGGACACGACCACGAAGGTCGAAGGCTCGGCGGCGTTGGTCATGGAGGTTCAAGACCTCGACGATCCCATCGAAGTCGGCCAAGAGACCGCATACGAAGTGCGGATCAGCAACACTGGTTCGAAAGCCGCTCAGAACGTCGGCCTGACGTTTGAACTTCCTAACGGCATCGAACTCATCAACGTCGAAGCCGCCACGCAGCATCTCGCCAAGAACGGGCTGATCCTGTTCAACGACCTGCCCGAATTGGCTCCGGGTAAGACGGCGTTGTTCCGCATCCACGTCAAAGGCAATGCGGAAGGCAATCAGCGCGTCCGTGCTCGACTCACCAGTGAGTCGATCGAACAGGAACTGATCTCGGAAGAGCTGACGAAGTTCTACGCCGAGTAGGTTCGAGTTTCAGAAACAGTCAACGAACAGCTTGGCCATTGCGAAACGGCCAAGCTGTTTTCGTTGGTCGAATTTGGAGTGCGACGATTCATCGCCGCTTTGCCTGCTTTGGCGTTCTCCGTGTGATTGAATCCGAATGCGTGTTGCATGGTTCATCGAAAGACAGGAAACGCGGTGATGAATCACCGCAGTCCAAATTGGAGGATCGGCGACTACGGAAACAGCCGTTCGATCAGCCATGAGCCGTCGGCCTGTCGCCGATAGATCAGTCGATCGTGCAAGCGTGCGACGCCTCCCTGCCAGAACTCGACGGTGTCGGGGCGCAATCGAAAGCCGCCCCAATTTGGTGGCCGTGGAATCGGCTGGTTAGCGAACGTCGCCTCGAACTCGGCTGTGAGGCGTTCGAGCGTTGCTCGGTCGGCGAGCGGTTGACTCTGCGACGAGGCCCACGCGCCGATGCAGCTTTCTCTCGGCCGACTGGCGAAATAGGCATCTGATTCGGCATCGTCCTCGCGGATCACCGTCCCTTCGATGCGGACTTGCCGCTCGAATTCTTTCCAATACAGCACGGCGGCAGCTCGTGGGTTGTCCGCGAGTTCGTGTCCTTTGCGGCTGTCGTAGTTCGTGTAAAAGAGGAAGCCGCGTTCGTCCGAGCCCCGCAGATAAACGACGCGCACCGATGGCCGGCCGTCGCGAGTCGCCGTTGCCAGCGACATCGCTTGCCAGTCGATGATGCTGGCTGCCTGCACGTCGTCGAGCCAGCGTTGAAACTGCGCGAACGGATCGGTGGCCAAGTCGCTTTCCAGCAACTTGTGTTTCGAGAATTCAGTGCGAGAAATAACGTCAAAGCTCATTGCAGCGGTCAGGGGTCAATGTTCATGGGGGGAACAGGTGGGAAACTGGAAGTTGTTGCGGCTGGTTGTTTCAGCCCCAACACCAGCAGCACGCCCAGCAGCATCAAACCGGCTCCGACCCAATAGGGCAAGACGACGCTGTTGGCGGGCTGTTGCTTATCGAGCTTAAATAACCACACGCCCAACAACGGGCCGGCGATGCGAGCCAGCGCCGACATGCTTTGACCCACGCCGAGGATTTCGCCTTGCTCGTCCGCAGACGTTCGCAGCGACAACATCGCTTGCAGTGACGGCGTGAGCGCCGAATACCCCAGCACGTTGATCGGCACGATGGCGAACAACAGGCCCAAATGTTTTTGGCCGCAGGTGATCGCGATCAAGACCAGGCCCAGCGTCATCAACACAGTCCCGATCAGACTCATGCGGAAGTCTCCCAACTTGGGGGACAGCCGCCGCACGACCAGGCCTTGGCTCAGCGCCAGAATGAAGCCGACATAGGCATAAACGTAGAAATTCTTGTCATCAGCCAGCTCGAAGAACTTTGTCAGCAACGACAGCGTGACTTCAAACTGCGCGAAGGCCAGAGTCGTCAGGAAGATCGTCAGCATTAGCAGCGCGGTGCCGCGATGTGAGAAGGCTCGGCCCATCGCGCCGACGTTCAACCAACTGCGACGAGGCGCGACGTTGTCTGGCTTCAGCGACTCCGGCAATCGAGCGACCGCCCACAAGAATGCGAATGCCGACAAACCGCTCGCGACATAGCCGGCCATTGAACTGGGTGGGCCATTCACATCGCTGGAGACAAACATCGCACCCAGTAACGGCCCGAATGTGAAGCCAATGCCGAAGGCCGCTCCGATCAAGGCCATCCCTTTGCCACGCCCTTCGGCCGTCGTCGTGTCAGCGATGTAGGCTTGCGCCGTGGGGATCGTCGCGCCTGCGATGCCGGCTCCGATGCGGGTGATGAACAGCCACGGAATCACCGACAGGCCGAGAAAATGTCCATCTTTGCCCAGTGAGGTCGCCAAGCCAAACAGCCCGTAAAACACGGTCGAACCCGCCAGCCCGACCAGCAGCACCGGCCGGCGGCCGATCCGATCCGAGAGTCGGCCCCACAGTGGCGCGAACAAAAACTGCATCGCCGAGAACGAGGCCATCAACGGGCCGAGCAGCCGATCGAGGCCGAAGTATTCGCCATATCTGGGCAGCAGCGGCAGCACGATGCCGAAGCCCAGGAGGTCGATGAAAACGGTGACAAAGATGATCAGCAGCGGTGATTTCGATTTCATGTCACGCAGTTTGGGAGTGACCGCCATTCAACGCAAGGAACGGGAACGGTCCCAGCGAGACCGCTTTGGCCAGACGAATTCTCGGCCGTTCCCCGCACCTGCTGCACCGCTCATTTGTGTGACGTTTCCGCTTTCGAAGCCTCTTCCTCGCACTCCACTTCTTGTGCTGCGGCGATCGCCATCTTCGCAAATTGATCCGTGAAATCTTTGTACCTTACGAGTGGCGGCTGCGCGGCCGTCGGGCTGTGACTCGACAACGCTGCGACCGCCTTCTCGCCGATGTGTTGACCGAGCGACCGGTAGCACTCGAATTGATCTTCCTCAAACATTTGGTCGGCGGTCGACTGGTGCGGGAAGTCCGGATTGCGATGCCGGTACTCCTGGATCACTTCGTCTTCGTCACCCGTGAATGACGACTTCAGATAGAGCAAGTATCCGGGCTGCGCGTCGCCGGGATAGGTGATCGTCCCGAAGGCGAAGTGCTGCTGACTCTGATTATCTTTGCCTTTGTCGACGGCGTGCTTGCTTTTATTGACGCTGATCTGCTTGGGGTTGATTTGGATGTCGATGCCCATATCGATGCGGGCATAGCGAATGAGCGTCGCCAGACCATTGAACCAGAGATTCGGATCGGCCTCGCCGTCACCGAGAATGATGAACTTGCAACGGCGGCGCAAAAGTTCGATGCCCGCCAGATTCTCGATATGCCCGCCGTCCGAGAGATTGACCCAAGAGTATGTTTCATCCAGCTTCATCTCCATCTCGCGCAGCAACGCCCACGGCCGAATTCGCCAGAGGAAACGGCTGAGGAGGGAATTCTGTTGCTCGACCGGCGGAAGACACGCGACGAGTGCTCCCCCGGCCTTGATCTGGCATCCCTCTTTGACGGCGAGCGTGACGTCCTTCGCGTACCGATACTCGCGAGATCCGGCATTCTTCTTGTCCGCGACCGTCACGATCTGTTGAGTTGCGTCCGCGGAAATCTGAACGACCCCTGCAATCTCGCTCGTGGCGGGGACGTTGCCGCGACGCATGAGAGTGCTGATGCTCGAACCCAGATAGCCACCGCCAGAGACGGTCGACATGAAGTCCACATGGCTAAACACTCCTGCCCTGTCGAGCACCTGGGCGATCCCCAGGTTGATTGTGGCCGAGCGAATGCCACCCCCGGAAAATCCGATCCCGACGAGACCATACGCCGTGGTGGGTGCTGAGTTCATCGCGCCGGTGAATCGCTCGGAGGCATTTGGATAAGCGTTTTGCCAACGTCGTTGGACCTCTTTTAGTTCTTGTTGGAAGACCTCATTTTCAAAGCACAATCCTGGCGGGCCTTCCTTCAACTTAGGCAGGAAAGGGACGAGCCGCCTCACGCACCTTTTGAAATCTTTCCAACAGGACGATTTGCCAGAAAGCCTGTCTTCCAAGAGGCCGGGATTCGGTAGCCAGTAGCCCAGCCGGACGTTGAGCAGGACCATGAACCAGACGAGCAACGGGTTTGTCCCCGTCCCCATGTTCGGCGACGCGGCGGCGGCCGAGATCGCCATGGCTGTCGCCAGATTCATTTGCGGATGAACTTGTTCGAGAGTTTCGGATCGACAATAGCCGGTGCGGTGACCACCGACGAATCGCTTGCTGAAGATGAAGAAGTCACTCTTGCGATCGCGGATTGAAGGATCATCGCTCCCCTGAAGATTCAGCGCCACGTTGACCAAATGATAGGGCGCGGTGGACCCCGTATCGTGGCAACAGAGTTCGCCAAGATTGAGGTCTGGCGCGATGACGACGTCTCCTCCGGTATCCAGCCCCATCAAGTAGGCGGACGCCAGTCGATCGCGGTACAAGCCATGAATCGAAGTTCGATTGACGTCCACGAAGAGGAAACAAAACAGCCAGAGCTGAAGAGCCCAGCCAATGACAAAGTAATAGTTCCATTCACTGGCGAAGTCGTCCGCCAAGGACACACGAACGAGCAGAAAACCGGCGAGGGCCAGGGTTCCGAACGTCAGACCCAGAAACAGGAGAATCAGCAGTCCGATCTCCTTCCAGGAGAAGCTGCCTTTGACAAGTCCCCAAAGGAACGCAGCGATCGTCAGCAAAATAAAACCGGCCGGAAGCGCCAAGAGACCAAGATTCAACTCACCTTGGTAGGCTTCTTCGTAGACGAGGAAGTCCGTCACATACAGGACGACCAGGAGCGGCACGAGCAGACTCAGAAGTCCGATGAACAACGTCGCCAGCTTCTTTTTCGTTCCCCCCAGGACGGATAACAGCTTGCCGGCACCGCTCAAGACGGCCACCGATGTGCCCCCGGTCAACGCCATGAGCGTGTTCCACCAGTCCGCATCCTTGCTGAGGGTGGCCCGGAACTCCTGGATCAAGTGAAACCGGTATGTGAGGAGCGGCAGTGACTCAAACACAGCGGTCACGAAGATCGCGAGCAAAACCGCACCAAAGGTCCGCTCCCAAAGGTCGCGAACTTTGACCGAGCTATCTCCGCCGCCCGTCAGCACGCTTTCGCGTTGATGCGAAATCTGCCTGAACCGTAAACCGATCGGAAAGAGAAGAACCCAGGCCAGAGCAATTCCTGAAACGGAAAGCGTCAAAAAGTAGGGCTGAGGCATGATGGGTGACGCGACCCAATCCTGGAACGAGACACGGTTATGCTGATCCTTCGGCAAGTGGTCTGGGTACGCCTCTTCGAGAATGCGTCGATTACGCTGCCGAAGGCGGACCCCCTTTGGAGGCTGTTCTTTGAGGAGTTCCAGTACTTTGGGGGTGGATTCCAATTCCTCATCGTTCGGAAATGTGCGCGGATCAAAGCGGTTGCTAATGAGTTCGCAAAGATCGCTCACCAGGAGACGTTCCAGCAAACTCTCGGATTCTTCCAGCTTTTCGATCGCTTCAATCAGAGGATCTTTTTTTCCTTCCCGCTGTTTTTCCACAGTGCTCACTTTGGCTGGATTGTCATTCTGTGGGCTGGCCTGATCCTTGGGCTTCCGATCCGCCGACTCATTCAACTTCTGAATGGTGTTCTGAGCCTTCACCGTTTTTTCCAACTCCACCTTGGTCTCGATCGACAGCTTTCCGACAAGCCAGCGATCGATCATCCGCGGGGGCTCGTATTTGTCGTCCCTCTTCTTGAAGTTGTCGATCACCTTCTGCTCGATGGCCTTCGCCGAATTGATGTCCTTCTTGGGCTTGATGTCCTTCTCTGACTTGATGGCCTCGATCAATAACATCAAGGGGCTCTCGGGCTTGATGGTGTCGGTCTCTGACTCGATTTCCTTCTCAAACTCGATGGCGTCCTGTAACTGGAGGGCGAGCTCGACAGTTTTGACGAAATCCGCCGTGGAAATCGTCGACGAACGCAAATTCGAGTGATAGAGATACCCGACCAACAGCGACACCACTAACAGCATCGACATCACGATTAAGAAATTGAGGACGATACCCCGCACCAGCACTCCGACGGCTCGGAAATAGTCCAGGAATCCCCGTGAGACCATGTAGTTGGAGTGATTGCGCAACCAAGTGAGATAGGGAGACTCCGTCGCCCCGTCCGTCAACCGGTAGGGAAACTCACCACGCGTGACCTGAGACGGAATCGGGTTCGGGGGACGCTCACTCATGGCATTTCCTTCTTCGTGGCGGCAACGACCTAAGACGGTCAGCAAGGTCATTGTTCCGTCGTATCACGCTGGTGTCCAGCATTACACAGGACCAAGTGACGCTATGAAGCGGGAAGGCTGTTGCGATTGGCAACCGGCCAGGGGGCAGGTCACGAGCATGAAAAAAGCCTGAGCAATTCTGTTGCTCAGGCTTTCTCGAAATCGCTGTCGTCGTCCGCGCGGGAACGGGGACGGTTACAGCAGTTTCGCCAACACGGCGGGATCGAGCCTGAAGAGTTCGTTGAATTCGCTGGAGGCTCCGATCAACGTGTCGTCTCCCTGATTGCCGGCCAGCGTGTCGATGCCCCCGAGTCCGTCGATGAAGTCGTTGCCATCGCCACCGAGCACGATGTCTTTGCCGGAGCCGCCTCGCAGCGTGTCGTTGCCATCGCCGCCGAGCACCGTGTCTTCGCCGTCGTTGCCTTGGATCAGATCATTGCCGTCGCCGCCGCCGATCAGATCGTTGCCGGTTTCGCCGAAGATCGTGTCGTTGCCGTCATCGCCGCTGATGGTGTCGTCCCCCAGGCCGCCGAGGATCAGGTCGTTGCCGTGGAAGCCGTTGATCAGATCGTTGCCGTCATTGCCATTGATGGTGTCGTTGTCCGTGCCGCCATCGAGCGTGTCGTCCCCTGCTCCACCGATCAGGCTGTCGTCACCGGAGCCGCCGGCCAGGCTGTCGTTGCCATCCATGCCGTTGAGCAGGTCGTTGCCATTCAGTCCAACGAGCGTGTCGTTGCCCGCTCCACCGTTGATGACGTCGTTGAGAACGCCGCCCGTGAGACTGTCGTTCCCATCGCCACCATCGAGAGTGGCGATCCCCGTGCCGCCGTCGATCACGTCGTTGCCGGCTCCGCCGTCGATCGAATCAGTTCCGGCATCTCCATTGAGCGTATCGTTGCCGTCGTTGCCGATGAGCGTGTCATTGCCATCGCCGCCGTTGAGCAACTCGGCGCTGTCGGTGCCGACGAGCAAGTCATTGCCGGCGTCGCCGAAGACTCGCAGTTGGACGCTGCCGAGTTTAGCTCCGGCATCAGACGCCAGTCGGTCGTTGCCAGCCCCCAGGTTGAGCCGCACCTCGGTGAGCGCGACTCCCGTCAGATCGGCGACGTTGACTCGATCCGTACCGCCGAGTGCGGTGACTTGCACGACTTCGATATCGCTGGCGAGCGTCTGAGTGGTCGTGTCGTTCGAGACGGTCAGTCGTCCGGTTGTCTGACCGAGACTGAACGTGTTCGCGGCGCTGTTGCCGACGAACTCAAAGATATCGCTCCCTTCGCCACCAACGATGGAATCGACGCCATCGCCGAGCGACGCGATGATCGAATCGTCGCCATCTCCACCGAGCAACGTGTCCTGACCCGCGCCGCTTCTCAAGGTGTCGTTGCCCAGTCCGCCGAAGACCGAATCATCACCGGCCGCACCTGAGAGGCTGTCGTTGCCGGCACCGCCATCCAGCGAGTCGTTCCCCGCGCCGCCGTTGAGCAGATCGTTTCCGTCTCGGCCCACAAGCGTGTCGTTGTCAGCACCGCCCAACAGCGTGTCGCCACCGAACGCGATCGGATTGCTGGGAGTGCCCAGCGTGTAGGCCAGATTGTCGATGGCGAAGCGATCGCCGCCGAGAGTGGCCGTCGTCGAGGTGAAGTCCAAGCGGACTCGACGCACGCCCGTCGTGCCGGTGTAACTGAAGAGTCCTTCGGGACCGACTTGCGTGATCGCCAGATTCAGAGGCATCGTGGAGATGAGATTGAGCGAACTGTCGAACAACGACACGCGAACTCCGTTCGTCACGTTGGTCGTGGTGAATCGAGCCACAGCAAACGACAGATTGGTTGCGGGCGATTCAAAGTCGATGTTCAAGATGCCCGCGGCGTTCCCCTCCAACACGGGAGACGAGAGATTCTGGAACGTGCCGGTGGGAGCGATCGAGGCCCCGAACGTCGCGTCCGCGGAATCCAGCCCGGCGACCTTGAAGCCGAACGTGACGCCCTGCAACGAGAATCCGTTCGCGACGGTCTCCGGCACTTCGTTGAAATTGAGGATCGTGGCTCCGTTGAAGCTGGGCGTTGGTGTCGTGCTGCTCGCGGAACCCGTTCCCGCGAACGACCACGGTCGCGCATGTCCCAGCAACAGCGGCCTGACAAGCTGCGCGGGGCGATTCGAGAGCGTCCATTGCCCTTGTGTCACTGCCGCGCCGGAGTTGCCGGTCGCCGAGCCGGAACCGGTCGAGGTGGTCGTTGGTGGTGTGTAGGGATCGGCGAGATTCAAATCGACCTGATAACCCATGTCGGCCAGAGCGGCGGCGGTGATTCGGCTGAGCGGATTGGTGTCGGTGTTAATGACGCTGCTCATCAACTCATTGCCGAAGAGGCTTTCGCGCCAATGCACATCGGCCGAGCCGGCTCCGCCGACATTCTCCACCGGCACATTCGGTTCGGAGTTTCGGAACGCGCGGTTGTATTCGGCGGTCGCCTGCCGGCCGGTAAAGCGGGGATTGGTCGTCCCCGCGCCGGCGATCAAACGCTGATCCGCCCACACCGTGCCGAAGCCCAGCGCGTGTCCAATCTCGTGCAAGGCGATGTCCGTCAAGAGGCCATCCACGGACAGCGAAGCCAGATCCGCCGAGTCAATCGTGATCGTCGCCAGCGCCGGCAAGAACGTCCCCGTCCGTTTGACGTCGATGCCCGTCGTGCCGAGCACTCCGCCCGGCCCGTCGATCGACGCGATCGTCACGTTGATCACCAGATCGTCGATCGTCCCCACATTCGCCACCACGACATCGGGTAGATCGCCACGGACGATCGACTCCCATTTCTGTTCCGCCAAATCGAACGCTTGCGTGTTACTCACGCTCAGTCCCGCCGGCAGATTCACGACGATGTCGAATTGCCCCGGAGCACCCGGTGGCAGGCCGACCGTCCCGATATCGTCGGCTCCGAAGGCCGAGATGCCATACGGTAGCGTGAGAGTTTGCAGCAGCAGCCCCGAGCGATCGAAGACATCCAAAGAGGACGTGACGCTGAGCGCATTCGCGGTGGAAAGTCTCGTGCTGCCCAAGTAGAGCAAGCTGCCGACGACTCCCAGGCCGGAGTAGGTTCCCGCCGAAGCCGTCGTCGGACTGAAGCCCAGGCTCGCATCCGCCAGCGGCACGATCAGGCCGGTCAGCGGATTGATCTCCACGATCGTGCGGCCGTTCGCGACCGTCGCAATCAAGCGGTCGGGATCCTTGGCTCCCGCGAGTCCGCCGATGAGATTCGTGCCCGGATTAACGGCGTTGATGTCCAACACCGTGCCGACGCCACCGAGAGCCGGATCGAACACCAGGATGTCGTCATTGATCGCGTCCATGATGTAGATGAACCCGTTCAACGCGGCCAAGCCGTCGTATCGCTGAGTGGTCGGACGCGGAATCTCCGTGCTGTGGATGATCGCCCCGGTATTCGGTTCGAGCTGATACAGCGTGTTCGTGCCAAAGCCATTGAGGTAGTACAAGCTGGTGCCGTCAAATGCCAAACCGTCGCCGTTCCCATTCGTCGGTTCCGGAGCGGCGAAGCGATTCAACTCGGCACCGGTCTGCGGATTCAATTCGACAATCACATTCAGATTCCGATTGTCGGACGGCACCGCGAACAACCGCGCCTGTGGCGGTGTGGGAGGCACTGCCGCCGTCGGCACCTCGCCAGCATCCTCGAAATCGTTGCCGTTGCCGCCGTCGAGCAAATCGAAACCGTCGCCGCCAAAGATCGTGTCGTTGCCCGCCTGGCCTTGCAGCGAGTCGTTGCCCGCCTGGCCTTCGAGCGTGTCTCGGCCAGCACCGCCTCGAATAGTGTCGTCGCCGATGCCACCTTGCATCGAATCATTGCCAGACAGTCCATCCATCAGATCATCGCCGGCTTCACCCAGCAGCGTGTCGGCATCCCCGCCGCCGTCCAGCGAGTCGTTGTCATCGCCTCCCAGCAGCATGTCCCGGCCTTCGTTCCCCGCCAGCGAGTCATCGCCGAGACCTCCATTGAGCGAATCGGCTCCCGCGCCGCCAAACGCCACATCATTGCCGTCGCCGCCGTCGATCGAGTCGGCTCCCATCATGCCGTTGATCGTGTCGTTGCCAGTCCCGCCCACGATCGAATCGTCACCGTCGCCGCCGGTCACGTCGTCGTTGCCCGCGCCGGCATCGACCGTGTCGTTGCCGTCATGGCCGATGATCGTGTCGTTGCCGTCGTTGCCGTCGATGCTGTCGTCGCCATCTTCGCCGTTGAGGCTGTCGTTGCCGCCGCCGGCGATGATGGTGTCGTTGCCGTCGTTGCCGTTGATCGACGAAGCGCCGTCGAGCCCCGTGATGAGATCGTCGCCGTGATTGCCCAGCAACGTCTCCGCGATTCCGTTGCTGCCCAAAATTGTGTCGCTGCCATGTCCGGCATCGACGTTGATCCCGGCCAAGTTGGGATAGTTCGCGATGCTCACCGTGCTCAGGTCGATGGTGTTCTCGAGGTTGCCCCCTTGAATCACGATCGACGTGACCGAACTGCTCAGCACACTGGCAACGGATGTGACCAAGTTGCCGTTCGCCAGCACTTGCACTCGCGTCGAAGCACCGGATCCAGTCGAGCCTACGGTGATGTTGTCGTTCGCATCCGAGACGACGTTCAACTCGCCGTTCACGAACAGCGCCGACACCGAGAGCAACGCTTTACCTTCAAGTTGTTCAAGCTGGCCGGCGACCGGAACCTTGGTCCTGCGTCGCCGAGCGGTGGTATCTCGCTCGGTGATCCGCCCACGCATCGTTTCTAACCACGACAGAAATCGCATAGCCCCATCCTTGGGAGAATGTGTGAATCTGGCATCCCCGTTGTGCCGCGATCGCCCATTTGCCTTGCCGGACAAAGGGCCAACACCCGCGGTACAAACCTCGTGTGATCGTCAATCTTCATCAGCCTTTCGGGACCGTTCGATTCAATACAAACGGCAAAGTCGCGGCACTCACCGGGACCGGACCCACTCGCCGCCGGTAACTCTTCACCAGCTTCCCAAGTCGGACACTTTGTAGAGTTCGAGGTCTTCCCAAACCGCCAAGTCTGCCCAACCAAGAGTCGAGGGGGCAGCGGAGAGCATCATGCGCTTCCAGCTTCGGAATCGGATGCCGGTCGGAGCGTTGGAGCCATCGTTGTGGCTGCGACATTGCTGCTCGGCCTCCAACGCAAGTCCGTGTCGCCGGCACGCCCACAATCACGTCAAGATCTCATTGACCACTCGGCCATGCACGTCGGTCAGGCGGAAATAGCGGCCTTGGAATTTGTAGGTCAGGCGTTCGTGGTCGATGCCGAGCAGGTGCAGCACCGTCGCTTGGAAGTCGTGGACGTGGACGGGATCTTTGGCCGGGTTGTAGGCGAAGTCGTCGGACTCGCCATAAGAGAAGCCGCGTTTCACGCCGCCGCCGGCCATCCAGATGGTGAAGACGTAAGGATGATGGTCTCGGCCGAGCGTTTTCTTGTCGTTGATGTCTCCTTGGCAGAACGGAGTGCGGCCGAATTCGCCGCCCCAGATGACCAGCGTGTCGTCGAGCAGACCGCGTTGCTTGAGGTCTTTGACCAGCGCGGCACTCGGCTGGTCGGTGTCGCGGCATTGGATCTCGAATTGAGTCGTCAGATTGCGGTGATGGTCCCAGCCGGCGTGGAAACATTGCACGAACCGCACGCCCCGCTCGACCAGCCGCCGAGCCATCAGGCAGTTGTACGCGAACGATCCTTGCCGAGTGACATCCGGGCCGTAGCTCTCCAGCACATGCTTCGGCTCAGTGGAGAAATCGGTCAACTCCGGGACGCTGGCCTGCATCTTGTACGCCATCTCGTACTGAGCGATCCGCGTGACGATCTCCGGGTCGCCGACCTCCGCGAACTTCGCCTCGTTGAGCACTCTTAGATCGTCGAGCAGCCCGCGGCGTACCTCGCGGCTCATGCCGTCCGGGTTCGAGAGGTACAGCACCGGCTCGCCGCTGCCGCGGAATTTCACTCCCTGATACTTCGATGGTAGGAAGCCGCTGCCCCAATAGAAGTCGTAGAAGATTTGACCGCAGCTCGCCTCTTTGTCGCGCGACGTCATGACCACGAAGCCGGGGAGTTCATCGCTCTCGCTGCCCAGCCCGTACGTCGCCCACGCTCCCATGCTGGGCCGGCCGGGGAGTTCGTTGCCGGTCAGAAAGAACGTGATCGCCGGAGCGTGATTCACCTGCGTCGTGTGCATCGACTTGATGAACGTCGCCTCGTCCACGATCGTCGCTGTGTGCGGCAAGAAGTCGCTCAACCAGCGCCCGCACTCGCCGTGCTGCCGGAACGGCACGATCGACGGCAACACGGCTTTGCTCTTCTGCCCCTGAGTCATCGTGCTCAAACGCTGATTCTTGTGAAACGACTCCGGCAACTCTTGTCCACGAAACTTCTCCATCTGCGGCTTGTAATCAAACGTGTCCACATGCGGCGGAGCTCCATTTTGCAGGAGGTAAATGACGTTCTTCACCTTCGGCGGATGATGCGGCAGATCCGGCAGCCCGCCGAATTGCTTCGGCCTCTGCGGTGCTGTGTCCGCTGCGGACAAATCTTCCGCCAACAGCGCGGCCAGCGCGGGGACACCCAGACCGATGGCTCCGTCGCCGAAGAGTTGGCGACGAGTGAGACTCGCAGACAACATTTGTGAAGGATTCATGCTCATTGACCTTTAGTGCGTCTTAGCGAATTGAAATCTCAGTCGCAGGAGCGACTGAGCTACGTAGGCGAGTGGCTCCCGCGACTCGCATTCAGCCCCCCGCATTTGAATCATTTTGTGAGTCGCTCTGATTGGAATTGGGATGCTAGTGGCAAATGGATTGAAACGGATCACAGGTATTGGCGGAACCACGCGAGCACCCGGCGTGACATGTCGAGCAAATGTGTGCGTTCTTTAATCGCGTGGTCTTCTCGCGGATAGACGATGAGTTCGGTCGGCACGCGCTTGTCTTTGATTGCGCGGTAAAAGAGGTACGACTGCTCGACCGGCACGTCTTGGTCTTCGGCACCGTGCAGAATCAGCGTCGGCGTTTTTAAGTTCTCGTGATACGACAACGGAGAGAATTTCTGAAATCGTCCGGCGAGTTCATAGGGAGACTCGGCGTAGTGGATCGCATCCCAATCGGCCAGCGAACTCTTACCGTGGAAGCTGAGCCAATGAGAAATCCCCGCTCCCATCACGGCCGCTCGGAAGCGATCCGTTTGCGAAACGGCCCAAGCCGCCGTGAAGCCGCCATAAGACCAGCCCGCGATTCCAAGCCGTTGCGGATCGGCGATGCCGGATTCGATCAGCGAATCGACGCCGAGCAGCATGTCCTCGAAATCCTTGCCCCCCATGTCGCCGATGTTGCTCTCGGCGAACTCCACCCCCCAGCCGGTCGAGCCACGATAGTTTGGCAGGAACACGGCGTAGCCCGCTGCGGCGAGCAATTGATTCCAGCCGAACGAAGCGTAATAGCGTGAGGCGCTGATACCGGTCGGCCCGCCGTGGACCCACATCACCAGCGGACAACATTGGCCGGGCCGATATCCGACGGGCTTGATCAGCAGTCCTTGCATCTCCCAACCATCGGCTCCCTTCCAATGATGGACCGTCGTGTCACCAACCTCGATCTCGGCGGCCTGTGGATGCAGATGCGTGAGTTGTCTGGCCGCGAGCGATCCGGATTCCTCGCGGAGCATCCACACGTCGCGCGGATGCGTGGCATCTTCCAACACGACGGCTAATGTTCCGTCGCGCGACGCGGAGAAGCGCGGCCAATGAGCTTCCGCGACAGCCGCTTGTCGCCACCAGACTGGAGACCGCTCGCCGGTCGCGACGTTGATGCGATGCACTCCCGTTCCGCCGCGATCGTGTCCGATCGCCAACAACTCGTGCCCGGTCGAGGACCACTGCATCCAGCCAAGACTGGCCACGATACCTGTCGTGACGTTGCGAACCTCGTCGCCGCGCGAGTCGATCGTCCAGACGTCACCGGCCACGCAACCGCGGTCGCTCCAGTTGGACGAGATGAACGCGATCTGATTGCCGTTGGGCGACCACACCGGAAACGCGACTTGTCGTTTCGATTGCCAAACGGTCTGCGCCGCTTCACCAAGTCCAAAGCGGACGATTCGATTCGTGTACCACGCCCACTCATAGGGTTGATCGGAAACAACGGCCGCAAGCTCGCGAGAATTCGGATGCCAACCGAACTCCCAGATTTGCAAGTTGTCCGGTGACACGCAGCGGATCGACTTCGTTGCGACATCGACGACCCAGACGCGCACGAACTTCGGCTGTTGCTCAAATGCGATCGCGTCCTCTTTCGCTGCACGTTTGGCGCGTTCCTCATCTGTCTCCGGATCTTCCATTAAGAACGCCAGCGAGCGTCCGTCGGGCGACCATTGCAGCGCGTTTAACCCGCGCGGAGTCGGGATCGCTCCGGCAATGTTCGTGAGCGGCAGCGCCTCGCCACCATCGCGAGCGATGACGAACACTTGACGCTGCCCCTCTTTCAACCGATCCGAAAGAAACGCAAGCCGGCTGCCATCGGGTGACCACCGCGGCAGCGAGTCGGTACGCGGGCCGCAGGTGAGTGGCCGCTGCTCGCCGCCTACTACAGCGACCAGCAAGATTGTGGACCTCGGCCACTTGCTCTCGGCTTTGAACGAGTCGCCGACCACGAACGCCACCTGCGAACCGTCGGGAGAAATCTGCGCGTCCTCGACGTTCTTAAAGCCCAGGACTTCTTCAGGAGTCAGATCGCGTTTGGCGGACGACATCGGTGATCTCCGAGATTGAGAGTCGGTGTGCGAGGGCGACGATTGTTGCACCAAATCCGCGAGGCCGTAAGCGAGTGGCGACACCAGCACAACGCGCAAGCGAGTGATTTTTCTCGAACAGCCACTCGCTTGCGCGTCGTGCTGATGCACCAACAGACTTTTCCAAGTTTTAAATATTGATCGTCTTCGAGGCACGGCACACGAAGGGGATGGTGCATCGCGACATCAACCCGGGCAATCTGTTCGCGACCAAGCAATGCCCCACTATCGATTCCGGTGGGTCTCGATGACTCGACCACACGCTCGACGAGAAGTTCATCGTCGATGTCGCAAACATGCCGCCTGCCACCGCGAGCTACGTGCGCCGTCACCCCTGCCTTTCTCCTGAGTCGATGAAGAAGTGGCGCAGCGGCATCCTGCCGCTGCACGGCGGCGATGACAAACGCGGCTTCAGTTTGCGAGGCAACGTCATCTATCCGGTTCTCTCCGAAGACGGACAGGTACTCGCGTGGAGCCGCGCGAACTTCCGGCGTCGCTCACCGGTGATCGCCACACGGCGAAGTATGCTCCCGACGGCCGACTCTTCGTCAGCTTCCGCGACACGACACACGTCAGCCCCACGAAAGGAGACTGGGTCGGGTGGGTCGGCGCCTACGAAGACATCGTGAAGGGGAACGAAGGCCAGTATCGAGTCCGCATCATGGACAACACCAAAGGCTCCGACTGCTGCTACCCCGGCGTTGAACTGCTGCCCGACGGCACGTTCGTGACCACCACCTACGGCCACTGGACCGAAGGCGAGCCGCCCTACATCGTGTGCGTGCGATTCAAGCTGGGTGAGTTAGACTGTCAAGCAACGATCAAGTGATGCGGCAACCAGGAATCTCTTCGTCAACATTGGAACAATCTATGAAACTTCGCTCGATCATTTGCGTGACGATGCTTGTGGCAACTCAAACATTGACCATTGCCGCCGAGAAGTTCGAGGCGGACGTCATCGTCTATGGCGGGACGTCGTCGGGAGTCATCGCCGCCGTGCAGGCGAAGAAGATGGGGAAGTCGGTGATCGTCGTCGGCCCGGACAAGCATCTCGGCGGGTTGTCGAGCGGCGGGCTGGGGTTCACCGACACCGGCAACAAGGGGGTCATCGGCGGGCTGTCGCGAGACTTCTATCATCGCGTGTGGAAGGAGTATCAGAAGACACAGACCTGGCGCTGGCAGAAGCAAGCCGAGTTCGGCAACAAGGGGCAAGGCACGCCCGCGATCGACGGCGAGAATCGCACGATGTGGATTTTCGAGCCGCATGTCGCCGAGCAAGTCTTCGAGGATTTCGCCAAGGAGTTCCAGATTCCCGTGCATCGCGACGAGTGGCTCGATCGTGCCGTAGGGGTCAAGAAGTCTGGCGGCCGCATCACCAGCATCACGATGCTGTCGGGCAAGACGTTCGCCGGGAAGATGTTCCTCGACGCGACCTATGAGGGCGATCTGCTCGCGGCGGCCGGGGTCGATTATCACGTCGGCCGCGAAGCGAACTCGGTTTACGGCGAGAAGTGGAACGGCGTGCAAACCGGAGTGCTGCATCATCGGCATCACTTCGGAGTGCTGAAGACGAAGATCAGCCCATACGTCGTTCCCGGCGATCCGACGTCCGGCGTGCTGCCGCGGATCAGCACCGAGCCGCCCGGCGAATACGGCTCGGCCGACAAGCGCGTGCAGGCGTATTGCTACCGCTGGTGCGCGACTGACCATCCCGAAAACCGCATCCCGTTCCCGAAGCCCGACGGCTACGACCCAAAGCAATACGAACTGCTCGTCCGCATTTACGAGGCTGGCTGGAAGGAGACCTTCGACAAGTTCGACCCGCTCCCCAATCACAAGACCGACACGAACAACCACGGTCCGTTCAGCACCGACAACATCGGCATGAACTACGACTACCCCGAGGCCAGTTACGAACGGCGGCGCGAAATCCTCGCCGAGCATCGCCGGTATCAGCAGGGTTGGCTGTACTTCGTGACAAACGATCCGCGCGTGCCGGCCGACGTCCGCGAGCGAATGCGAAAGTGGGGCCTGCCGAAAGACGAATTCACCGACAACGGCCATTGGCCGCATCAAATCTACGTCCGCGAGGCGCGCCGCATGGTCGGCCAGTTCGTGATGACCGAGAACGAACTGACGAAGAAGAAGCCGACGCCCGATTCGGTCGGCATGGGGAGCTACACGATCGACTCGCACAACGTGCAGCGGTACATCACGCCCGACGGCTCCGTGCAGAACGAAGGGGACATCGGGGTCGGCATCTCGCCGTATGCGATCGCGTTCGGGTCGCTCGTGCCACGGCGCGGGCAGTGCGACAACCTGATCGTGACGATCTGCGTGAGCAGTTCGCACATTGCGTTCGGCAGCATTCGCATGGAGCCGGTCTTCATGATCCTCGGCCAAAGCGGCGCGACAGCGGCGGTCATGGCGATCGACGGCAACCTCGCCGTGCAAGACGTGGCCTACGCGAAACTCCGCGAGCAACTGCTCAAGGACGGCCAGGTGCTCGAATACGCCGACGCCTCCAAACCGAAAACCGCGAAGTCGTTCCTCGACCCGAAAAAACTCCCCGGCGTGGTCGTGGACGATGACGACGCACAGCTCACAGGCGACTGGCAGGTCAGCAGCGCGTCATCGAACTACATCGGCAACGGCTACCGCCATGACGGCGCGGCCAAGGACGGCAAAGCCACCGCCAGCTTCACCGCCAAAATCCCGAAGCCCGGCCGTTACGAAGTCCTCGTCACATCCCCGCCGAATGCAAACCGCGCATCGAAAGTTGCCATCGAAGTCCACTCCGCCGAAGGCAAGAAGCTCGTCCACACCGACCAACGAAAGGCTCCGACCAACGGCGAGTTTCATTCGCTTGGAATGTTCGACTTCACGAACGATGGTCCGGCAACGGTGACGATCTCGAACGCGGATTCCGACGGTTACGTTGTGATCGACGCTGTGCAGTGGCTGGCCAAATAGCCGGACTCGCGCGGCGCGAGGACCGTTGTCTATTTCGCTGGCTTCAGCCAACCGAGCGAGACGAGGAATGTGTCCGCTTCGGCCAGCGTCTTCTCTTTGAACTCATCGCCGTTGAAGAAGCCGTGTTTCTGGCCCTCGAACCCGCGCAGTTCGCAGCGGTTGCCCAGCGACTTCATCTTCGCGGTGAAGGCTTCGGCCGATGCAAACGGGACGGTGGTGTCCTCACGACCGTGGAAGATGATCGTGGGCGGGCCGTTCCGCGTGATGTGATGCGCGGGCGAGAGGTTTTCAGGCTTCGTTCCCATGCGCTCTTCAGGGACTCGCGTGCCGAAGCCCTCCGCCAAAGAAAAACCTTCGATCGGAGCCAGCACGAGCGCGGGGTTGAACAGCACGAGCGCGTTCGGCACGGCGCTCACGTTCTTGTCGTCGTTGGGTTCATCGAACTCCGTGATGAATGGAGTGCTGGCCGCCAGATGCCCGCCTGCTGAACCTCCGCCAGCCGCGATGCGCTGCGGATCAATGCCAAGTTGATTCGCGTGTGCTCGCACCCAGCGAATCGCAGAACGAGCGTCGGCCAAACATTGTGTCGGCTTCACTCCGTGGCGGCTCTCGACGCGATAGTCCGCCGTGATCGCGACCATCCCCCGTTTGGAAAGCTCGCGGCACTGGACCTCGAATTGCTGGGGTGTACCGCTTTTCCAACCGCCGCCGAAGAAGAACACGATCGCCGGCGCGTTCTTCGGAGCCGCCGGGCTGAAGATGTAGAGGTTGAGCTTCGTGTCGCCGACGGATTTGTAAGTCTCGACACGACACCCCTGCATCTGTGGCGGATATGACCTGGCGGCACGAGCTTTGGTCGCGTCTTGTCCATTCGAAGTCGTTTGAGCAAGCACGAGGAGTGTCATCATGAGCGCGAGAGATTTCATTGTTGACTCCAAATCGTTTTGGTGGGACTGACGTTTCGTGTTCAATAATGTAACCCGAAGCGTCAGCGAGGGAATGCTCCTCTTCACTCCCTCGCTGACGCTTCGGGTTACATCTCTCTGGCCGATCGCCTAATCGCGTTGTCGGCTTCTCACAAACTCGCCGATGCGGCGGATGGCCTCGCGGGATTCGGGGAGTCCTCGGATTTGGAAGACGTGGACCATGCCGGGCCAGATTTCGAGCGTCACGGGGACGCCGTCGGCGCGGGCTTTCTTGGCGACTCGGATGGCGTCGTCGCGGAGCATTTCGTGTTCGCCGAGTTGAATCAGCAGCGGCGGGAGACCTCGATAGTCGCCGAACAGCGGAGAGGCCAATGGATCGCGCGGATCGGTCTTCGGTAAGTAGCGGTCGCGAAACTCGGGCATCGTGCGCGAGCTGATGATCGGGTCATACACCGACTTCAACGCCTCGCTCGTCAGCGTGAAGTCTGTGGCCGGTGAGATCGGGATGCCGCCAGCGGGCAGGCGGAGCTTGCGGTCCTTCAGTGCCAGCAACGTCGCCAGTGTCAGATTGCCTCCCGCCGAGTCACCCGCGACGAACGTGGCTTTCGCGGCACCGGGGCCGCTCGGTCCGTTGGCAACGAGCCATTCGTAGGCCGCGACGCAGTCATCAAGTCCGGCCGGAAAAGGATGCTCGGGAGCGAGTCGATAATCCGGCAGCAGGACCGCGCACTTCGCCGCGAGCGAAATCTCCGCGGCCAGCGGCAGATAGTTGCCGCCCGAACCAGAGACCCAGCCGCCGCCGTGCAGATAGAGAAGTCGCACGTTGGGATCGGCCTCGGGAGTCATCACCCACTCGCACGGCACGTTGCCGACTTTGATCTTCGTCAGCTTCACGCCCGGAACGGTCGGCTCGCTGCGCGCACCCATACCGGCTCGCAGTCCGCCGAGATCGAAACTCGAAGCCCCATACGGCGGCGATTGGCGGCGTCGCTCCAGGAATGCAGCTCCTTCTTTCGAGACTTCACGCTGCCAGACATCGTGCGAGGCATGACGGCGCGTCGGCTCCAGCAGGTCCACAAGCGGCAGTTTCTCGAACACGAGATGCGATTGGCTCCCCTCATACACGATCCCGACATGATCGCGGTCAATGCGAGTGAGACTCGGATAGCCGGCCCCGCGTCCCTCATCCAACAGCCAATGATGCGAGTCCGGCCAAGTCAGCCCGTCATCGAAGCTGACCTGCACGGTGTGATGCGTGCGGCCATTTTGCGAATGCGGATTCGCGAAGAGCAGCACGCGCTGTTTCTCTCCGCGTCGTTCGTAGTCGAACCGCAAGAGACTGCCGTTGCAGTTCGGTTCGATGAGCGTGTTGCGACTGGTTGGATGCGGCTGCCAAGTCTGCCCGAGATCGTTCGTCACGACGACCGCTCGAAAGCGTTCGTGATCGTTGCGGACATTGAGCATGATCGAGCCATCGCCGAGCAGCGCCGCCTGGCACTCATTGCCGCCCGTGTAGCCAGGCTTGCCGACCGTCCAAGTTTGGCCGTGATCGCGACTGATCATGATCGTCGCGAAGGTCTCCAGTCGCTCGCGCCCCGTGCGGCCTTGAACCGGCATCACGAGCGTCCCGTCCGACAAGCAGAATCCCGACTGCGGCGCGGGGGCCAGCAACCACCAGGCTTCCTGCTTCAACTTCCGAGTCAGGTTCTCCGGCGGCGACCAGGTGAGGCCATCATCCTTCGAGCGGACCATCATGAACTGAGCCGCCTTGCCGATCTCGAAGCCCGGCTCCGAGCCGTCGTCATTCCACTGATGCTTGCCGGGCTTGCCGTTCATCCACACGGCGAAGCAGAAGATTTCGCCCGTCTGCTGATCGACGATGATGCCCGGATCGCTGCACCCGTTCTGCTCCTGAGGCAGCCCGCCGAATTCTCCCAAGTCCATGATGACTCGCGGAGCTTCCCAACTTCGTCCACCATCGGTGCTGCGGCTCAGCCCGATGTCGATATCTTCTTGCAGGTCGCGCCCCATGCGTCGCCGCATGTCGTAAACCGCGAGCAACGTCCCGCGTACCGACGTCGTCAGCGCGGGAATGCGATAGGTATGCACGCCATCGTCGTTGTGTCTCCGCAGAGCGACCCCAATCCGCTGCCGCGCGTTCGCGACGTCGTCGCGCGGACTGATCTTTCCCATCGACGTCACGATCGAGGTGCAGGACGCCGCGACTTGATGCGACAATTCGGCGGAGTCTTTCAACCGGCACGACAGCCAGAAGACGTTCTTGCCCTCCGCCAACTCGCGATCAACAGGCAGAGTCATCGTCATCGCCGGCGCAACCGCCTCACCAATTGGACTCGCCGACGAGAACGCCTCAGAAGCCCCCGTCGCAAACAACCGCACCGCCGCGAGGTCATTCAAGTCGTCCGTACCATCGAGCGAAATCACAAGCGACGCCGCTCGCACCGCTTGTCCCTTCGGCACATCGACCACAACTCGCAGCAACGGCCGGTGCTCGTTGCGAATCAAAATCGGATGCACCGGCCGCACCACATGGGCCACCAACGCCGCCGCCCCTTCTTGCGTCCGCCCATTCGGCATTCCGCCGAACAGAGCAATCGCCAATGCGCCAACGAGGACCAACGAACGAGAGGCCAAACATCGCAATATGCGTCGATTCACAAGCAGTCCTTTCTCGATGAAGTGATCCGCGACAAAGTCGCCTGCGGCCCACGGTTCAAAGATTGGTGGAGTGTTTGCCAAGAGTGGTTTGCCACCTTTTTGTCCGCTGCATTACACGGCAGGCAGCACGACTGGGATTGTCGGACTTCCAGAAACGGACGTTGTCGTTCCGCTCGGCATCACGAATTGTGGCGGCGTCCCTGGCAAGCGTGCTTGCAACTCGGCCCGATGTCGGTACAGCACGGCGATCAGTTCATCGTCTTCGATGTTGCCGAGTCCTTTGTCGAGATGCGCGTCACCCAAGAATCCCAGATGAGCCATCAATTGGCCGAGTCGAATGTCGGGCGATAACTCCAACACTTCAATAAAAACGTCCAACGCCTCACGCTGCAGGTTGGTCATGGTAAGAGATCTCCGATGGTCGGTTGCGTGGCAAACGCCTTGGGCAGTCTACCGATGATCTCGATCCGAATCAGCACCCCCGGAGCCAACTTAGCAATTCGGGTCGCTCGCGTGACGCCGTTGTAGAGGACCAGCGTTCCGTCCGATCCTTCGTAAACCCACGGGGGCGGCATGCCCAATGCCGATCGTCCAAACAAGGAAATCTGGCGAGCTAACTTCGCCGGATCAGCCCCTTGTGGCCGAGACGGCGGAACACGCAACTTGCTTGGATCGACATCGCGGAATTCGGTTATGCCGAACAATTTACCGCCTGTTGTCTAACAAGTGGAGTTTGCCGATCAGATCAATGCGGAGCGACAGAGAAAGGCAGGGATCGCCATGTTGTGGGACTCGTGGTGGAACGTGTGGCGGGGTCGTTCGCTCTCGAAACGTCGTCGAGTGGCGAGTGGGTCGTCGCTGAAGCGAGCGGCGGATGTCGCCAGGGCTTGAGTGGCCCACAAATCTGCGGTCATCATGTCTCTGCAATCGTTAGTTCGGCTTCGGCAGCATCCCCGTCAATTTCGACGTCCTGACCTTCCTCCTCAACTCCTCCCGAATACGCGGCTTTGCCAGTCGCTTGCTCGATGAGTGCCAGAAGTCGTTTCTGTCGGTCAACCAAGAAGGCGTCAAATGAATCGGCACGGAGAAGGTCTGGATCAATCAGATGAGACCTGAGATAGAAATCAAGATTCTCACGCGCTATCGGCGGCGTGGTTTGACTCCCTCTTTCCAACTTTGAGAGGTACTCGGACGGCGCAACACCACCGACAATTCGATTTGTGCGATAGGACAGCGGCGTCTTGTTGATGATGGAATCATAAATCGCGGCCTTGATCGGCGGGCGCTGACGTTTGCACCACTCTTGCGGAAATATGTGATGGACATCGACATTCTCGCCAAAGAAAACGGTGTGATCGAATTTCTGCCCCGAACGAAAATCTTGCGCTCCTTCCTTCATTAAGAGAGCGTTCACGCCCTTGTACGCAGCAGAGAGACGCATACGCATGGTCTTAAGCCGGTCGGCACGGAACATCGTCTCCGAGACGGTGGATGGTTCTGGGCCACCATTCAGCCAGACAGGCACTTCCATGAAGTCTCGCGCAATACGCGTCTCGACCGCCGAGCCGTAAAGCTCACCGAACACGCCATTCCAGTACCACCGAATCAACAGTGCGCGATTCGCTTCATGCTCCCACGACTCACCAATGTCGGCGAGGATTGCCGCCAACGGCACGATTTGCGACTGATACGGAAGATCAAAAATGCGATAGATGTGCTGCGTGTGGAGAAACTTCGCGGCCTGCACGAAGCCGCTCTCTACCTGTGCCTCATACTTCTTGTATGCCTCAAGAGGGAGGTTGAGCAGCGCCTGTCGATTGCCCGTAACGGCGGGCAATTCCTTGCCTTGTTTGCCATCGCGCTCCGCCTTCTGTCGCAATTCACGGGTATGAAATAGCGAGACTGCCTGAAGGAAATCGGTGTTGGAAACCTCGGCAATGATGCCCGTATCTGAACCTGCGGGCCGGAGAGTTTCTGCGAGCCGTCGATGTCGCCCCTTCGTCAAGTCATCCCCATACCAGTCTTTCCGAAGCTCGTGGCCGGAGGCGGCATACATCGCCGTGACTAGCTCGAATGCGTCGAGCGGCTTGCCGCCCGTGTTTACCTTCTCGAAGACAACGCACACCGCTTCCTTCGACGTCGAGCGGTCCAGCGTAATGACGGGCACATGGTAGGACTTGAAGTTCTCCAGGACTTGTTTCTTGAAAGCTCGAAATTCTCTCCGCGTATTGTCATTCTGGTCGCCGCGCCAATACTCGTCGAAACCGTCTTGCCAAGTGTCCCAATCAAAGACTTGAGATACCGGGTACATGAGCAATGCGTATTCGCGCTCGGTGGAAGATACATCTAGTACGACTTCACGTCCGAAGTCAGTTCGGACCATCCGGTCCTCCGGCACGCCGACAATCGCCTCTTCGCGGTCAACGGCAGGATCAAGCGCTTTTCGGATATCAAAGTAGAACCAACGTTTGACCTTCTTCTTTTTCGGAGTAACCGTCTCGACGACCTTGCCTCGTATCGTGACTTGATACAGAGAAGTCATTCTCTGCTGACCATCTAGGAGCAGGGACTGTGGCGCGATTTGTTTCGACTCGGTCGGCGCGGGTGTGCCAATTTTGCCTGGCGCGATGAATACAGAGTTGTCAGAATGAGGTTGAAAATGTTCGGAACCTCTTTCTGGAGTCGATCATGGATGATGTCCCACAAGTGAAATCCGAGTTGTTGATGCCAGCGGTTCGGGAGCAGGT
>CAMDEA010000118.1 GCA_945893045.1 Planctomyces sp. SH-PL62
CTCAACGAAGAGTTGCTCCGCATCTGGACCGCGCAGCGTTGGACCGGGATTTTCGTCACGCATAACGTGGCTGAGGCGGTCTTCCTCAGCCAGCGCGTGCTGGTGATGAGCAAGTCTCCCGGCAGGCTCGTCGCCGACATCGCCGTGCCGTTCGAGCATCCGCGTGACTCGGAACTCCGATCCAGCCCGGAGTTCGCCAAACTGACGGGCGAGGTCAGCCGCTGTCTGCGAGACGCCGCGCGTTGAACGCAGGACGTTTTGGCGAGCGGGGCGGCGTTGAAACGAGGTCGCGAGGCAAGTTTCCCGCTCCAATCGGCGGAAAGTTCGGCCTTTTGGCACTTTGGATGTTGCGAATCGGAGCGAACTTGTCTGAAATCTCGCCCCATCGAATTCCAGCCCCGCCACTGGGGCCAACCCGGCGGCGGGGACACCCTCACGGGAGGCCCGCTCATGGCGACTGATAATCGACAGGATGTCTCTGAGATTGGTTTGCTGCATCGACTTATCGCGAGTACGCGACGTCTGTTGCGAGCCGCTTGGACCGCCACCGGAATCGGGATCACCGTCGGATTAGGCTTAGTCCTCTTGGTCGTCGTGGCTTTGGCCGACTTGGCTTCGGCGTTCGGCGAGTGGCTGCGGCTGGTCGGCTTGCTGCTGGTCGTCGTGCCGAGCGGCTGGGCCTTTCTGAACGGCGTGCTCCGGCCGATGTTCCGACGAATGACCTCGCGATTTGTGGCTCGGCGCATTGAGGCGACGTTGCCGGGGATTCACAACCGGCTGGTCAGCGTGGTGGATCTGGACTCTGACAAGCAGAAGACATTCTCGCTGGCATTCGTGCGGCGGTTGATCTCTGAAGCGATCGAACGGGTGAAGAACTTCCGGCCGGCTTCAGTCTTGGATAAGCCGGCGCTGAAACGAGCGGGCTTGTTCGCGCTCCTCGGCGTGTTGGTCTTCGCCACCGCGTTGGGCATCTTCTCGGATCGGTTGCCGACCGCGTTGGCTCGTATCTTTTCGCCGTTCGCGGACATTCCGCCAGCGACGGGAGTGTTTCTTGACGTGAAGCCTGGCACGACCAAAGTGTTACGCGGCGAGGCGGTCGAATTTCTCGCCAAGGTGTCGGGAAAGAAAATTGATCGGCTGCGTCTGGAAATGAAACCGGTCGAGGGCGAGCACGCAGGCAAGACACTCTGGCACGAACTGCGACCGAATGAGGATGCCACGCAATGGGCGTTTCGATTGCCGGCCTATGACAGCTCCTTCGAGTACCGCGTGAATGGCGGCGGCACTTGGACCAAGTTGGCGACGGTCACGATGCTCGAACGTCCTCGGCTGGTCGGCTTGCAGGCGGCGGTGCATTACCCGACCTACATGCTGATGCCCGAACCGCGCGTCAATCCGCCCGACGTCGCCGACGTCAGCGGGCCAGTCGGCAGCAATGTCGAAATCACCGTCAACGTTGAAGGGGATGCTTCCGTCGGCGAGATTCAACTGCTGCGTGAAGAGTTCAACTCCGTGGCCGTCGCAGACCGCCCCATGCGGACTTGGTTTGAGAATTCTTTGCCGAAAGGTCACGCCGTCGAAGGCCGCTGGGATTGGGGACCGCAGGAGAAAGACCTCAATCCGAACGCGGCAGCGCCCAAGCGCGGAGCCGATCCGACCGAGTGGGCCAAGTGGCATTCGCATCCCGGCACGCCGGGCCAGTCGTTCCACTTGTTCCATTCCGCCGCCACGTCGTTCGAAATCCATGCCGGCGACGTGCTCTTCGCCGAAGTCTTCATCGAAGCCGATCAGCCCGCCGAAGAGTTGATGCTGCAATTCCACGACGGCCAAAACTGGGAACGCCGTGCCTTCTGGGGCGCGGACAAAATCGACCTCGGCCAAAGCCACACCGCCAGCCGTCGCCGAGCCGGCGATCTGCCAAATGCCGGCGGATGGGCGCGACTGGAAATTCCTGCTCGCGAACTGGACCTTGAAGGACACTCGATTCGCGGCGTCAACTTTACGCAGTTCAACGGCAAAATCCTCTGGGGCCGATTCGGCACGCTCCCCGCCGCGACTCGCGAAATCCACAAGTTCGTGATCGCCGAAACGTTTCCGTTGAAGCTGAAAGAAGAAAACGACGGCGAAACCGCGAAGCCGAAAACGCCTGCCTCGAAACACTTCGCCGCCGTCCGCGAAGCGCACCGCTGGACGGGCACCTTCCCGATCAACGGCGACGGTTGGTATCGCGTCGAACTGAAGAATGAGATCGATGCGGCCAACCTGCCCATGAAGGAAGCTCGCATCACGTCGGTCCCGGACAATCCGCCGCAAATCATGATCGAACGCCCCGGCATCGACCTCGTGCTCAGCGAGCCGGTCAAAGTCCCCATCGTCATCGCGGCGTTTGATGACTTCGGACTCGGCGAACTCGTCCTCTCCGTGCAACGTGGCAAGAACGACTTCGTCGACCGAACGATCAAGGCGTACTCCGACGTGCAGCGAGTCGATACGTCGCTCGTCATGCTCGATCTCACCAGCGAGGGACTCAAGAACGGCGACATCCTGAGGTATCGCGCCGAGGTCCGCGATCGCAAAGGCCAATCGGCTCAAACCCAGGAGTATCAAATCCGCATCGTGTCGAACGACCCGAATGCGGCCGACAAACAGCTCGCTCAGTTGGAGAAAAAGGAAGAGGAATTCGCCAAGAAGCTCGACAAGCTGATTGAAGATCAAGCCAAGGTCCAAGAGAAGCTCGAAAAGCTGGCAGAGAAGTCCGAACCGCTGACTGAGAAGATCGAAGCCGCTCAAGAGGCCGCCGAAAAGGCCGCAGCCGAAGCGGAAGAAAAGGCCGACCAAGCCGCCGCTCAAGAACAAGCCAACAAGGACAACCCACAGCCGAAGGATCAACCAAAGGATCAACCAAAGGATCAACCAAAGGATCAACCGAAGGATCAACCAAAGGATCAACCGAAGGATCAACCGAAGGATCAGGCAAAGACACAGCCGAAGGATCAACCCAAGGCTCAACCGGCCAAGGATCAACCCAAGCCGAAAGATCAGTCGGCCACGAAGGACCAGCCGAAGCCGCAAGATGCTGCGAAGCCTCCGATGCCGACGCCGGAACCGAAGCTCGATCCGGCGACGCAAAAAGAGTTGGCTCAACTCAAGCAAGAGTTGGCTCAGGTCCAACAGGACGAGGCTAAGAACGCCGAGACGGCCAAGCAGCTCAACGAAGACTTAAAGGAGTTGGCCAAAGAGGCTGAGAAGCAAAAACTTCTTCCGCCCGAATTGCAACGCGAAATGGCGGCCCTCTCCGAAGCGTTCAAAGAGGCCGCGACCGAGCCAATTAAGAAACTCGCTGAAGAGATCAAGCAGTCGGCCGACGCGAATACGCAGGATCCGAAACTGGAGAAACTCGAAGCCCGTGCCGACCAAGTGCAGGAAAATCTGGAAGCCTTGAAGAACCGGCTGGAAGCCCTGCGCGAGGCCCAGAAGGACGCGAAGCAAGACGCCGCGATGGCGCTCGACGAACTGCATCGCGAGATGCTCAAGCAATCGGGCGAGCTGACCGCCAGCGAACTCGAAGAGCTGCGCAAGGCGATCGAAGCGTTGCGTGAAAAACTACAAAACCTGGCCAACGAGGAATCGCAGTTGATGGAGGCGACTCCGGAAGCACCCGAATCGAAATTGCCAGAGATCGCCCTTCAGCAAAAGGACGTCGAACGCCGAGCCGACAAGGAACTCGCCAAAACGAAGGAGTTGCAAAAGCGTGACGACTACAAGGCGCTGAAGCAGAAGACTCAAAAACAGAAGCCGCAGAACGGTGAGAACCCGAACGATCCAACGACTCCTGAGCCAATGCCCGGAGACGATCCGCTCGCCGGTGACAACCCGCCCGAGTTGGCTGCGAAGCCGGAAGATTTCGGCAACGACCCTCCGATGCCCGAGGCCGGAAAGCCGGAAGACAACGCGAACGAATTCCAACCGGCCATCGCCGATCCGGCGAAGCCTGCGTCAAAGAAGCCGAATGCTGCGAAACCAAATGCCGCGAAGCCGGACGCAGCAAAACCAAATGCTGCTAAGCCGGACTCTGCGAAGCCGGATAAGGGTCAGCCGCAAAAGCCACAAACGGGAAATGACAAGCCGCCGCCGGCTCAGCCCAAGGACAAACCCAACCCCGCCGAGCAGCGTGAGAAACTGGCCGAGCGCGAAGCGAAGAAGCTCGATCAACTCCAGAAGGCGGACGAAAGCCTCGCGGCCGATCAGCGAGCGCTCGATGAATTGCTCAAGGAAATCGGCGAGTTATTGAACTCCGAAATGGCTGAGAAAAGTGAAGGCGAAACGCCGATGCCGGGCGACGCGAAGGCACCTGAACCACCGCAGTCGCCGCCGAACGGAGAGCCTATGAATGCACCGGGCGAACCGAACGCCGCCGCCGAACAAGCTCCATTGTCCGCCGAAAAGGCGGCCGAGTTGGCGGAGTTGCTCCAGTCAGCAAAGGCTCAAAAGGCCATGCAGATGGCGGCTCGTCTGCAAGCCATGCAAACCGGCGATGCCTCCGAGCAGCCCAACAAAGGCCAGAAGAATCCGAACGCTCCGCCACCGCCGCTGAAGTCGAATCCCAAACCGCGCAGTGGTCTGGAAGGAGACAACTCCAGTCAGTTCGCCATGGAGGCAGTTCTGAAAGACCTCGATCCGGCTACGCGGTCGCTGATCCTCAAGATGCAACCGCGCATCCGTGAAGAACTCCTCCAAAGCCTCCGCGAAGAAGGCCCGGAGGGCTATCAACGATTCATTCGCGACTACTTCAAACGCCTCACCAAGGCGGGACAGTCCACGAAATAGAAACATCCCCGCGCCTCCGAGCAGTCGCGGGAACACCACGGCAGGTCCAAGGCACAGGGAGGTGCATTCCGAAAATGAAGACTCTTAAAGGAACCCTCAGATGGTAGAGCCACCACGACCGGTGAGCGTCGTTTCGGTCGTCGCGTTGAACGACCTGCATTTGCAACTCGACTTCGATGACGGTCTCAGCCGCACCGTCGATGTCACCCCCTATGTTCAGGGTCCGCATTACAAACAGGTTCGGCTGAGCGAAAAGTTCTTCAAGACGGCGCACGTCGAAAGTGGAGCTGTCCTCTGGGACAACGGCGTGATGCTCGACGCCGACTTGCTGCGCTATGGCCCGCCGAAACCGCCGAAGGCCGAAAAGCCCAAGGTCACGCAGCCCACGAAGCTCGTCAAACACGTCGCGAAAGCCAAGCCGAAAGCCAAACCGGCAAAGGCCGCGCCCGTGAAGACCAAACCGGCGAAGGCCAAAGCGAAAGCTCCCGCCAAGAAAGTCGTTAAGACGGTCAAGCCCGTGAAGAAGGCCAAGCCAGCTGCGAAGCCGATCAAAGCCAAAGCACCGGCTAAGCCCGTCAAAAAAGCGGCGAAGAAAAAGAAGTGACGGGACGATGCGACAGCGCCGTAGCCTGACTTTCCAAGTCGGGCGTTCTCGCTCTGAACGTCCCGACTCAGAGAGGCTGTGAAGTAATTGGTAGCTGAACTCGTGAGAGTTCATTTTTCTCGGCGAACTCTGAAGTCTCACGACTTCAGCTACCCAAAAGTTCACAGCCTCGGAGAGTCAGGCTACGAATCTGATGGCCTGCTTACAGCGAGGAGTTGTGCGATGACATTTCAGCGACGCCTCGTTGTGATTTGTACTGGCTGTCTGATGATCTCGATGGGTTTGTGCTGGACGGCTCGCGCGTTCGAGGAACAGTCGGCCCAAGATCAACCTCCTGTCGGCGAGGATGGGAGCAGCCCTTCCTATCAGTCGCGTACCGCCGAACTCCGGGAACAGCAATTGGTCTCAGGGGGTGGTACGAGCGAATCAGAACGAGCGGTCGCGGCGGCAATCAATTGGTTGGCTCGGCATCAGAATCCCGATGGCAGTTGGGGCTGCCAGAAATGCGAGCGGCAATGCAAAGACCCAAGCTGCAAGGCACATTTGACGAAGGCAGGTGCCGACTATCCCATGGCCGCGACCGCCTTTGGTTTGCTGCCGTTCTTCGCGGCCGGGCAGACGCATGAGACGAAGGGGCCGTATCAGCAAATGATCCGCAACGGTCTCCTGTGGATGGTCAAGAACCAAGACCCGAAGACTGGCCGATTGGGTGGCGGAAACATGTATGAGCACGGCTTGGCGACGATCGCGCTGTGTGAGGCTTACGGTTTGAGCAAGGACGTGAAATTTAAGAACGCAGCTCAGGCGGCGGTGCAATTCACGGAGGATGCTCAGAACGATGTTTCTGGAGGCTGGCACTACACGGCAAATCCGCCAACAGTCGGCGACACCTCGGTCTTCGGTTGGCAATTCATGAGTCTCAGGAGTGCTCAACTCGCCGGACTACAAGTCGATCGGCAGACGATCAACAAAGCCAAGAAATTCTTGACGAGCGTTTCCAAAGGCAAAGGGGGTGGACTGTTTGCTTACATGCCGGAAGGGGGACCAACGCCCGCGATGTCCTCGGTGGGCCTGCTCTGCTCGCAGCACTCCGGAATGAAACGCTCTGATCCCGCGATGACCGAAGGCATGAATTACGTCATGGCCAATTTAGATGGTGCCAAGAGCAATTCGTATTTTCTGTACTATGCCTCTCAAGTCATGCACAACCTGTCGGGACCGGAATGGGATACCTGGAATCGAAC
Source organism: Planctomyces sp. SH-PL62 (assembly GCA_945893045.1). GTDB lineage: Bacteria > Planctomycetota > Planctomycetia > Planctomycetales > Planctomycetaceae > SXKJ01. Next base: position 6,676 of record CAMDEA010000118.1, read on the forward strand.
GACTCGCAAACACCTCGTCAGCACGCAGATCAAAGAAGATTGCGCCGCGGGAAGCTGGGCACCGACCGGCCACACCGCCGGTCCGGTGATGTCCACCAGCATTCACGCTCTGACCTTGGAGGTCTACTATCGGTACTTGCCGATCTACAAGCCGGTCTACTCGAACGAGCAGAAGATCGAACTTCCTAAGAAGGAGTAGCTGACTCGTTGCCACAACGAGTCGAATGGCACTCCGCCCGCCGCAAAAAATCTCCCCACCCCACGCACTCGAACTGCCCCACCACGAGTGCAATTCTCCCGCCTTCGTTCCACAATCCCCGCCCCATGCTTCAACGACTTTTGCAATTGCTAGGCATTCACGAAGACGTCCTCAAACATTTGGACCGCGCGGAGTTGGTGTTTGAACGCACCGAGGTCTTGTGGATGGGGGCGGTGCTGCTGCTGCCTTTGGCGTGGATGGTGTATCGGCGACAGAAGCTGAATCTGCACACGGTGCCGAAGTGGTTGCTGGCGACGTTGTGCGTGACGCGCGTGTCGATTCTGGCGCTGCTGTTTCTGGTCCTGGCGGGGCCGTATCTGCGGATCGATCACAAGTTCGAGCGGAAGCCGATCGTCGCGTTCTTGTTCGACAATTCGCAGAGCATGCGGCTGCCGGCGGGGCCGTTTGAGACCGATGAGCAATTTTCGGAGGTCGCTCGCGCCACAGGAGTCGCGAAGGAAAACTCGGAAGAGAAACCGAGTTCGACTCCCGCCGAGCCAAGCCAAGAGTCGTCCACGAACCGGGGGGCTGACGCCCCCCGCTCGCCTGGGACTTCGGTGGTGGTTGACGCGGACACGCGTGCGGCGCTGAATCGCATCCGGCGGGCAGAGCTGTCGCAGACTGCCGTGCGGATCGCGAACGAGAAGCTGTTGAAGCCGCTCGACGGGAAGTTTGATGTGCGGCATCTGGCCTTCGCGCGGGACATCGAGCCGTTTGTGTTCGATCCGGCCAAGACCGAGTCGCAGTTGCCGGACGTCAAGAGCGGGCCGTCGTCGTGGTTGGGGACTGTGGTGCAGCACGTCGTCGATGAAGCGGCGGGGCAGAAGATCGCGGGACTCGTGCTGTTCAGCGATGGGCAGAACACCGGCGGTCGATCTCCGGCGGAAGCGGCGCGAGCGGCGGCTCAGGTTGGTGCTCCGATCTTCCCAGTCGCGATTGGATCGCCGAAGCGGTTGCAGGATGTTTCGATTGTGGACCTCTACACGACCGGGCAAGTCTCGATCGGTGACACGGTGCGAGTCGCCGTGACGCTCGAATCACACGGCTTCAACAAGCGACTGGTGAAGGTCGAGCTGAAAGACGGCGACAAAGTGCTCGACACCAAAGAATTGGTGTTGCTCGGCACCGAGCAGCAGCAGACCGAATTGATCTTCGAGGCGAAAGAGGCCGGCGACAAATATCTGACGGTCAACGTGCCGGCATTCGCTGAAGAGGCGGAAGAGTTGCGAGCCAACAACAGCGACCTCGCGTTCGTGCGTGTCAGCGACGAGAAGTTGAAAGTGCTGCTGATCGACGGGCTGCCGCGCTGGGATTTTCGGTTCTTGAAGAACGACATCCGCCGCGACAACGGCATCAAGGGCCGCACTGGCGAAGAACCGGAAGTCCTCGTCGAAGCCGAATGGCGGCGCATGTCGAAAGAAGACCAGGCCGCGAAGCTGCCGAGCACCGTGAAGGAGTTGGCTGAGTATCACACGATCGTGCTCGGCGACGCATCACCCGACATCTTGCACGACGATTTTCGGAAAGCATTGATCGAAGCGGTGCGCGACAAGGGAGTCGGCCTGATCGTCGAAGCGGGCCCGCGATTCATGCCGCAGATGTACGACCGCGAGTTCCAATCGCTGCTGCCGGTCGTGTTGAAGAACAATGCCGCGAACGGCATCGAAGCTCCTGCGTACAAGCCGTTCAAAATTGAGATCACTCCCGAAGGTTTGCTGCACGAATCTCTGCGCTTGCACGACGACCCGGGCCGCAACGTCCAAGTCTGGTCGCAAATGCCGACGTACTTCTGGGTGTCCGCTGTTGAACGTCCATCGGCCGCGGCCATCGTGCTGGCACGCAACCCCAGCCTCGAAAACCGTTGGGGCAAGCAGCCGCTGATCGCGTATCAGTTCGCGGGCAAAGGGAAGGTCGCATTCCTCGGCATGGACGCAACGTTCTTGTGGCGGCAAAACGTCGGCGACCGGTTCTTCTACAAGTTCTGGGGCCAGATGTTGCGCTTTGTCGGCCGCACCGATGACGGCTCGGACAAAAAAGAAAGCCGCCTCGCCGTGCGTCCCGTCCGAGTCCAACCAGGCGAATCCGCCGAGATCGAACTGTTCGCATTCACGGCCGACGGACAGCCGCGCACCGACGCGGCGATGAAAGTCAGCACGCTCGGCTCGACCGGTTCGCAGATGGTGGAACTCGTCGCCGACAAGTTCGTGAAGGGCCGCTTCACCGGCAAGTTCTCTCCGAAGGAAACCGGCGAGCATCAGGTGCTTTACCAGCCAAACGATTCTCCCAAAACAATCGCGGGCAAGCTGCGAGTCATGCCATCCTCCGAAGAACTGCGCGATCCGAATTTGAATCGCCCATTGTTAGAGACGCTCGCCAGCACGACCGGCGGCAAAGTGATTTCGATTGCCGAACTCGCATCGTTGCCAGAACTCTTCAAAGGCGAACCGATGCTGATTGAAGTCCACCGCGAAGCCAGCATCTGGGACAACTGGTTCACGCTGCTGCTCATCACGCTGATCTACGCCGTCGATGTTGGTCTGAGAAGGCTGTCGGGGCTCAGTTGAATTGGCATCGGTATATGGAATTTACTCAGTATGAAGTGGTTCAAGTATCAAAGTTGTTGAAGGCACCAGACGCCTACGAAGGATGGAGTAGGAATCGACGCCCTCCACAAATTGGCGACATCGGAACAATCGTCGAAGTTCTAAAGGCAGAGGGCATTCGAGATTGTTACGTCGTCGAATCAGTAGATCAGGATGGTTTCACGATTTGGCTATGTGACTTCGACAAGTCAGAACTGGCGGTTCCTGATCCCGAAATCTATTCGAGATGGGTCGGCTTGAGTTGAGGAGGTGTTCGATGGTGCGATGTTCTCTCGTGATTGTGGCGGTCTCTTTGATCGTGTGTTCCGCCGCGCACGCCCAAACGAAACCTGCTGCTGTGCCGACGACTGCCGCGCCGCTCACCGAGCAAAAGGTGATCGAGCGGGTTACGGCCGCAGTGGATCGCAGCCTGGAATACCTCGCGTCGAAGCAGAAGCCGGATGGGAGTTGGGATGACTGCAATGCCGGCAATGCGCTGACGATTCTGGCGATGCTCGGCCGCGGCCATGTGCCAGGGCGCGGGCAGTACAAAGACGTTCTGCAAAAGGGACGCAAGTATCTGCTCAAGACGCAGCGTGAGGACGGGCTGTTTGAGTCGCGGCGGAAAGCCGGAGCGGGACCGATGTATGAGCACGGACTTTCCACAACGGCAACGGCGGAACTCTACGGCATGGACCCCGATCCCGATGTCGAGGAAAAACTGCGTCGAGCGGTGCGAGTCATCATCAACGCTCAGTCACCCAACGGCGGCTGGCGATATAACCCGAAGCCGGGAGACCACGATCTCAGTGTGAGCGTCATGCAGATCGTCGCTCTGCGAGCGGCCAACAACGCCGAGATTCCCGTCCCCGAAGAGGTCATCGAGAAGGCGGCCAAGTATGTGCGGTACTGTGCTCACCCGAACGGCGGCTACGGCTATCAAGGGCCGGCTCAGGGAGCACAAACGTCGGCGGCGGGAGTTGTCTCGCTGCAATTGCTCGGCAAGTACGACGACCCCAGCGTGCCGAAGACCCTCGACCTGCTCGCGAAGTTCCCGGTCGAGTGGTCGGCCAACGGCATCCAGTATTGGTACTACTTCCATTACTACGCGATCCAGGCGAACTATCAGGCGGGTGGCAAGCACTGGAACGACTGGCACCCGCGCGTCCGCGAACTTCTGCTCGACAAACAAAACGCGGACGGCAGTTGGGACGTCCCCGGCGGCACTGCCGAGAACGCCGGCGTCGTCGGCCCCAACAACATCTATTGGACCAGCATGGCCACGCTCGTCCTCGAAGTTTACATGCACTTCCTGCCCGCGTATCAGCGGTAGTGGTCGCGTCAAACAGGCAGCACCTTGAGAACTTTGGCCATCGGCGACATTCACGGCTGCTTCCGAGCGCTGCAAACGCTGGCGGAGTTTGTGCCGTTTCGCGAGGACGATCAGTTGATCTTCTTGGGAGACTACGTCGATCGCGGCCCGGATTCACGAGCGGTCCTGGAATGGTTGATCGAACGGTGGCGACAAGGGAACGTGGTCACGTTGCGAGGCAATCACGAGATCATGATGTTGCTGGCTCGTGACGAACCGTTGACGCTCCGAAACTGGTTGATGTGCGGTGGCGACGCGGTGCTTTCGTCGTATGGCACGGACGGCTCCTACGGCTGGGAGCAGTTCATTCCTGATCGCCATTGGGAGTTCTTGGAAAACCAACTCGACGCGTACTACGAAACCGACTCGCACTTCTTCGTTCACGCGAATGCCTACGCCGACGTCCCGCTCGACGAGCAACCGGACGTCATGCTCTATTGGGAACCGTTCGGCTTTCCCGCTCCGCACGAGTCTGGCAAGGTCATGATCTGTGGCCATACGTCGCAGCATTCCGGACTTCCGTTGAATCATGGACATGCCGTGTGCATCGACACCCGCGCCGTCATCGGTGGTTGGCTCACATGCCTTGATGTCGAAAGCGGCCGGTATTGGCAAGCCAATCAACTCGGCCAGACGCGACAAGCGTGGTTGGAGTAGCGGGACTGCGTTCGGTGAGCGGCTGGTCTGCCGCGATGGCGTCGAGCCATTCGCTCTGCGGTTTGTCTTGGTCTCGCAGCCAGTGGAGCAGATTCAACGTCTCACACTCCGCTCGCAGTCGTTGTTGTGGCCGGTCACACAGGCGGTGGATGTCGTCCTCGCTCAGCTTCTTCGTCTCGAATGATCAAGATTGACGGTCGATTCATTTGCAGAGCCGTGACTGTGGCACGTCCCGTCGGTGTCAGTCCGCTGACGATGTTGCCGCGCCAGCGAAAGTGGTCCGACCAAACTTGGCGGCGCGGGTGAAACAGCCGCACCTTTCGGCCGGTCACTGAATCAACTCCGGTTCGACGAGCTTCTTTCCGAAGCGAACAGGACGTGCAAGCCAGCGCCAAATTCTCGGCGACGGTGGGGCCGTCCGCGCTGACCGGTTGGATGTGGTCGATGTGAAACGTGGCCTCTTGGCCGATCTGTGCCAAGCCGCAGTATTCGCAGCGTCCGTTGGCTCGCTCTTTCACAAGCCGACGCAGCCCAGCGGGAATGCCGCTCATCGTTGCTTCGCTCCGGGCTTGCCGAGCCGTTCCGCACGCAACCGCAGCAGCGTCAGAAACTCCGCGAGGTTCACTAATCCCTCGGCTTCCAACCTTTCGGCGACCGTCAACCGCCGACCGGAGTCCTGTTTGTCCAACAACTCCTGCAACCGCGCGTTGACTCCCGGAGGCAACCGAAATTCCGCCAGATCATCAGGCATCTGCACTCGAATCGCGACCGTTTGCGGCATGATCAACGCTCCCTGATTCCCACTGCCTCACATTGTTCACGGGCGATTCTACGTCGTAGCGACTCCCGCGCCGAGCGCGGTCATTTCCATTCGCTGAGTAGGTTGGGACTCCATCCCGAACCGCAGGTGATTCTCGAACGCACGAGCCTCTGTGACATCGGTCATCTGTTCCGACCATGCCATGCGGTCGGGACGGAGTCCCAACCTACGGCTTCCATTCGCGGGCGAATTGCAGGGCGCGTTGGCGGACGAGTTGGCTGAGGGACTGGTCCGCCGAGAGGGCGGCGAGCCATTCGGACTGCGGTTGGCCCTAGTCTCGCAGGAAGTGAAGCAGACTCAGTGCTTCACGCTCCGCCAAGGTCTGGCGATGAGTTTGACTGACTGTTCAACTCTTCGCTCTAATGAGATCTGGAGACTCACATGCTGTTTTGCTGGGACTACGATGAGCGCGGCAATGTGGAACACATCGCCGAACATGGACTGACGACGGAAGACGTGGAACATGCGTTCGAGAACGTGACCGACTACGCCACGAGCCGTTCGAGTGGGCGTCCTGCTCTTTACGGCTTGACTCCCGACGAACGTACAATCTTCGTCAGCTACGAACTCGACATCGAAGACGGCGAAGAGATCGTCGTCGTGATCACGGCCTATCCCATCGGAGAGAACTCATGAAGACTCAAGCCAACATCTCGCCGGAGCGGATGCAGCAACTGCGCGAGCGGAGCATTGCCCGACGTGAGCAGGACGAGGCGGAACGTCCCCAGGTGGTGGCCGAATTCCGCGAAATCATGAAGGAGTGGCAACGCGTCGTCGGCTCGCACTCGCGACAAATCGACGAATACATTGCCGCCCATGGACCAATGACGCGGGCCGAAGTCATCGACCGAGCGCTGACGAAGCTCTTGTCGGAGATCTGAGGGCCGCGATCGTCAACAGGCGGGAAGCGTTATTTCCATTCGCGGGCGAATTGCAGGGCGCGGTGGCGGACGGATTCGCTGAGGGTTTGGTCGGAGGAGATGGCGTTGAGCCATTCGGACTGCGGCTGGCCTTGGTTGCGCAGGAAATGAATCAGACTCAGTGCCTCACGCTCCGCTCGCAACTCCGGCGTCCACGGCCGAGCGTCCCACACCTTGACCGTCCCATCTGAGCTTGCCGACGCCAGCCGTTTCCCATCCGGGCTAAATGCCACGCTCATGACCCGGCCGGTGTGCCCATTCAACGTGAGTGTCTCTTGGCCGCTCGTGGTGTCCCACACCTTGACCGTCCCATCATCGCTCGCTGACGCCAGCCGTTTCCCGTCCGGGCTGAACGCTACGCTCCAGACGGCTGTGATGTGCCCATTCAACGTGAGCGTCTCCTGACCGCTCGCGGCGTCCCACACCTTCACCGTCTCGTCGCTGCTTGCCGATGCCAGACGCTTTCCGTCCGCGCTAAACGCCACTCTATTCACCGGGATGGTGTGTCCTTTCAACACGAGCGTCTCCTGACCGCTCGCGGCGTCCCACACCTTCACCGTCCCATTGAGGCTCGCCGCCGCCAGCCGCTTCCCGTCCGCACTGAAGGCCATGCTTCTGAGCAACTCGATATGCGCGTTCCAAGTAAACATCGCCTGACCGGTCGTAGCATCGAACATCCTCATCTTCCCATCCCCACCTAACGCCGCCAACCGTTTTCCGTCCGCGCTAAACGCCCCGCCATTAACCACTAACCTTAGCGTCGCCTGGCCGCTCGTGAGATCCCACACGTTCACGTGCAGACCGTCGATGGACGCCAACCGTTTTCCGTCCGCGCTGAACGCCACGCTCGTGACAATGCCGCCTGTGTCGCCTTTTAAGGTGAGTGTCTCCCGACCACTCGTGGCATCCCATACCTTCACCGTCCCATCGTCGTTGGCCGACGCCAGCCGTTTACCGTCCGCGCTAAACGCCACGCTTGAGACCCCACTCGTTTGCCCCTTCAAAGTAAACGTCTCTTGACCACTCGTCGCGTCCCACACGTTCACCGTCCCATCGTCGTTGGCCGACGCCAGCCGTTTACCGTCCGCGCTAAACCGCACGCTTAAGACTACGCCGGTGTGCCTGAATAAAGTGGTGCGCACTTTCAACGTGAGCGTCTCCTGACCGTTCGTGGTGTCCCACACCTTCACCGTCTTATCCCAGCATGCCGACGCCAGCCGTTTCCCGTCTGGGCTAAACACCACGCTCTCGACCTTGCTGGTGTGTCCTTCCAACGTGAGCGTTTCCTGACCGCTCGTGGCGTCCCACACCTTCACCGTCCTCCAGCTTGCCGACGCCAGTCGTTTCCCGTCCGGGCTAAACGCCACGGTCGTTTCCCCTTTCAACGTAAGTGTCTCCTGTCCGCTCGTGGTGTCCCACACCTTCACCGTCCCATCCCAGGTTGCCGACGCCAGCCGCTTCCCGTCCGGACTAAACGCCACGCTCGTGACAATGCTGGTGTGACCTCTCAACGTAATCGTCTCCTTACCGCTCGTGACGTCCCAAACCTTCACCGGCCCATCCCAGCATCCCGACGCTAGACGTTTCCCGTCCGGGCTAAACGCCACGCTCATGACCATGCTGGTGTGCCCTCTCAACGTGAGCGTCTCCTGACCGCTCGTGGCGTCCCACACCTTCACCGTCTGATCCACGTTGGCCGACGCCAGCCGCTTACCGTCCGGGCTAAATACCAAACTTTTGATCTGGCTCGTATGTCCTTTCAATTTCAATGTGAGCAGGTCGCTGTCGCACAGACGGCCCCAGTAATACCACTCGAAGCCGCGCAAATCGTCCGGACCACCTCCCAGCCCTTCCTCAGGTTGGTACAAGTTCAGCAGGCGGACAGTGTGCCCGACGCGTGCATCTTCCCAAGCAGCCTGAGCGAGATTCATGTGAGAGAGGTACAAGTTGCGGCGGGCCTCGTTCGTCTTGGTATCGGCGCGATCCTTTTCAATTTGAGCCTTCTTGAAGTTGACGAGCGCCTCGTCGGTCTTGGCATCGGCTCGCGTCGCACTCTTGGTCGCCTCCAAAGTTTTCTCATTCGCACGAGCCGTTTGTTTCAGCAGGTCGCGATTGCGGGCGGCGGACTGGAGCGCGAAGAACGAAGACACGGCCATGCCCGTCAGCAGCACGAGCACAACCGCCGCGCTCAACGACGCAACGGCTGGGTTGCGGTGGCACCAGCGCCAGGCTCGTTCGGTGCGGCTGACGGGGCGGGCTGCGATAGGATGGCCGGTGAGCCAGCGGTGGAGGTCGGTGGAGAGGGCGGCGGCGGACTGGTAGCGGCGGGTGGGGTCTTTCTCCAGGCACTTCAGGCAGATCGTCTCGACATCGCGAGGCAGCCGCGCGTCCAGTTTGCGCAAGGCGGGCGGCTCTTCGGAAAGAATCTGCACGATCAGCATTTGACGCTGGCCGCGGAACGGCAGTTCGCCGGTCAGCAGGCGGAACAGGATCACCCCCAGCGAGTACACGTCGCTGCGGCGGTCGGCGTGATGCGCCTCGCCGCGAGCTTGCTCCGGAGGCATGTACGCCGGGGTGCCGAGGATCGCGCCCTCGACCGTCATGGTGATTTCGCCCGCGTCACGCTTGGCGAGGCCGAAGTCGGTGATGAACGGGGTGAGGGGCGAGGGATTAGGGGCGAGGGGCGAGTTGGATACGGCCGCAACCTGTCCGCTTGCGGCGGACTCGCCCCTCGCCCTTAATCCCTCGCCCCTCGTTTCGTCCCTCCGCACCAAAATGTTCTGCGGCTTGAGGTCGCGATGGACGACGCCGGCTTCGTGTGCGTGATGCAGGGCTTCGGCGATCTTCGCGCAGAGTTCGACCGATTCTCGGACTGTCAGCGGATGGGCCTGAACCCATTGTTCGAGGCTGGCTCCGTCGATGAAGTCGCTGGCGATGTAGATGTGGCCGTCCTCTCGGCCGACTTCGTGGACCGAGACGATGTTTGGATGCCGGACCTGCGCGGCAGCTCGCGCTTCACGCAGAAACTTTTCGGCGTCCGCTTCGGTGAGGTTTTCCTTCCGAGGAATCTTGATCGCGACGATGCGGTCGAGTTCCGTGTCGCGGGCTTTCCAGACGGCACCGAAGGCTCCTTGCCCCAGGCAGTGCAACAACTGGAAATGGCCGAGCATCTTGCCATGCGTGCCGTCGTCCTCAGCAGTCGCGATGTCCTTGGCCAGATTGAAACAACTGCCGCACGACGGACACGAGACATCGCCAGACGGATCGTCGTTGACGACGTCGATCGGATTGCGGCAATGCGGACAGCGAATCTGCATGATGCCCGCCACGCTAAGCCTTCAAGAACCAAGAGACAACTCTCCGATCCCAATGCCGCCGTAGCCATGCTCGCCAAGGGGACTTTCGGGGTAATGGTTTAACCCCAACGCCAACGGCGTGGGCGAGACGTGGAAAAACGACTTACGTTCGCACGCACGCCGATGGCGTGGCGGTTAAACGACCAAACCGACAGTCCCCAAGAGCGTGGGGGAGAGACCACGTTTGAGCGATGAATTGTGACGGCGTTTGCATCGTGTGGCTCAGCAATCAAGGACGATTACTTCAGATACCGAATCTGGTTGGGATGGGTGAGCGGCATCGGCGTGGACTCGTCCTGATCTTTCAGTGCGTCGAGGTCGGCGAGAGGGCCGAAGGAGATGCCCGCGCGTTTTTCGATTTCGGCGATGGGACGTTGGTTGTTTTCGTGCCGGCCGAAGACGAATTCTTCTTCACCGATGAAGGACTTTTGCGACATCGTGTATCCCGTCGCGCAGAGTTCTCCGGTTTCGTCGTGGACGAAGGCGATCACCTTCCAAAAGGTGATCGGGATCTTGACGCCGAAGCGGATGGGATCGTTGCTGGCCAGGAACGGGCCGGTGAAGACGCAAATCCGCATGTCGTCTTTACGAGCGTTGTCGAGTGCGTAGTCCTCAAGACTGAGCCAGACGCCGGCGTTGAAGATCTGGAGCTGGGGAACCGCGTTGGTCACATGCATCGAATCACTGTTGCCGAGGGTGGCCTCGGCGTCGGAACCCCACACGGGGTCTTCACGTCGCGTCATGTGTCCGCGGCTAAACTTCGGCGCGTTACCGTAGCACTCCGCCATGATCTGAGCCGTTTTGGGGATCCGCGGATCGTTCTGCCAGCCGGTTCGTGCTCGCTTCTTGGAGTTCTTGCCGTCGATGTTACAGGCGCTGAACCGGCACATCCGCCGGCTATTACTCATCACCACTGAGAAGTGTTGATAGTTGAGGACGTCCAGCGTCTTGCCCTCGAATGTGAACTTCAGGATGTCGTCACGATTCTTCGTCAGCACCGGCAGCGGAACCTTGAAACTGGAACCGAGGAACTTCGGTTTGTAGCCGTCGCGGTCTCGATAGTCTTCGGGCCGCGCTTCAGCGGTTTCAATGAGATCATCGTCCGGCACATCCGCGTCAACGTCAGGCCGTCCGGTGGACGTCACGCGCACCGATGCCGGCGCGGAGCCAATTACGTCGCCAATCTCGATGCGAACCTTGATCGGGATCGTGGCTTCGATCACGCGCGGGGTGGTCGTCGGCGCGACGGTGGACGGCGAACTCGGCGCTTCACCCGATCCGCCACCTGCGGTTCGTGACCCGCTGCTGCTCCCTGATCTGAGCACGTCGTCGAGCCGACTGGCGACCACATCGACGGGGACCGCGTGATTCTTCGCGAACAATGTGCCCGCGAAATGGAGTGCCAGAGCGTGGCCGGTCTTCAGCGAGACGACTTCGCCGCCGGAGTTGCCTCCCAGCGTCGAGCAGTCATGGAAGATCCGTCCCGAACTTTTTCCCGTAATCAGTCCGGGAGCCAGCCGCTTCTTGTCGTACCGATGATTGAAGATTCGGTCCATCAGATTCTGATCGGGAAAGAATGGATCGCGAGCCGGGTAGCCGATCACCGCCACCTGGTCTCCTGCTTGAGCCGGTTTTGTGGAAAGCGTGACCGGCCGCGGAAGCGTCTGGCCATTCACAGGCTCGATGCGCAGGAACGCGAGGTCCGGGCCGCCGCCGCGCTCGATATGCACGATCTTGAACAGCGGGAACTCGCGACTGCTGTTGTTGTCGAACTCTTCGAGAAAATCGACCTTGGCCCGCATGGCGGTGTCATCGAGTCCTGGCCGAAATGCAAAGCCTTGGCCATTGGACTCGCCGAAGATCTCCGCCACATGACGATTCGTGACGATGATATTTTCGCGGATGAGCCAGCCCGTCCCCAGCCACTCGACACCGCGCGGATGGTTGGCGAGTTCAATGCGACCGACGGCGGGGATGTTCGGAGCCAACAAGGCTTTGGCCGCCGTCAAACGCTGCTTCCAGATCTGACTCTGGACTTCGGCGATCTCAACCACGGTGGCTCCGCGCTTGATATCCAACACCGGTCGCCCGACGGTCAGGACGATTGTTTCACGCGTGAAGTCTTCACCTGGTCTCGCCGCCGATTCGGCCACGACGCGACCCCCGATGGCCGTGTCCAACTCACCGACAACGTCGGGATCAATCTCTTTGAGCCGAGAGTAGTACTCATCGAACGACGGTCGAGCAGTTTTCATCGGAGTCCTCCAGGAATACTGAATCCAATCGAAGCAGTGGCCATGATCTTAGTGAGAACGGGATTCTTGAACACCCTCCGGAAAACTTGCGTCGCGATACACGGCTTTGCCGTCCAAGAGCGTGACCAGGACTTTGGCGAGATGGATCTCGTGAGCTGGGATCTCGAACAGGTTTCGGTCGAGAACGATCAGGTCGGCCGCCTTGCCGACTTCGATGGAACCAGTTTCGGTCTCCTCGAAGTTCACGTAGGCCCCGTTGATCGTGTAGCCGGCCAGCATCAATGGCAGGTCCACCGCCTCTTCGGGAATCCAGGCGGGACCGGGCTTCTCCTTCAGTCCGCGGCGTGTCACGGCGACTTGAATCGCATCGAGCGGATTCATCGACGACACCGACCAATCGCTGCCGCAGGCAATCACCGCGCCGCTACTGGCGACACTACGAATCGGATACAGCCAGCGTGACCGCTCAGGGCCGAGCACAGGCAGTGTCATATCAACAATGTACGGGTCGGCCTGGAGCCAATACGGCTGAAAGTTGGCCACGACTCCCAGCTTCCGAAAGCGAGCGATGTCCGGCGGATCGAAGAGTTGAATGTGAGCCAGATGATGCCGCGAATCGCGGCGACCGTTGCGTGCTTGAGCGAACTCCAGTGCATCGAACGAACTCTGGATCGCGCGGTCCCCGATCGCGTGAACGTGAATCTGAAATCCAAGCCGGTCCAACTCCGCCGCCACCGGCTTGAACACTTCCGGCTCCAGGTTCAACCAACCATGTTCCTCGCGCCCCGTCCCCAAATACGGTTGCAGCAGCGCCGCCGTGCGAGATTCGATGACACCGTCCTGAAAGATCTTCACCGCCGTGGTCCGCAGACGCTGAGTGTAGCCCGCTCTCGCCGAGAGCGGAGGGCTCTGAAACTTGGTTCGCCACTCAACGAACTGAGGAATCTGAGACATCCCTTTGACCGGATCGAACCGCATGGCCGCGACCGTCCGCACGGTCAGCTCACCCGCTCGGTCGAGTTCCATGAAAGCATTCAAATGCTGGTCGCTGACCTGCGCCTCCTGCACCGAGGTGATCCCAAACCGGTTGGCCATTTCCAATCCGCGGCGCAACCCACGCACGAATTCCTCGTGTGTGTACGGTGGCGTCTTGACGATGACCAACCGCGCCGCCGACTCGCGCAACGTCCCCGTCGGCTCGCCGGTAGTAGGATCGCGTTCAATGCGACCACGAACCGGGTCAGGCGTCTCCTTCGTGATGCCGGCGATCTCCAAAGCTCGCGAGTTGACCCACGAGGAATGCCCATCAAAGGCATCCAGAATGACCGGCCGATCCGCCACGATCTTGTCGAGCAACTCCTTGTGTGGATTCCCTCCGCTCAGAGTCAACGGCCACCCGCCACCACGAATCCATTTCCTGTCGGGATGCTTCTCCGCAAACTCTCGCACCTTCGCCAGCACTTGGTCGAGCGTCACTAAACCATTGAGATCGCACTCATCCAACTCGATGCCGCCACCGACCAAATGCACGTGCGAGTCATGAAACCCCGGAAGCAACATCTTCCTCTGAAGATCAACGCTACGAGTCTGTGGTCCAATCCACGGAGCCACTCCGGCATCGCTCCCCACATAAACGATCCGTCCCGCTCGGATCGCCACTGCCTCCGCCCAACTCCGAGCCGCATCAACCGTGTAAACGGCACCGCGCCGAAACACAACATCCGCCGGTTCCGGCGAAGCCGCTTGAGCCACGGTGAAAAATTGAACCACGATCAGCAACAAGAGGGGGGCCCGCACGAACATGGTTTGTCCTTCGAGGTATTGACGGTAAAAGCCGTCGCTGAAGTTTTGGATGATGTGCCGAGTCGCTGATCATCACCAGCGCGAGGATTCTTCCCTGGAAAGGGCCTCGAATCCACATCGAGGCTACGGCCAAGGACAAGAACCAAAGAGTCTTCACGGCTAGCCACGAATGGTGTGGCCTCGTATTCTGTTCGCCATGAGTACTTCAACCCTTCTCCCGTCTTCCGGTGATCGGTACATCGCCAGCGTTCCCGGAGTACGCAGCGGCCAAGCGATCGTCGAGGGGACTCGGATCGGTGTGCATGACGTGATTGCTCTGTTGCAAACGGGTGAGTCGGTCGAGTCGGTTGTGGCGAACTGGTTTCCCACACTGACTCGCGCCCAAGTTTATGAATGCCTCGCGTACTACGAGGATCATCGCGGCGAGATTGACGTCCTCGTGTCACGTCAGATGCAGACGGAAGCATGACCCGAAATAATTTGAGGTGAGTCCCATGAGCGACGTTGAAGAAGTTGAAGCGCGTGTTCGCAAGCTCCCTCAAAACGCCCTCGCGCAATTCCGAGACTGGTTTCACGAGTTCGAGAACGAAGTCTGGGATCAGCAGATCAAGGCGGACTTCAATGCCGGAAAGTTTAAGGAGTTGATCGCGACGGCGCGAGAAGAGTTCGCTCAGGGAAAGGCTCGCGAGATTTGAAGCATTTCACCTCCTCCGATTTCTGGAAGTTCTACAAGAATCTTCCCGCCGAGGTTCAGGAACTCGCCGACAAGAACTACGAGTTGTTGAAGGCGAATCCTCGCCATCCCTCTTTGCAGCTCAAGCGCATTGAGGAACTTTGGTCGGTACGAGTCGGATTGCACACTCGCGCCATCGGGATCGACGCGCCGGGAGGCATTCAATGGATGTGGATTGGAAGCCACGCCGATTACGACAAGTTCTTGGCCTGATAGATTGATCCCCTGCGGTTCAGTCCCGAAGGGGCGAGCCTATGTCGGCCCAGGCCATCGGCCTGGGTGGCCAATCCCCAGAGGTCAGACAGGCCCAACGGGGCGGCTCTCGATTGGACCAACACGAAGCACTTCATCGACGATGACGAACGATGATGAGGGCCGCCCCGTTGGGGCGACCCCTTGGTGATTCCGACCGTGACCCAGGCCGATGGCCTGGGCTGACATAGGAATGACACGTTGTGGCGGAGGACGCTCCCTTCCCGCGCTGACGAATGGCAACATCAAGAACGCGGCCGCAATAAGAAATCTGCTCAGGGGGCGCGAAGGCGCTCGTCGCGGAGCGACATTTGATGGTCGCCGTGGGTTTCAACCCACGGATGGCGATGACACAGGAATGATTCGTCGCGGAGCGACGATGGAAGGCGGGGGGCATCGGAGCGAAGGAAATTGATCGCTGATGGTGTGGCGATGGTTCAATCGTCGCTCCGCGACGAGATGGTTTGGCGGGATGGCCGACCGTGGGTTGAAACCCACGGCGACCTTCGGCAGTCGCTCTGCGACCAAGGACACGAACCAATCGTCGTCCGACCCGGTGGGCTGCTTGCGGAATTTCGCAGCGTCTTCCAGCAGGCGTTTGTTCTTGAGTGCTCTTTACTGCGTCTCACAGATACTCGACGTGGTTTTGCATGTCTGCTGGTTCGAGCACTTCCCAGATCAGTTCCAAAGTGTGGATCAACTGGCCGATGGTTCGGCTTTGTTGATGGCAGTAGGCAATGCCCCAATGCGGGCGGCCTTGATCGTGAAAGATGAGAAAGTCCGAGTCGTTCGTGACGAGCACTCGCTGCTCGGACACCACGAGTTGCCAGTGGATTTCGTCATCCACGCCAATGAGATTCCGCTCCGCCGTCGTGGTGACATCGACTCCGCGCCGTCGCAGTCCCGCCGCAACGGTCGGGTCAACGTGCTCGTCAAGATGGAAGCGGATCGTCCTAGCCATTGGTAGCAGCCAGTTTTTCGGCGAGTGGCGAAACCGACTGTTGACGCAAGCGGGTCACCAAATCCGACTCGACCTGCATGTCGCGTTGAATCTCGTCGCGGTGGTCCCAGTAGTACGACAGCGCGGCGTAAACGTCCGCCATCGTGAGCTGCGGAAACCGAGACACGATTTCGTCCGCCGACTGTCCCTGCAATTCATGCCACACGAAGACGTCTTGCACACGAATCCGCGTCCCCGCAATGCACGGCTTCCCGCCGCAAACGCCAAGCTGACTCTCAATGCAAGTTCGCAATGGTGATGGGATGGTGGCACTCATTGGTTAATCTTTCCGTGTCTTTGGCCATTTGAAATGACCGTGACGCGTAGAGGAAACGGGGAAAGGTGAACCGATCCCCTTTGTGATGCCGCGGCGGCTCTACGCGGACGGCGGAGAAGCACCTTTTGAAAGGTTACAAGCGGTGCAGGCGACGCGAGCATTCTCTACGGTCGTCTTTCCGCCAGCAGTCCAAGGAACCGTATGGTCGCAGTGCCAATCATCCCAAGTTAGTTTGGCACCGTCACACTTGATCTTGAGTTGGCAATGCCCCTTATCACGACGGAAGACCGCAAGTCTCTGAGCATGAGTGAATCCTCGTTGATTGTCTTTGCGCTGAATTGATGGGTGCCGCTCTAACAAATGTCTCAACATGAAGTCCATGCGCCACCGGACAGAATCAGCCGCATCGGTGCTATGGCTGATTTTTTCCTTGTAGCTCGCCCACTCGGCATCGACTTCATCGTCAGGCTTGTCGTCCTGAGCGCGGCGAACACCCTCAAACTCCAGGAACCAATCACGTAGCAGCGGCTTGACTTGCTCAAATGCGTACTGCTTCTGCATCTCCGATACAACGCAGTAGAGCGACACGACGTTGAACCGCTCCAATTCAGGTGTCTTTTCGGGAAAGGCATCGGCGAGGATGCTCAGCGTGCGCTGAACAGCCTTCGCTTCGGCGGACTTCGGATCGAAGTCGGAGTAAGTCCCGTACATTCGATTGAGGTCCGCGTTCTTGATATTCGTAGGACCACCGGCCAACTCAAGACAGACCAACTGCGCAGCAACGAGGTCGTGGTTAAAGCGTGAGTTGGCAAATCCCACATGCTGAAAAAACGGATGGCTCACGAGTTGACGAACGAAGGCTCGCATTTGGCCGGGGTAGGCATTTCGCTTCTCTTGGGCCTTCAGCGAGGTTCCGTTCTGTAGCCGTAGAAACATCTCACGCACTTCGTCCTCATCACTTTCCTCAAGCACCACAACGTCAAGCGCATAGACATCAAAACGCATTCTCAAATCGTCCGGTAACTGCTCGTAATGTAGATTCGTGACGACTTCTCCATCAATCGGTTCAGCGTCTTTCGGGAGTGGGAATCCACCGTCGAAGAATTCCCAAATGGCACGGAGACGCTGTTGACCATCTACCACATCGTACTTGTCTGGCTTCGACGAGACCTTTCGCCAATACAGCTTTGGAATGTCGTACTCACGGAGAATCGTGTCGATAAGCAACTGCTTTTGGGCCTTGCTCCAGACCGCGGGTCGCTGAAAGTCTGGATTGGTATTGATTCGGTCTTTGATGCCGTGTGTTGACCGAAGAGGCCAAGGCCGCTTGTTAGATTTCATTTCTTCCCCTCAGGACGATTGGGCGACATTGCTGCCCGATTTGCAATCGTTTATTTCGGTCAGCAGTGCAATCAGCGACACCGCTCGCAAACCATTGGATTCAGTGGCATAGTCGGAATCAATGCCGTGCATGACGCCGTGCCGATTCAATGGTGAAAAAGGCCGACCAGATTGTTGTCTTTGGTCACGTTTGGAGGTTGGAGTGCGCATGCCAGGCTCTTCAACAAGCAGGATACCAACGAATGAAGACATCAATTCCTGATCAGCCAAATCAGAAGCGATGAATTCATTGGTTCGATCTGCAATCTTGCTTTTCTTCGAGCCAGCATGATCTGTGAAAACATGCGCATTCAAAACATCGAATGCCATGCCGTCAGCCTGTGCGAGCATTGCGGGAATGCTAAGCGTGAATTGTCCGCTTCGATGTGCGGAAAAGGCGTCAGACAAGATTGGCGACCGGTCTGGCCAATGTTTAATTGCTGATTCCTCGATCCGAATGACGTGTGAACGAACATGGTCGGCGATGGTCGATTCGATTTCAGCATCGAGCCTGCCATCGTCGATCGCTCTGGCGAGCTTCACGATGTTTCGGCCCGTCAGCGACGAACCGACATACCAACCGCGTTGGGCGAGGTATTTGCAGACTTTATCGCAGTACAGGTTCGCGATGAGTTCGTTATCACGGCGAAACTTCTCGATGTCGCGCGGTATTCGCGTCATATACGCGATCATCGGCTGATAACGCTCGAACATCGCGATGTGGCGATCCATTTCTTTGTAAATCGACATGAGGTTCATGACGCGAAGTTCGTTGGTTTTGAGGAGCTCGGCCTGTTTGCCATCGTTGTCGATCGCGTTTTCGGAATTGTCAGATTTAGATGCTCGCCGAACAAGTGCCGAATTACCACAGGATCAGTTGTCGGCTGCGTTGGTCAGATTGCGTCGAACGTCTCCGCAACGACGGTCGCAGTTGGTCGAGTTCGTCGGCCAGTCGGCGGTCGTGTGCTCGCAGGGCCTTGAGCACTTGCCAGACTGGCTCGAAGGCCGATTGCGAGAGGACGTGGTCGGCGTCTTCGGACTCGTCGATGAAGACCGGAATCACGATCGTGCCGAGCGGCTTGCCGGCGGCTTTGCGGATCACTCGGCCGACCGCCTGGATGATGTCCACCATCGACCGCTTGGGGTCAATGAACGCCACGCCGTCGAGCACCGGAACATCGACCCCTTCGCCCAGGCAGGCGCAGTTGGAGAGGATGCCGCGCGTG
>CAMDEA010000119.1 GCA_945893045.1 Planctomyces sp. SH-PL62
AGGTCAAAGGTGAAAGGTCAAAGGTGAAAGGTCAAAGGTGAAAGGTCAAAGGTGAAAGGTCAAAGGTGAAAGGTCAAAGGTGAAAGGTCAAAGGTGAAAGGTCAAAGGTGAAAGGTCAAAGGTGAAAGGTCAAAGGTGAAAGGTGAAAGGTCAAAGGTCAAAGGTCAAAGGTGCAAAGGTCAAAGGTGCAAAGGTCAAAGGTGCAAAGGTCAAAGGTGCAAAGGTGCAAAGGGGAAGGTGCAAAGGGGGAAGGAACTGATAATCGTTTTCGGTTCCTGACACCTTTCTTTTTCCCTGACACCTTTCTTTTTCCTTTCTTTTTCCTGGTACACTGGCTGGAAATCAAATTTCCTATCAGTAGTCTGGCAGGTTAGTGTTTGAAGCCGTCCGACAATCGATCATTACAAATGTCTAACTGCAATGGGGGTCTCAATGAAGAGATGTTTTTTATTGATCGCTCTGATTACTTCGCTATGCCTTCAAAGGAACATGAGCGGCGATGAGCCGCAACCAGACGAACTCTTTCTTCTGCCGTACTTCCTCGGTAACGGCGAAACCGGTGTGTACTTCGCCTACAGCCGTGATGGCTTGAATTTCGACTGGATGAACGACGGCAAGGTTGTCGTGCCAGCCCCGCCTTGGGGAGACGAAAACCTTACGCGAGACCCATCCCTTGTCTACCACGACGGCAGCTTTCACATGATCTGGACGACGAGTTGGAACTCACGCAACATTGGTTATGCGAATTCCAGAGATCTCGTCCACTGGAGCGAGCCGTCGAAGATCGATGTCTGGAGAGATTTCACGGAGGTTCGCAACACTTGGGCACCCGAGCTGCACTGGGATCCGGAGAAGCAGGAATTCCTGATCCTATGGAGTTCCACGACGATCGCCGAATTGAATGACGGCGACGGAAGTGGCGACCCGCACGGGTACGATCATCGCACGTACGCGAGCCGTACGAAGGACTTCAAGACGTTCTCGAAACCGGCACTGTTCTTTAGTCCGCAGAATCCTGAGTACAGTGTCATCGATCCGTTCATCGCCCATGACGACCAAGGGACGGAGGATCTCGACGATGATCGCTGGGTGATGGTGATAAAAAATGAGTTGTCGCCAGAACATGGCGGCAAGAATCTGCGACTGACATTCAGTCGTCACATGCAAGGGCCTTATAACACAACGCTGGGACCGCCCATCGTTGGTGCCGGAACCGATATCGTCAACCAGATGGGCGAAGGTCCGTCTTTGTTCAAACGCGATGGCCTGTGGTTTCTGTACTGGGATGCTCCCGGAAGTCAGTTCTCTTATTGCTTGGCAACGAGTCCAGACTTGAAAGTATGGACGAACTGCTCTGCTAAAATGTCGCTTCCCGCAAAACAGATGCGACACGGCACCGTGCTCGTTGTCCCCGCGAAGGCCGTTGCCATCTCCGTCAAGTGAGAGTCTTGTGAACTCGTTGCTCTCGCCTCCCTACGATAAGCTGGCTCACTTCTCCGGTAACTTGGCGACCTGCTTGGAGGCGGGGGTCGGCATCGGAAGGTGAAAAGGGGTCAGGACTGGGTCAGGACTCATTTTCATCAAAGAGTCCTGACCTAGTCCTGACCTCTTTGCCTTTGGCTGCCGCCAGCATGTTGTTGCTGAGCGAGAACACCGCAACGACCGTCAGCGCCGCCGATACGCGCAAGCCCAACGTCATCTTCATTCTCGCCGACGCTCCATCTGGGACGTGTCTGAAAATCGTCCGTTAAAACTGGGCCGGATGTGGAGATACTTATCGGAGACGCTCCATGACACCGGACGAAAACCAGCGACACAGCCTTTTCTTACGCGCCTTCACCGCGCACGAGCCGGCGATTCGTGCTTTTGTGCGGCGGTTGGTTCCCTCGCGGGCGGACGCGGATGATGTGATGCAGGAGGTGTCGGTGGTGTTGTGGGAGAAGTTCGGAGCGTTTCGCGAGGGGGCGGATTTCAAGGCCTGGGCGTTCGGGGTCGCGCGGTTTGAAGTGCTCGCCTGGTTGCGGGACAAGGGACGCGATCGTTTGGTGCTGGATGCCGAAGTCGTCGCCCGAATCGCCGAAGAGACCGCCGCCGATGAACCGCGATTGGAACGCCAGCGCGACGCGCTGGAAGCGTGCCTGCAGAAGGTGGCTCCGGAGCAGCGCGAGTTGCTCATGCAGGCGTATCAGCCGGACTCGCGGATTCAGGATGTGGCGCGCGGCAGTGGCCGGACGGTGCCGGGCTTTTATCAATGGCTGCATCGCATGAGGAAGATGTTGTTGGACTGCGTTCTCCGCACACTGGCTCAGCAGGCCGCATCATGAACATGGAACTCGAAATTCTCTTCCAGCGTTCTCTCGATGGCACGCTCACCGCCGAGGAGATGGTTCGGCTCAATGCTCGGCTGCGGACTGATGCGGAGGCGCGGCGTGAGTTTGCGGAGCTGTTGAATCTCGACTCCGCGCTCGCGGCGACGGCGGCGGGTTGGATGCCGGAAACGGTGCCGTCGCGTGTCGTCGGCAGCGTGCGGCGCAAGTTCATCGCAATCCTTGTGACAGTCCGTTGGTTCGCGGTAGCGGCATGCTTGGGCTTGCTCGTGAGTGGTGTCTGGTGGTGGCAGGCGACGCAGCGTGTCTTTGCCACGGTCCACGAAAGTGCCGGCGTCGAGGAACTGGCCGCCGGCATGGTCTTGCGCGGTGAGCCGCAGGAGATCAAGGCGGGCACCGTGGAACTCATCACCGCGCGCGGTGCGCGGGTCGTCATCGAGGCCCCGGCGGAGTTTCGTTTCGAGTCCCCGCAGCGATTGCGGATGCTGCGAGGACGTCTCGCGGCGGATGTGCCTCCCTCCGCGAAAGGCTTCACCGTCATCACGCCTGCGGGCGAAGCGGTGGACTTGGGGACGCGTTTCGGTGTCGATGTCCCGACCACCGGCGCAGCGGAGATTCATGTGTTTCAGGGCGAAGTGATCGCCAACGCGGCGGGGACCAAGACCAGGCAGAGTTTGCGCGGCGGCGAGGCGTTGACGCTGAGCCAGGGGGCCGGTGCCGCGCGCGAGTTACGTTCATCGGCCTTCATTCAGCCGGATGAAATGCCGGAAATGATTGCCGGCTTGGCGGCCGGTCAGCGTTCGCATTCGGCAGCGGCGTCGGCCGCATTGAGGCATGATGCGGCGCTCATCGCCTTGGTGGATTTCGAGCCGGAGGCAGCACCGCCCGGCGTCTTTCGTCGAGTGCAGGGCCGCTGGCCCGGCTCACGCGCGCTGGAGTTTGTGGACACGGACGACCACGCGAAGTTGAACCTGAACGCGACGACGCGGAAGCTGACACTCATGACCTGGGTGCGGCTGGATCGAGTGCCGGAGGGGATCAGTTCGCTGTATCACACCGATGGCTGGGACACGCCGGGGCAGGTGCATTGGATGGTCCTGAACAACGGCCAGATGCGTTTTGGAATGCACAGTGCTCCGGCGAATGGAGACAACGGACGGGAGCGATGGCCTGAGTCGCGTGCTCCCTTGCTGGGCCAGCTCGGCCGCTGGGTGCATCTGGCCGCCGTCTACGATGCCGACACGAAGCAGGTGAGTTTTTACACGAACGGCAAGTTCGACTCGACCGTGGCGATGAAGGCCGGCCTGCCCGCCGTGCTCGGTCCCGCGCAGATTGGCAACTGGAATCTCAAGAACAGTTTCACGACGCAGCATCGCCGCCTGAGCGGACGCATGGATGAACTCGTCGCTCTCGGACGCACGCTCACCGCCGAGGAAGTGCGCGGACATTACGAAGCCGGAAATCCTTATCAATGAATCGCCTCGCAGTCTTCCTCGTGTTGTCGGGCTTGACGTTCTCGCCGCTGCTGCGCGGTGCGGAGAACGTGAGCTTTGAAAAGTCAGTCCTGCCCGTGCTGCGGAAGCGCTGCTTCGAGTGCCACGGGGCAACGATGCAGAAGTCGGGACTGCGATTGGACAGTCGGGCGGCTCTGCTGAAAGGGGGCGACTTCGGCGCGGCGATTGTGCCGGGCGATGCGACGAGCAGTCATCTCATCGAGCTGGTGACGAGCACGGATGACGACCTCAAGATGCCGCCGCAAGGCGAACGCTTGAGTGCGGTCGAGATCGAGGCTCTCAAGAAATGGATCGTTCAAGGGGCTGTGTGGCCGGGTCAGATGGATGCTGTCGCGCAGGCGAAGATGACGAGCGAGCATTGGGCGTTTCAGCCGTTGCGCGATTTCCAATCGCAGAGGTCAGACCTGAAATCAAACTCCATCGACAGCTTCATTCGCGCGAATCTCGCCGAGAAAGGATTGCAGCTTTCGCCCGCAGCCGACCCGCGCACTCTGATCCGTCGCATGACGCTCGACCTCACCGGCCTGCCGCCGACACCGGAAGAAGTCGCGGCCTTTGTCAACGAGTGCGGCGATGGTTCGTCATTCGTCATTCGGGATTCGTCGTTGAACGCGCTGGCCGACCGCCTGCTGGCCTCGCCGCGCTATGGCGAGCGCTGGGCGCAGCATTGGCTGGATGTCATCCGTTACGCCGACACGCGCGGCTACGAATTCAACACGCTGCGCGAAAACACTTGGCCGTTTCGCGACTGGGTGATCGAGGCGCTGAACAAGGACCTGCCCTACGATCAGTTTCTCTTTCAGCAGATTGCCGGCGATACGCTCGGTGTTGATCCGGCGACCGGTTTCCTGGTCACCGCGCCGCTGCCCACGCCTGCTGAGGTCGGCGAGGAGCCGGCCGCGATCAAGCAGGCACGCTTCAACAGCCTGGATGAGGTGATTCAAAATGTCGGCAGTTCGATGCTCGGCCTCACCGTCGGCTGCGCGCGCTGCCACAATCACAAGTTCGATCCCATCCCCTCGCGCGACTACTACCGCATGGTCTCGGTCTTCTCCGGCCTGCAATACGACAACCGCCCGTGGCGCGTTGGTCCGGAGACGGAGCGCCTGGCTGAGTTGAAAAGGGCGGAGCAGCGGCTGACAGAAATGCGCCGGGCGATCGGGAAGTTTCCGCACTGGCGCGAGGTGAACGAGGGGCGTTACTCGGACCACTTCGCCGCCGTGAATGCGAAGTGGGTGCGCCTCACGGTCACGGCCACCGACGCGACCAGCGAAGGCCCCGCGTTTGATGAAATCGAAGTCTGGACTGCCGGGCAACCGGGCGCGGCACCGCTCAATGTTGCCTTGGCCGAACGGGGTGGCAAAGCCACGTCCTCGGGCGCGGCGACCCAGCTTGGGAGCCAAGACGAGTTCCTCAACGACCGGAAGTTTGGCAACGACTCGACGTGGGTCGCGAACAAACGCCCCGCAGCCTGGGTGCAGATCGAACTCGCCGAGACTCGCGCGATCAACCAAATCGTTTGGAGCCGTGATCGCCCGTTGGCGAAGACGAATCCCACCGCGCACGCGAAACGGCTCGCGTCCATGTGGCGCATCGAAGTGGCGGCGAAGGAAGGCGAATGGCGCACCGTCGTCAGCGAATCGCGCAGCAACGGCCTCGACGTTTCCGCCATGCAGAGCCGCCGCTACCTCGAAGGAGAACTGCACAAGCTCAACGGCAGCGTGCCCGCCTTGCGCCAGGGGCCGACGGTCTTCGCGGGCAAGTTCACCCAACCGGAACCGATCAACGTCCTGATGCGCGGCGATCCGCAGCAGCCGCGCGATCCCGTCGGCCCCGGTGGCCTCGAAATTCTCCACGGCGTGGAACTCGCCGCCGACACGCCCGACAGCGAGCGCCGCGTGGCGTTCGCGAAATGGATCGCGAGCAAGGACAACCCGCTCACCGCCCGCGTCGCCGTGAACCGCGTGTGGCATCACCATTTCGGCAACGGCCTGGTGGACACGCCGAGCGACTTCGGCACGATGGGCAGCCGGCCCACGCATCCCGAACTGCTCGACTGGCTCGCCGGTGAGTTCATCGCGCGCGGCTGGAGCCTGAAGGAACTGCATCGCCTGATCGTGACCAGCGCGACGTATCGGCAGGCGTCCGAAATCCGAAACTCGAAATCTGAAATCGACCCGCCCAGCCGCTACCTCTGGCGCTTCCCGCCGCGCCGTCTCGATGCCGAGGCTATCCGCGACAGCATCCTCTCCATCACCGGCGTGCTCGACCTCAAGATGGGCGGCATCGGTGTCAACATCTATCAACCGAAAGGCAACTTCGACCAATGGAAGCCGCTGGAGAATCCCGGCCCCGAATCGTGGCGACGCATGATCTACCTGGCCAAGATGCGTGGCGCGGATGACGGCATGTTCAAGACCTTCGACCTGCCCGACTGCGGCCAGGTCCGTGCCAAGCGCGGCGAATCCACCACGCCGCTGCAAGCCCTCAACCTCCTCAACGGCCGCTTCACCATCGAACAATCCGAACGCCTCGCCGACCGCGTGCAGCGCGAAGCCGGAGCCGATCCCGGCCAACAGATCGAGCGTCTCTTCGCCCTCGCCTTCGCCCGCCCGCCGACCGCCGCCGAACGCAACGCCTGTCTCGTCACCGCGCAAACCGAAGGTCTCGTCACCGTCTGCCGCGCACTCATCAACTCCAACGAATTCCTGTTCCTCCAATGAATCGCTGACCGAAGGAGCGCGTCATGAAAACACAAACAGCCACCGCCATGAAACCAATGCTCTGTCTCTCGCTCATATTCACCGCCGTGTCGGCGCTCTCACTGTTCGCCGCCGACGCGCCGGAAGGATTCACCCCGCTCTTCAACGGCAAAGACCTCACCGGCTGGAAAGTTCCGGCCGGTGACAACGGGCACTGGAAAGTCGTGGACGGCGTCATTGATTACGACGCGCGCAGCGAGGCGACGGACGGGAAGCATCTCTGGACCGAGCGGGAATTCGGCGACTACACGCTGCTCGTGGACTGGCGGATCAAGGAGGCGCCTTTCACAAACACGCACGTCGCTTATGTGCTGCCCGACGGATCAGAAGCGCGCGACATCAAAGGCCGGCCGCTCAAGCTCACACTGCCCGATGCCGACTCCGGCATCCTGCTTTGTGGCAATGAGAAATTTCAGATCAACATCTGGTGCTGGCCGATCGGTTCCGGTGAAATGTATGGCGTGCGCCGCGATGCCGCGATGCCGGCGGAAGTGCGCGCCGCCGTCACGCCACGGATGCAGGCCGACAAGCCCGTGGGGGAATGGAACCACTACGAGATCACCGTGCGCCACGGGACCGTGAGCGTTGTGCTCAACGGGAAGTCCGTGCTCCCCGGCGCGACCATCCCCGGCCTGCCTGCGCGTGGAGCCATCGGCTTGCAGCATCACGGCATGGAGAAGAACGGGCAGTGGAATAGCCCGCCCGCGCTCCTGCAGTTCCGCAACATCGCGATCAAGGAACTGAAGCCGTAACCCGCCTCGGATTTTCATGCCTGCTACCGGCCGCTCAGCACGGCGCTCGTTCAATTCCTGTTTCATCACATTATGACCAAACTCACATTCCTCTTCCTCACGCTCGCGTTTCCGCTCATCGCAACGGCTCAGACCACGCCGTTTCCCAAGCCCTTCAACAGCGAGCCGGACACGAACTCCGCGCCGATGGCCGCTGCCGAAGCTGCGGCGAAGATGCAACTGCCGGCGGGCTTCAAGGCCAGTGTCTTCGCGGCGGAGCCCGACGTGCGGAATCCCATCGCGATGACGTGGGACGCGCGCGGGCGTTTGTGGGTCGCGGAGAATTACACCTATGCCGAGCAGTCGAAAAAGTTCGAGCTGGGGCTGCGCGACCGCGTGCTCATTTTCGAGGACGGCAAGGGCGATGGGCATTTCAGCTCGCGCAAGGTTTTCACCGACGACGTGCAGATGCTCACGAGTGTTGAGGTCGGTCATGGCGGCGTGTGGCTGATGTGTCCGCCGCAGTTGCTCTTCATCCCGGACCGCAATGGCGACGATCTGCCGGATGGCCCCGCGCAGGTGGTGCTCGATGGCTTTGCGATGGCGGACATGTATCACAACTTAGCCAACGGTTTGCGGTTCGGCCCCGATGGCTGGCTTTACGGGCGTTGCGGCGGCTCTTGCCCTGGAGAAATCGGGCTGCCCGGCACGCCGAAGGAGCAGCGGGTGCCGTTGCGCGGCGGCATCTGGCGCTATCATCCGGGCCGCAAGGTCGTCGAGGTCTTGAACTCCGGGACGACGAATCCGTGGGGACATGATTGGGATGCGCACGGCGAATTGTTTTTCATCAACACCGTCAACGGTCATCTCTGGCACGGCATCACCGGCTCGCACTTAAAGCGCATCGCCTCGATTCCTGACCCGAACCCGCGCGCGTATGAACTCATCGAGCAGCACGCCGACCACTGGCACTTCGACACCACGGGGGATTGGTCGAAGTCGCGTGACGGTTCGGCCAGCGCCCTCGGTGGAGGCCACGCGCACATGGGCATGATGATTTACCAGGGGGACAACTGGCCCGCTGAGTATCGCGGCGGCCTTTTCACCGAGAACTTTCACGGACGCCGCCTCAATCGGGAAATCCTCGAACGCAGCGGCTCCGGTTATGTGGGGCGTCACGGCCAGGATTTTCTCTTCAGCCCGGACCCGTGGTTTCGCGGCCTCGACCTCAGCACCGGGCCGGATGGCGGCGTGTTCGTGATGGATTGGAGCGACACCGGCGAGTGCCACGACTTCACCGGCGTGCATCGCGAGAGCGGGCGCATTTTCAAAATCACGCACAGCGAACCGCGGCGCGTGGAGCCGTTCGACCTCGCCAAGCTCGATGAGCGCGCCCTGGTGAAACTCCACACGCACGCGAACGAATGGTTCGTGCGGCAGGCGCGGCTTGAACTTGCCGGGCGCGCGGCGAATGGCTCCGGATTGAACGACGCGAAGGCGCGGCTCCGCGCGATGTTCGACCAGGACGCGGATGCGGTGAACAAGCTGCGCGCGTTGTGGACGCTTTTCGTCATGGGCGCGACGGATGAAAACTTCCTCGCCGCCCAGCTTCATCACGACAACGAACACGTCCGCGCGTGGGCCGTGCGGCTGCTCTCGGATGCCTGGCCGCTCGACACCACCCTGAGCCAGCGGCCCACTGGCAGCGCCGGCTTTCAAGCGGAGGCCGCGACGCTCGCCGCCTTCGTGCGCCTGGCGCGGGAGGATTCCTCCGCGCTCGTGCGGCTCGTCCTCGCCTCCGCGTTGCAACGCCTCCCGGCAGCGCAGCGCATCGAGCTTGCAGGGGCACTCGTCGCCCACGCCGAAGATGCCGACGACCACAATCTCCCGCTGCTCATCTGGTATGGCCTCATTCCCGTCGGCGACGCCGACCCGCTCGCGCTCGCGCGGCTCGCGGAAACATGCGAGCTGCCCATCACCCGGAAATTCATCGCCCGCCGTCTCGCCGAGGACATTGAGAAAAGTCCCGCGCCAGTGAATGCCCTGCTCCAGCTCACCGCCGCCAAACCCGAATCGTTCCAGGCCGACATCCTCGCCGGGCTGGGCGAAGGACTCGCCGGCTGGCGCAAGGCGAAGAAGCCTACGGCGTGGGATGCGTTCGCCAGCCAGCTCGCCAAAGTGACGAGTCCCGTCATTCGCGACCGCGTGCGCGACTTGAGCGCGCTCTTCGGCGATGGCCGCGCGCTCGATGAAGTGAAGCGCGTCGCGCTCGACCCCACGGCCGCCGTGGATGCGCGGAAGGCCGCGCTGCAAACGCTCATCGAAAACCGCCCGCCGGACTTGCGGCAGATCTGTGAACAGTCGCTCGACACGTTTTTCCTCAACGCGGTCGCCGCGCGTGGACTCGCGCAGTTCGACGACCCAGCGCTCGCCCGCACGATGCTCGGCAAGTACTACAAGTTCTCGGCCCTCGACCGCCCCGTGCTCATGGATGTGCTGGCCTCACGCCCGACCTTCGCCCGCGTGCTGCTCGACGCCGTCGAGCAGGGCCGCATTCCGCGCGCGATGATCACCGTCTTCCATGTGCGGCAGATTCGCAGCTTCAACGACGACGCCCTGAACGCGCAGCTCAAGAAAGTCTGGGGCGAACTGCGCGAACCCGCCGCCGACAAAAAGGCGCTCATCGCCAAAGTCAAAACCCGGCTGACTCCCGACGCGCTCACGAAAGCCGACCTCGGCACGGGCCGCGTGCTTTTCACCCGCGTGTGCGCCGCCTGCCATCGCCTCTACGGCCAGGGTGGCGACATCGGCCCCGACCTCACCGGCGCGGGCCGCGACAACCTCGACTACCTGCTCGAAAACATCGGCGACCCCAGCGCCGTCGTGAACGCCGACTTCCGCATGAGCGTGCTCAGCCTCGAGGACGGCCGTGTGCTCAACGGCGTCATCAAGACCCGCACGGCGCAAACGCTCACCCTCAAGACGGTGACCGGAACCCTCACCGTGGCCCGCAGCGACATCGAGAGCCTCCAGGAATCCGCCCTCTCCATGATGCCCGATGGCCAGCTCGAAGCCCTGCCCCTCGAGCAAGTGCGCGACCTCATCGCCTACCTCATGCACAAAACTCAGGTGCCGCTCCCGGCGGCGAAGTGATGGCTGGCAAACTCTCGGCAACGAAATCCTAACCATGAAAAACACAATGAAACTCACACTCACCCTCTGCATCGCCGCGCTGCTGTCGCTCCGTGCGAATGCCGCCGAGTTTTTCGTCGCGCCCAACGGCAGCGATGTGAATCCGGGAACAGACTCACAGCCATTCGCAACGCTCGCGAAAGCGCGCGATGCGGCGCGGACGGCGAAAGCGGCGGATGCTTCGGCCAAGCGGCGTATCGTCGTGCGCGGCGGAGAGTATTTCCTCGATGCGACACTGGAACTCACCGCCCAGGATTCGGGGCTGACCATCGAGGCCGCGCCTGGCGAGAAGCCGATGCTCTATGGCGGGCGGCGCATCACCGGCTGGCAGCGCGACGGCGAGAAGTTCTGGTCGGTGGATTTGCCAGAGGTGAAGGCCGGCAAGTGGGATTTCCGGATGCTCGTTGTCAATGGTCGCATGTGTTCGCGGGCGCGGCTGCCGCAGACCGGCGAGTTCAAGCACCTGACCGAGTCGAAGTCCAAGTGGCGTGTCGGCCCCCATTTCGACTTTGAGCCCAAGCCGACGAAGGAGGAACTCAGCACGATTGTTTATCGGCCCGATGACCTCGGCCCGTGGCTGGACATCAAGAACGCCGAATTGTCTGTCTATCACATGTGGAGCGACTCCGTTGTCGGCTTGGCGGCGATGGATGTCCCGAAGCACACGCTCACTTTCTCCAGTCCGTGCATCATGCCGCCCGGCGCGTTCAAGGTGCAGAAATACGTCGTGTGGAACGTGCGCGAGGGCCTGACGGAGCCGGGGCAGTGGTATCTCGACCGCACGGCGGGCAAGGTCGTCTATTGGCCGTTGAAGGGCGAACCCATGGAAAAGGCCGATGTGCTCGCGCCAACAATGGCGTCGGTCATCCACATTCAAGGCAGCAAAGAAAAGCGGGCGCAAGACATCGCGCTGCGTGGGCTGACGGTGTCGGTGACCAACGCCCGGCTGCAAGTCGGGTTCGGCGCGATTAACGTGGACCGTGCAGATTATTGCACGCTGGAAAAGCTGACCGTGGTGCGCGTCGCCGGAATCGGCATCGAGACGGGCAAAGGGGCGGTGCCTTTCGCCACAGATGTTATTGGAGCGCGGATCGAGGGCTGTGAGGTGTCGGAAACAGGAGCGGGCGGCATCAAGGTGACAGGGACCGATTGCGTGGTTTCCAACAACCATGTTCATCACGTCGGTCGGATCAAACCCGGCTGCGTCGGAATCAGCAGCAACAGCGAGGGCTCTGGTCGCAATGTGATCGCTCACAATGAAATCCATGACACGCCTTACTGCGGTATCGGTGCTCGTGGTGACGGCCTGCGCATCGAGTCTAACCGCATTTACCGCGTCATGCAGGTGCTCCACGACGGTGCTGGTATCTATGTCTTCAACAAGAACAAAAACGTGGTGCTGCGCGGCAACTTCGTCTCTGACATCGTGGACACTGGCGGCTACGGCGCGTCGTCTTACTATCTCGACGCACTGAACACGGAAGCGCTGCTCGAAGGGAACCTGTCGGTCGGCGTGGTGCGTCCGCTGATGTGCAACATTGGCGAGCGGAACGTGATCCGGGGAAACGTGTTCATCAACGACGGTGACATGGATCTCTACTTCCCGCGTTCCAAGGATCATCGCTTCGAGCACAATGTCGTTTGGGCGAAGGGCCACATTGCATTTTTCCCAATCAACGCAGTCACGGAAGCGAGCGGGAACGTGTTGTTCAGTGAGGTTGGTAAAGTCGAAGGCAACAAAGTCAAAGTCGTGGGCAATGTCCTTCCTGAATCCGCAGGCGTTGAGCCGCTCGTGACCGACGCCCGCTGGACACTGGCTGATCCGAAGCTGGGCGAGTTCAAATCGGGCAAGGTGAGCTACGCCACCGACTCGCCTGCTGTGAAACTCGGCATCAGTCCGATTGACGTGAGTAAAGCTGGCCGCACCGCACCGCAACATTAGCAGATGGCGAAACTCCCGATGAAGAACCACCTCATGAAACACATCCTCACACTCGCACTCCTCCTTTCGTCATTCGCCATCCGGCATTCGGCATTGGCGGCGCAGCCGAATGTCCTGTTCCTCATCTCTGACGACATGAACTGCCGCCTCGGTTGCTACGGCGATCCGATTGCGAAGACGCCGAACCTCGACCGGCTCGCCAAGAGGGGTGTGCGATTTGATCGCGCTTACTGCCAGCAGCCGTTGTGCAATCCCACGC
Source organism: Planctomyces sp. SH-PL62 (assembly GCA_945893045.1). Taxonomy (GTDB): domain Bacteria; phylum Planctomycetota; class Planctomycetia; order Planctomycetales; family Planctomycetaceae; genus SXKJ01. The sequence continues at coordinate 12,728 of CAMDEA010000119.1, forward strand.
GCAGTTCCGTGCTCTCGGGCCGCTATCCCACCTCCACGGGTGTGATCGATAACGACACCTGGCTCTTGCTGGAGGCCGGGCAGAAGATTCTGCCGCGCTACTTCGCGCAGCATGGCTACACCGCCGCCGAGTTCGGAAAGATCTGGCACGGACCCAACGACGGTCAGCCCAAGCCGCCCCGCGCGGCGAACGCGAAGGGCAAAGCCGGAGGCAACTGGTTCACTCCCGCGGAACGCGCCGAGCAGCAGGCGACGCAGCCGGATTACTGGAAGCAGACTCACTCGCCGTATCGAAACAATCCGACCAAGCCGGAGAGCTACGCCTGGGCGAATGAGTTCGGCCCCATCACCGACGGTAAGCCGGAAGGGGATACGAAGATCGCCGATCAAGCCGTCGCCCAGCTCCAGAAGTTCGCGGAAGCGAAGGAGCCGTTCTTTCTCAGCGTCGGCTTTCACAAGCCGCACGTCCCGCTCAAGGCTCCGCAGAAGTTTTTCGATCTCTACGATCCCGCGTCGCTGCCGCTGCCTCCCGACTTCGCCAATGAGCCGACCGGTCCCGCAGGTACGCCGCCGGATGAACTGCGGCAGAACATTGATCTCTTCACCAGCCGCAGCTTCACCGCCGCCGAAGCCCGCGCCGCGCTGCACGCCTACTACGCCTGCGTCAGCCACATGGATGCGGAGTTGGGCCGCGTGCTCGATGCGCTGGAGAACAACGGACTGCGCGACAACACCATCATCGTCTTCTGGGGCGATCACGGCTGGCATCTCAGCGACAAAGGCATGTGGGCCAAAGGGACGCTGTTTGAAGCCTCCGCACGCGGCCCGCTCATCATCGCCGATCCGCGCCAGAAGACCGCCGGGCAGAGCAGCCCGCGCGTCGTGGAGTTTCTGAGCATGTTCCCCACGCTCGTCGAACTGTGCGGCGTGCCCCAGCCCGACTGGCTCGAAGGGGCGAGCCTTGTCCCGCTCTTAAAGAACCCGCAGGCGGAGTGGAGCCGCCCCGCCTTGACCGTGCAGCCGCGCGACTGGTTCCTCGGCCGCAGCATCCGCACCGAGCGCTGGCGCTACACCGAATGCGATGAAGGCCGCCGCGGCCACGCCTTGTTCGATCACGACCACGACCCGCACGAAATGCGGAACCTCGCGACCGATCCTGCGCACCAGGAAACCGTCGCCAAACTCCAAAAGCAACTCCGCGACAGCAAAGTCGGCCAGTCCCTGCGGCGAGAATAACCCGACCTATGAGCCGCAGGGCGCTAGCCCCGGTTCGGATGACACAGACCGGGGCTAGCCGAGATTACTCAACAGGTCGTCGCCACGTTCGCCAGAACGTGGGGGATCGCTAGATGTTCCTCCCACGTTCTGGCGAACGTGGCTACGACAGCGTGCCAACACAAACCGGGGCTAGCGCCCTGCGGCTCATCGGGAAGTTACCCTCATGAATTCACCAACGTCGCTCAAAGGTCTGCGTCTCTTAAACCGCCGCGCGTTTCTGTCCGATCTCGGAGTCTCCGCAGGCGGTTTGGCGCTCGCGCAGTTGCTGGCACGCGAAGACTTGCTCGCGGCACCGGCGGGCGGACCGATCCGGCCCACGATTGATTCCACGCGGCCCTTCGCCGCGCGTGCGCCGCATTTTCGCGCGCAGGCCGAACAGGTGCTCATCATTTTTTGCGCCGGAGCCGTGAGTCATGTGGACTCGTGGGATTACAAGCCGGAGCTGTTCAAGCATCATGGCCAGACGCCGCCCAACGCGCCGAAGGTCACATTCCAAGGACCGATTGGAAACCTCGCGAAGCCGTTCTGGAACTTCCAGCCGCGCGGACAGACGGGCAAGATGGTCTCCGACTTGTTCCCGCATCTCGCCGAACTCACCGACGACATCTGCTTCGTCCACTCGCTCACCGGCAAGAACAGCGCGCACACGCAGGCCGAGAACTTCCTCTCCACCGGCTTCACCTTTGAAGGCTATCCCAGCCTCGGTGCCTGGACGACGTACGCGCTGGGCACTGCGAATGAAAATCTGCCTTCCTTCGTCGCCATCGCCGACCCGCGCGGACGCCCGCAGGCGGGGCCGAACAACTGGGGCTCCGGCTTCCTGCCCGCCGCGTTCCAAGGGACCGCCTTCAGCGCCGCCGAGCCGCCGCGAAATCTCACCGCGCCGATGAGCGTCCAGCCGAGCGCCAACCGCGCGACGGTCGATCTGCTCGCCAAGCTCAACGACGAGCACCTCGCGCGCTTCCCCGGCGATACCGATCTCTCCGCGCGGATCAGCAGCTACGAACTGGCCGGCCGCATGCAGATGTCGATTCCGAGCCTCGGCGATTTGTCGCAAGAATCGCCCGCCACGCTCGCCGCCTACGGCGCGAATTCCGCGAACACGATCAAAGCCGAATACGCTCGCAACTGCCTGCTCGCGCGGCGATTGCTGGAGCAGGGTGTGCGCGTCGTGCAGCTTTTCAACGGAGCCTACGCCAGCGGCGGCAAGCTCAACTGGGACAGCCACGCCGAGATCGTCCAGAGCCACGGCACGCACGCCGAGATTCTCGATCAGCCCACCGCCGCACTTTTGCGCGACCTGAAGCAGCGCGGCCAGCTCGACCAGACGCTCGTCGTGTGGTGTACCGAGTTCGGCCGCCTCCCCTTCATGCAGGCCAACGGCACGGGCCGCGACCACAACATCGAAGGCTTCACCTGCTGGATGATGGGTGCCGGCGTGAAACCCGGCTTCAGCTACGGCGCGACCGATGAGCTGGGCTGGAAGGCCGTGGAGAACGCCGCCACCCTCTACGACTTCAACGCCACGATCCTGCACCTCCTCGGTCTCGATCACCAGCGTCTCAGTTATTACTTCAACGGCACCGAACGCCGCCTGACCGACGTGCATGGACAGGTCATCCACGACTTGCTGGCATGAATCGTCCCAATGAAACTCCCTTGATCATCCCCATTGAGAAATCTCGGCTTATGAAACTCCATCCATTTGATGTGTCCCACAGCAGTCGAACTTGGCGAGCGGGGCGGCGTCAGCCCCCTGGCACTGACTTTACCGGCGAAGTAGCAGGCACATTCCATGTGCCGTCCGCAATTTTCAGGCTGACGGCACATGGAATGTGCCTACTACTTTCTCTGGACGCGGCAACGGCAGCGCCACCCAAGGCTCCCGTCGTGCCTGACGAAGTTCCCGCGAAGATCAAAGTGTTGCAGCCGGGAGTGAAGCTCACGCTGCTCGCGGAGCATCCGGCGCTGGTAACGCCCATCACCACCTGTTCAACAATCGGAGTTTCTCATGATTCGACAACTCATCGCGCTGGTGACGATTGCCGCTCTCGGAATGTTCTGCTCGAACGTGCGAGTTCAGGCGGCCGAACCGGTGCGTGTCGGAATCCTCGGCATCGATAACTACGGGTCGATCGGCTACACGGAGTTTCTCAATCGTCCGCATGCCGCAGGGGTCTTCGAGGGCGTGCGAGTCGTCGCGGCCTATCCGATCGGCAGCGACGACTATCCCGACAGCGCCAAGTTCAGCGCTCAGTGGCAGGCTCATCTCTTGAAGATGTATCAGAATCCGAAAGACCCCAAGGACGCCGTGCCGCCCATCGAGTTTGTGAACTCGACCGACGAACTGCTTCAGCGAGTCGATGCCGTCATGATCTTCAGCCTGGATGGTCGGCTGCATCGGAAACAAGCGGAGGCGGTGCTCAAGGCGGGCAAGCGATTGTTCATTGGTCGTCCGATTGCGTCGTCGCCGGAAGATGCCGTCGCGATTCTGAAACTGGCCGAAGAAACGAAAACTCCCTGCTGGAGCAGTTCACAACATCGCTTCAGCGCGGGCTTCAGCGGCATGCGCGATCATCCGGAAGTCGGCCGCGTCATCGGCTGCGATGTCTATGGCGGTTGGATCGTGAATACTCCCGAAGCCGACCAGTTCACGCGCCCGCTGCACAGTCTCGAAACGCTGTACACGATCATGGGAGGACCGGGCGTCGTCTCCGTGACCTGCACCTCGACTCCGACCACCGAGTCGATCACCGCCACCTGGAAAGACGGCCGCATCGGAACGTATCGAGGCATCAAAGAAGGAGCCGTCAAATACAGCGCGACAGTTTTCGGAGACAAAGGGGTCTCGACCGCCGGCATCTATGGCTACGGCATCCCGGTCAAAGGAGTCGTCCCGACAGCCGCGTCTGGCCCACTGACCGGCAAGTTCGTCGGCTACGAAGGGCTGGCCGCCGAGATCGCCAAGTTCTTCAAAGGCGGTCCGGTGCCGGTGACTCCCGCCGAAACTCTGGAAATCTTCGCGCTCATGCAAGCCGCCGAGGAGAGCAAAGCGCAGAACGGAGCGGTCGTGCGACTGAAGAACCTTTGGGAAACAAAATGACTCGAACGAAGGGCCTGGGTACGCATTGCATTCGTGGAGGGCAAGTGGTCGGTGCCTCGACGGAAGCGAGGTCAAAGAACGCCCGATGGGTCCGCACGACCTCATCACCTTCCTGCGCGCGCCCGTGCCGACCGCGAAGTGAATTGATGAGCGAAGGCCAGGTGATCCCAATGATGAATACGAAAACTCAGTACTTCCTGCCGACACGGACTCTCATCACTCTGTTGGTTCTGGGATTCGCCCAGGTGAGCAGCGGCCCGGTCCACGCTGCGGATGCGGTTGATCGGCTGACGGCCGAGCGGCTGGAGGCGGTGCATCAGGCGGTGCTGAAATTGAAGTCGGAGCGCCGCGACATTCCGCGAAACGGGCCGTTGCGAGAGTATCGAGCCAATCTGCATGTGCATTCGGCGTTCTCCCACGACAGTCGCGGGACTATCGACGAGATCGTCGCGGCGGCCAAAGCGGTGGGGACGCAGGTGCTGATGTTCAACGAACATCCCGCCGAGCACTACGACTTCTTCAAGGACGGTCATCAGGGATCACGCGATGGAGTGTTGCTGATCCCCGGCGCGGAGATGAAAGGGCTGCTGGTTTTTCCGCGACAGAGCGTCCGAGGATTGGAGTCTGGACCCGTTCAGGAATTCTCGGACTTGGTGCGCGGTCGCGAGGGTTTGACGTTTCTGTCACATCTCGAAGAACGGATGGACTGGGAGATTCGCGGGCTGACCGGCGTCGAAATCTACAACACTCATGCCGATTTCAAGGATGAGAAACGGCTGGCCGCTCAGTTGCGAAATCCGTTGTGGCTGTTGAAGGCTGCTGAGCTGACTCGCAAGTATCCGCAGGAGTCATTCTCCGCGCTGCACGACTATCCGGCGGATTACCTGAAGCGTTGGGACCAGCTCTGTGAGCATTTCGCGCACACGGGAGTGTCCGCCAACGACGCCCACCAAAACGTCGGCCTGACGATCCGGCTGGCAGAGGGCAACAAGACCCGCGTCGAGGATGCGCTCGGCAAGAAGTTACTCGAACTGGATGCCACCGCGCTCGCTGCGGCTCTGCCCGCTCCGAAGGATGAGAAAGTTGGTTCGGTCCTGTTCCAGATGCGACTCGATCCCTATGAGAACAGTCTGCGTCATGTCGGCACACATTTGCTCATGACCGAGCTGACCACGGAAGCCGTCTGGCAGGCGCTGCAAGAGGGGCGTGCTTTTGTGGCCTTCGATTGGATCGCCGACGCCTCCGGTTTCGACATCGTTGCCGAGTCCGCCGGGAAACGGCATGAAATGGGCAGCCGCCTGTCACTCGCCAATGACCTGCGACTGATTGGCCAAGCGCCGCTCTCTGCTCGCTGGAAGTTGATCAGAAACGGAAAGCTGCATTCGGAATCCACGGGTCCGACATTCAACGCTCGTCTCGATCAGCCAGGTCGCTACCGGACAGAACTCTGGCTCGACGTCGCTGGCGAGGAACACATCTGGATTCTGTCCAACCCATTTTATGTAACTGCCGAATGATCCGACGCTCGATCCGATCGAGCTGCGGACACCGCCACACGTTGTCGTGCCGTACCGCGACGGTCAGTTGCTTTATTCTCACAACGGATTGCGATCAAAGTGCTGACTCCGCAATACACAGCGAATGCGTCTGCTCGAAAGCGTTTTGAGCGAGAAACACCAGCCGTTGCTGCCGTCGTGCAAGGACGCCCCTCGTGCGGAACCCAAGACTGGTTTCATTGAGCGAACCTCTGATGAAACACCCGCCGATCATCCCCCGCTTCGGCTGGACCGCGATCATGAGCCGCCAACGTTGACGTCCAGATGAAGATTGCGTTTGCGGCGATACATCAGACTTGAGCTGATCAGCGTTGGCAGCAGGCTCACAATGAGCGTCGTGATGACGAACATCGTGTTGTGCGATTGCAGCCAATTCATCAATTCGACCATCCAGTGTCCCTCGAAGAAGGCTTTCGCGATGTCATCGTTGGCGTGCAGCGCCGAGGCCGCTCCGCCGTGGGCGATGTCGTGAGCGATTGCGGCTCCGCCTCCCGCCGCGTGATAGGCGATCGCCGCTCCGCCGAAGGCGACGTCCCAAGCCATTGCCACTCCGCCGCAGGCTTGATCGCCGAACGCGAATCCGCCGAACGCGAGGCCGCCGATTCCAAGTCCCCCGATGGCCAACACGCCAATCGCCGCGCCGCCGAACGCGCAGAGGCCGATCGCCAGTCCGCCGCAGCTCACGCAGCCGATCGCGACTCCGCCCATCGCGATGAAGCCGCGAGCCACGCCACCGATCGCCAGCAAGATTCCGTCCGCTCGATCGCCGATCGCGATCCAACCGCACGCACGCCGACCGCTCGGTGTTGCTGATCCTGACGACGATGAGCCGGGATCGCTGACGCAAATGTCGATGAGCGGCAGGCCCAAGAACGTCGCCGAGCTGCGATAGACGCGCCCTTCCCAACGATTCGCCACACGTTGCGCGGCCACGGCCAATGGAGCGGTATTGCGATCGGAATCAGACGGTGACTCGGCACGAATCCGCCGTACCGCGCGATACGAGCAGTAGCACTCGGTCCAGACATACGCTTGAAACAGCACCATCCAACCGATCGTGACCGCGGCGATCTGCATCCCGCTCGCAGGCATCGAACTGCTCAGCCAGATCGCGATCACCAACAGCAATCCCGCGATCAGCGAGACGATGAGCATTCGTCGTCCCGCGCGCGACAGATGTTGCCGCTCACGATTCGTCGGCGCGAGCTGCGCCGGGAGCCACGTTCCGAACCAGCTTCCCGCCCAGCCGAAGAGCATTCCGAATAAAGGACTCATCAGTCCGGCTTTGCCGACCGCGACCACACCACTCGACAACACGGCGGCCGAGGAACTTTGCAGCGTCGCTGTTCCCGCGACGGCGGACTTTGTTCCGGCGGATAGCGCCGTCAAACCGGCGATGACGGCGGTCGTGAATCCGGATCGCGGGCGACTGTTCTTCAGCGTCCGCTCAACCAAGTCCGCGACTTGCTCGCGCAGGATCTCCCGTCCGCGCGACAGTCGCTGCTTCACCGCATCGGGAGAAAGTTCGAGCGTCATCGCGACCTCGGCCACCGATTGATGTTCGCGATGAAACAAGATCAACGGCTCGCGGTACGTTTCGGGAATCTCTTCCAGCGCCTGCCAGACCAGCGCCTGCTCTTCGCGCGAAGCCGCTTCCTCAGACGGTTCGGGTTTGTCGGCCGACGGTTCCGATTGTCCGTCAAGCGATTCCGGTTGCCGCGTTCTCCGCTTCGCGTTGTTGGCCAGATTCCGAGCAATCCCGCACAGCCAAGCCCGCAGCCGAGTTGGTTCCAACAACGTCGCGCGTTCTCGCCACGCAGCCCAGAACGTTTCCTGAGCGATATCCTCGCTGAGCGTCAAGTCGCCACACGCACTGTACGCGACCGCCGCCACCGCCGACTGATGCCGTCCCACCAACTCGGCAAACGCCCGCCGGTCGTCAACACAAACCAACTGCCACAACGCTACGTCTGAGCCAACTTCTGCTGTCGCCATGATCCCGCTCCGAATCGTGAAAACTCACCGCCCCAGGATAGTGGCGCTGACAGCCGATTCGGTGACAATCTAAAGATCGCGCTCGCTCGTTTTCTCTCGACTCAGAATCTGTATCACTCGCCAGACGGAATCTCTCAGGGATCGAATCGTGTGAGCGAGTTCGAGATGACGAATTGAATCCGGTCCCGTGTACGACTTCGGCGTGATGCCGCTCGTCATCGCCTACGCTCGGCGCGGGTCTCCCGACCCCGCCGCTGGGTTGCGAAACCGCTTGAGTTTGTACCGTGTCGCTTCAAAGAGTTTGGGTTGCTCCGTGTAAGATTTCGCCGCCGTCGGAGTTACTCTTGGTGTGAAAGGCGAAAATGCACGAGACCCCGCAAACACGTCCGAGCTTGCTGCTGCGCCTGCGGGGCGAGCGTGATGAGCGGGCGTGGGGGGAGTTCCTGGTGCTCTATGAGCCGCTGGTGTTGCGGCTGATGCGGCGGCGCGGGTTGCAGGAGAGTGACGCTCGCGACACGACACAGCAGGTGCTGCTGCGAATCAGCGGGGCGATTGAGCGTTATCAGCCGGATGGGGCCGAGGCGTCGTTTCGGCGGTGGTTGTTTCGGGTGGCTCGGAATGTCGTCGTCACGTTTTTGATGCGACAGTCGCGGCAGCCGGAGTTGCTCGATGAACGTCAGATCGCGGAGGTGCTCGATGCAACGTTGGCGGTTAGTTCGGAGTCAGACCTGTTCGATCACGAGTATCGGCAGCAAGTGCTCGCGTGGGCGACGGAGCAAGTGCGGCGCGAATTCCGCGACACGACTTGGCAGGCGTTTGTCGAAACCAACATCAACGGTCGGCCGATCGCGGAAGTGGCTCGCGAATTGAACCTCTCGCCCGGCAGCGTGTATGTCGCACGCAGCCGGATCATCTCGCGGCTACGAGCGAAGGTTGAAGAGTTTGAGACGGAAGACTGATGGGACGAATGGGAGGCATGGGACTGATAAGCCTCGCGCCGGTCGTTTGTCCCATTCGTCGCATCGGTCCCATACGTCCCATGAAATGAATTCACACTGTCATGAACCAACCCATCACTCATTACGATCGCGACTGCCTGCAACGGCTGTTGGAGGACGGGTTGCCGGAGCCTCTCGCCAGCGAGGTGGCTGAGCACGTTGCGGACTGCGCGGAGTGTCGTGGGCAATTGGAGTCGCTGGCGGGGCAGCCACAGTGGTGGTCGCAAGCTTGCAGCGGGGTGAAGGAGATTCTGGCCGATCCGGCGAGTTACTTGTCCGACTGTGGGATAGGCTTCCAGCCTGTCGCTTCAAGATTTTCCGGCTCTCAGGGCGAAGGGCGACAGGCTGGAAGCCTATCCCACGACTTGAGCGATGATTCGTTTGCGACGGACTTCGCCGTGGACTTCCTTGAGCCGAGCGACGATCCCGTGATGCTGGGGCGGTTGGGCGATTATCAAATCCTCGAAGTCATCGGCCGAGGTGGCATGGGGATCGTGCTCAAGGGATATCAGAAGGAACTGAATCGGTATGTCGCGGTGAAGGTGCTGGCTCCGCATTTGGCGTTGAGTGCGGCCGCTCGGAAGCGGTTCGCGCGGGAAGCTCAGGCGACGGCGGCAGTGGTCAACCCGCATGTGATGGCGATTCATGCGGTGGCCGCGAGCGCCAAGCTGCCGTATCTCGTGATGCCGTTCGTGGCCTGCGAGTCGCTGCAACAACGGCTCGATCGACAAGGTCCGCTGGATGTCAAAGACGTGCTGCGCATCGGCCTGCAAGCAGCGAGCGGACTCGCGGCAGCACACGCTCAAGGTTTGGTGCATCGCGACGTGAAGCCGGCCAACATCCTGTTGGAAACGAGCGTCGATCGCGTGATGCTGACCGACTTCGGCCTGGCCCGCGCGGTGGATGACGCGACGCTGACGAGAACCGGCATCATCGCGGGCACGCCGCAGTACATGTCGCCGGAGCAAGCCAACGGCGACGCGGTCGATCATCGCTCGGACCTGTTCAGCCTCGGCAGCGTGTTGTACGCGATGTGTACCGGCCGCCCGCCGTTCCGAGCGGAGACGACGTTCGGCGTGCTGCGCCGCATTCGCGAAACCTCGCCGCGTCCGATTCGGGAGATCAATGCCGACATCCCGGAATGGCTCGAACGGATTGTGCTGAAGCTGCTCGCGAAGTTGCCCGACGACCGCATCGCTTCGGCCACCGAGGTCGCGACGCTGCTGGAGCAATGTTTGGCTCACGTCCAACAACCGACGACGGTCGCGCTGCCGGAAGTAGGATGGGCACTCTTGCCCGTCCGTTCGGAAACGCAGAAGCCCCGGTCGGGCAAGAATGCCCAACCTACGACGATCTGGACATTGCTCGTGATCGCGGTGTTGGTCGCAATCGTACTGGCGGCGAAGTGGCCGCGCTCGACACAAACTCCGACCGAACAAACCGAGACGATCACCGAGCCATCCATGCTCGATCCGCTGGTGGAATGGAACGCCGCGCAATCCGAACTCGATTCGACAGCGGCGGTCCTCGAACATCTCGAAGACAACGCGCGGCGAGACTTGGAATCGCTCGATACCGAACCCAAACAACCAACGGACCCCAGCCGGAGGGAAATGCCATGATGCTGATTGCCAGAATCGCCGGATTGTCGTTGCTTGCGAGCGGGCTGGTCGCCGCCTTGGGATTGACCGTCTTGAGCGCCTTCACCGGCCCCGGCGTTCCGAGTTCCGAGTTTGTGATTCCCGGCTTGGTGTTGGCCTGTGTCGGCGGGATCATCGGAGCGATTGCCGGGACCGCGCGAGAAATCGTCGCGGTTCGGAGTGCGCCTCAGCCTCAGACAACGGGATTGTCCACCGCCACGAAACGCCGAACTCTTCGCGTCGCGGCAGCGTTCGTGTTTTGTTTTCTGTGTGTTGTTGTCGTGTGGTTCAAGACTCGATCCTCGGCGAGTGTCGAGACGTTTGCGAGAGAGGGGGCTGCCAAGATCGATCCCGCTGACGAACCGCCACCGCCACAACTGACCGATGCACCGCCTTCGCAGTTTGGTGGCGAACGACGCAACGCAACCGACCGTCAGCCAGAGCCAGCATCGACCTCGACGATGCCGGATATCTCCGGTCGATGGCGATACACGCAGTACAGCGAACCCGGCGAACTACTGGACGGCGAGGTTCAGATTCGGCGAACGGAAGGCGAACCGTCCGTTCTTTCAGCTCAGCGCGTCCCCGCATTCGAGCCGCCACCGCCTGCGTTTCTACTCAAATGGCGTCCTGATCTTCGGAAGTTTGAAATCGTCCCCGCTGATCCCCAGATCGCGAAAGCAGCCCAAGAGTTGCGGCTGGAGACGTTTCAAGTATCGGCGGATCGGCAGTCGATTCGACAAGCCGTCACATGGACTGAAAAGGGTTTGGAAGACTCTCGCAAGCTCACTGATCAGCAGATCGCAGATTCCTATAACTTCGACGGCATCGTGCTGACTCGTCTCGGAGCAATTGAGCCGGAGCCGAATTCAACGAAGCCAATTGCCAAAGTGGCCGAGACCCAAAGCGGTCGCAGTATGTTTGGGGTTGGCGTCGCCCTTCCAGACACACCCGCCGCGAAGCAGTTGGTCGAGCAGCTTGGCGCTCAAGAGTCTGCGGCTGCGGTTCAGGCGGCGACGATTCGGCAACTCCAAGCGAGCGGGCTGCAGTTCAAAACGGAAATTGCGGGGCACCAACGCGAACTCAAGAACCTGCTGAGCACCGCGTTCGACCTGAAGCTGCAATTGGAAGAACTCCAGGTGAAGGAACTGCAATCCCGCCTCAGCAGCCTCGAACGCCAGATCGGTCAACGCAAGCAACTGCGCGAGAAGATCATCGCTCGCCGTGCGGGTGAGCTGATCGAAGGAGATGCGTTGCGATGGGACTCGACAGCACCTGCGTCAACAAAACTTCCAGGCTCGGTTGTCGGCAACACCAAGAAGCCCGCAACACCGGAAGTTGTTGCGATCCTCCGCGAGCGATTGGCCCTGCTGTGGGATGACCTGCGGAATGGAAATGCGAAACCGGAGGCGGGCTTGCGGGCCATCAATGAACTGGCTCAGGCCGAACCGCCAGAGGCTCACGCGCAGCATGTGGAAAGGCTTCAATCTCTCTTGGAATTGGTACGAGGCAGCAACGCCGTCTCGAAGGCTGAGGTTTTGGAGATTGAAGCCGCGTACGAAGCCGCTCGGTCTGCGGATGACAAACGCGTCAAAGCGAGGCCAGGAGAGTTGTCGTCATCACCAACGGCCGCGCCACCACCGAAAGCGGATCAAATCGTGATCGACCTCTACGGCGGCTCGCAGGTCTTGCCGGGACTCGGAAAGAATCCGGGATACAGCAAACTCATCCAAAGCTTGAATGCTTTGAAGGGAGTGACGACCAACTTCCGTGAAATTCAAACGGGCGACGCGACGACCGTCGTGATGGCGATTGTTCGTGATCCCTCGCAACGCTGTCAGCGAGAAGCTCGGCAGACGCAGAAAGAATCCGAACTGCGAATCGCGATCAACTCGGCCCTGAAAGCGGCGGGCATCGAGGCGACTCGCTGGGACGAGAATTTGGACGCTGAAGAAAAATCCGCAGACGAACCGGTGACTTCCAAGACCTCGCGCGGCCAAGAATGAGACAGGCGAGCGGGGCGGCGTCAGCCCCCCGGTGTGTTCGTTGCAGGAGGCCGGGGGGCTGACGCC
>CAMDEA010000120.1 GCA_945893045.1 Planctomyces sp. SH-PL62
GGCTACAACGCCGCGACCGGCAAGTACGAAGACCTCGTGAAGAGCGGCATCATCGACCCGACCAAGGTGACTCGCTCCGCGTTGCAGAACGCCGCCTCGGTCTCGACCCTGCTGCTCACCAGCGACGCCCTGATCGCCGAGAAGCCGAAGGACGACCACAAAGACAGCCACCACGACGAAGACATTTACTAAGCCGTCTTCAACTGAGATCGACCTCCGTGATTGAAACAGCCCTCGACGAGGCAACTCGTTCGAGGGCTGTTTGTTTTTGCGGCTCCGGAATCCAACGCGATTACTCACAAACGGCGTAGGGCGGCTAATCTGCATTACCTCTCGGAGACTTGCCATGTCATCCGATCAAATTCCCGTCCGACGCAGCGCATTCCTCTCGACCGTAGAGGTCATTGTCCTACTGGTTCTCGCGGTTGTGGTGGCTGGTGAGGCTGCTGTGATACGCTCTTTTTGGTTACGAGATACCGACTTCGAGGCGCGAATGATTTCGGCTGAACGGCGGGTCAAGGAGCTTGAGCAGGAATCGTACAAGGCCCGGCATGTGGTCCGCGAACTCGAAGGCCAAGAGCTTGTTCGGAATGGCGAACCTATCGTACGACAAGAATTCGCAGATGAGTTGGGGCAAGCCGCGCCTGGTAGTCGGACGATCGTGATGGCCTACGTCGCCGCCGGCTGTGCGAAGGCACTAGAAAAGGGTACTCAGGATCGTTGTAAACGAGTGACTTGGGTTCGTGACGTTTTCACGCGGTATCTTATGCCGCCAGATTCGCTGCGCAGCATTGGATGTCATCATCCGACCCTTCTGGTTCTCATCGTGCTTGATGACGGCCACAGTCAACGTGATTTGATTGAAGCAACCGTCGACCAATATGAATCGTTCGACGGTTTCGTCACGCTCCTTGATGACACGAAACCTCGCTGACAGACCTATCGCACATCGAGTGTGAAGTCGGGATGTCCCAAGTCGTCGAGTTGGCGAGTGAGGCGGAAGGATTTTTCGTCTTGAACACGGCGGATCTCCCCCAACCGCCGGAGGAGCGAGTCGCAACGTCGTTCAGACCAAAGAAAACATGGACAGATTTCGGCCACACGAATACGCTCCGGCTGGCGATTCGTCACCAAGAATCTCCGTCCCACGGTTCGAGGCCCAGCGATGAAGACTGTGACGTTGGAAGAACTCAAAAACTCGACCGAAGCCATCGTTCGCGGTGCCATCTCCGAGCGGACGGTCATCACCGATCACGGCCAAGTCGTTGCCGAGATCAAAGCGATCGGCCCGCCAACGACCGACAAACGGTTTCCGCCGGGTCATTGGGAATCAATTCCACGACCAAAGATTGACGCAGATTCGACAGATATCGTCTCGGTGGATCGCGACTCGCCAAAACTTCAACGACTGGTTCGCGCATCTTAACCGAGTGCGCTACCGACCGGACTTTGAAAATGTATCCAGCGCGAGCAGCAGTTGTCGCAATTCGACGCGATCCGTTTCGTTGATGCGCAAGACTTGAATCGTCGTGCGACCAACCGGTGTCAGTCCCATGAGTTCCGCGCCGCGCCATTCAAAGTGCGCAGACCACTCATCAAGTCGCGGGTTGAAGAGCGGTTGCAGACTGTCCGATTCGGGGTCGTAACCGGCGACATTTGGCCCTTTGAAGACGTTGCACGGCAGGCAACTCCAAGCGAGGTTTTGCAACGAGGTCGGCCCGGAGTGTTTCGTGGCTCGGATGTGGTCCAATTGAAACGGCTGCAAGTCGCCGTCTTCGGGCATCTGGCAATACTCGCAGCGATGCTGAGCGCGATCTCGCACAAGCTGGCGAAGCGACTTGGCCATGAGCTACTTGTCCGCCGTCTCGGCCGCACGCAACGCCAGCCGAGCTTTCGCCTGCAGATGATTCAACAAGCTGCCGACTCGCAGATACCGTTCAAGCACGACGCGATCCATTGCGGTAATCGAGCCACGCTGGTTTTGCTGAGCCAACTGCGTGATGCGCCGAGACGACTTCTTCGAGAATCCCCAACGCAGCACCGTGGCCGCCACGTCCGGCGCAAGCTCGCCACCATCCGCCGCGAGAACCTCCGCCAAGATGTCTGATTCCGAAATGGATTGAGTCGTTCGCATGACCAAGATGCTATCAGCCTTCGCTCGATTGGGAACAGTCAAACTCGAACTCGCCAAAACTGGTTCTGCAGTCTTCGTTGGCTTCATTGACGACCTGCAAGTCGCTCCTGAAACTGCCGAGCGTCGTCAGGTTCTCCGCAATTCTTGGCAAGGAGCAAGCAGCATGAAGTCGGTGACGTTGTTCAACTCTTGGTTGGCTCGATGGTCCGGAGCCGTTGTCGCGCTGGTGGGATTGGCGGTCTCCATCAACACCGCACGCGCGGAGAACTGGCCGCAGTGGCGAGGTCCGAAGAACAACGGCATCTCGAATGAGTCGAACACGCCGACGAAGTGGTCGAAGACGGAGAACGTCGCGTGGCGGTTGCCGATGCCGGGGCCGGCGGGGGCGACTCCGGTGGTGTGGGGCGAGCGGATTTTTCTCACGTCGGTTGATCAGAGTTCTGGAGATCTGTTGCTGCTGTGCGTCGGGACGGACGGCAAAGAGAAATGGCGGCAGGTCTTGGGGTCGGGAAACCGCGACGCGCGCAGCGGTGAAGGGAACTCGGCATCGAACTCTCCGAGCACGGACGGTGAGCACGTTTGGGCGATGATGACCACGGGGGTCATCGGCTGCTGGACGGTCGATGGGAAGGAAGTCTGGAAGTTCAATTTGCAGGATCGCTACGGCAGGTTCAACATTCAGTTCGGTATGACTTCGACGCCATTGCTGGATGGCGACCGTTTGTATTTGCAGCTCATTCACGGTGACGGCAATGAGAAGACGCGCGAGGCGGTGGTCGTTTGCTTGGACAAAAAGGCCGGCAAAGAAATCTGGAAACGCGATCGGCCAAGCGACGCGATCGAAGAAAACGAACACTCCTATGCCTCGCCAATGATGTACGACGACGGCAAGACGAAATTTCTGCTCAGTCATGGGGCCGACTTCATCGTCGCTCACGATTTGAAGGACGGCCACGAACTGTGGCGTTGCGGCAATCTGAACGTGAAAACAAAGTACGACAAGACGCTGCGGTTCGTGGCGTCGCCGGTGGTCGGCGATGGCATCATCGTTGTGCCGACGGCGAAGAAGTCGCATGTCCTGGCCTTGAAGCCCGACGGCAAAGGAGACATCACGAAGAACCTGTCGCTCCATCTTTGGAAATATGAGAAGACTCCGGACGTCCCCTCACCGGTGATTCATGACGGGCTGGTTTACTTGGGCATGGAAGACGGCCAAGTGCATTGCTTGGACGAAAAGTCGGGCGAGCTGATTTACCTGAAGCGAGTCCACAATCACCGCCATCGCGCTTCGCCGGTTTATGCGGACGGCAAGCTCTACATGGTGGCTCGCGACGGCATCATCACGGTCATCAAAGCGGGGCGCGAGTTTGAAGTGCTCGCCGAGAATGACCTCGGCGAAGACATCTCCGCTTCGCCGGTGTTCGCCAATGGGACGCTATATCTGCGAGGGTTTGAAACGCTGTGGGCGATTCGAGCCAAGTGAGACCCCGCTCGCCAGAGTGTTTGGCTTGTCGCGGTCACGATCGAGAAAGCACGTTTCATGGAAGAGTTGTTGCAAACGATTTGGAAGAACTTGCACGACAAGATTGTCGGCGTGCTGATCGCGGCGGGCTTCACGTTTCTCGGTTGGTATTGGGGGAAGCGAAAAGCGGAAGCCAAGTGGCAACGTCGTGAGTTTTTCGATCGGCTCAATGTCTCGCTCAACATGATTCGAGAGGGGACGCTGCAGATTCGCACGATCTTGGAGAAGGGTTGTGCGGAAGTCTTCCTGAATTCCGCCGCCACCGAGACAGTCATTTCGTTGTCGCGTCAGACCACGCCGCAGGATTCCATCATTCCGCTGCCCAAGGAGGAATACTGGTTTTATCTCAATGCGATCCTCAACGAGGTTGCTGAGAAATTCTCGGTCGGCCAAATCAAGCGTGATCTGGGATTGCTGGTGACTGGCGAGCGTTACGTGATTTGCCTCACCAATGAGACTTCAGGAGAAATGAAGACGCGCAAGCTGCGGGCGATGCTGATTCAGAAGAAGCTGTTGACGCATCTGCCAACCGAACAACCCAAGTTCGAGAATCCGCATCACATCACGCGCTGGCAGACGTTGAATCAGCTCGCGGCGGAGTACCAACGGAATCCGCATCGTTTTCTGGAGATGGAAATCGTTGTTTGATCCGCATTGGTGGCCAACGTCAGCGGTACGGCGCTAGCCGCCGGTCGAGCGGAGGCACCGGCGGCTAGCGCCGTACCGCTCACGACTTCAGTACTTCATCCCGCAACTTCTTCGGGATGCCGATGCCGACTACCTCCACTTGGCCGGTGAAGCCAAGCGAAACCGGGTTGTCGAAACCACGTTTGCGTGCGACGAACGTGACGGTCTGAGTCGCTCGCACGCAGAGAGCGGTGCCGTCGGCCAGCGATTCAATTGGCAGGCCAGTGTCGCAGTCGAGTCCAGACGGGAGATCGACGGCGAGGACTTTGCGAGCCGAGCGATTGATCGAAGTGATGGCTGTGCGATACGGCTCGCGGACTTCGCCGACGGTCCCGGTGCCCAGCAGCGCATCGACGATCCAATCCGCGTGACTCAGCGCGTGGTCGATGTCGGACAGTGCAGGCTGCCGACCAAGCACGACGCGCGGCGTCTCGGCGGCTTCGAGGATTCGCCAATTCGCGGCGGCATCGCCCGACAGATCGGAGGGATTCGCGAAGAGCAGCAATCGCACGTCGCAGCCGAACAGTTCGAGATGTCTCGCGATCACGAAGCCATCGCCGCCGTTGTTCCCTTTGCCGGCACAGACGACGACCAGGCCGCCGACGCCGAGTTGGATCAGTCCTTCGGCGGCTCCTCGGCCAGCGTTTTCCATGAGCACGAGGCCGGTCATGCCGAACTCGTCGATCGCGCGGCGGTCGACGGCGCGGACTTCTTCGCGTGTGAGGCTACGGTCGGATATCGCTGACATTCTCAATGAGCCAACCAAGAAAAGTGGGCAGGCCAAGTCGCACTGGTAATAAGTAGACCGGTCACTCCGTGACCGGAACAGTTCGAGTCACGGAGTGACTCGTCTACTTTTTCGCAGACGGCGCAGCATAGCGAAACTGTGCGGGGGGCGAGGTTCGTTGGAAGCTGCGCGGCGACTTTTCTTTCGAGGTTGGTGTGTTACGATCCGCCCCGCAAATCCGCTGGGACAACGAGTTTGACAGCTTAGATGAGGAACGACCAACGTGCTCGACGCGTACGCCGATCGCTGGGCACTGATCACCGGAGCTTCCTCCGGTATCGGAGCCGAGTTTGCTCGCCGGCTGGCGGCTCACGGCATGCACTTGGTGCTCACGGCGCGACGGAAAGAACTTCTCGAAAAGCTGGCCGAGGAACTGCATACTCGCCACGGCACGAAGACTGAGATCATCACTGCCGACTTGTCGGATCCCGCCGAGCCGCAGCGCCTCAGCGAGGCAATTGCGGCGAAGGGCATCCAAATCGAGATGTTGGTCAACAATGCCGGATTTGGCTGGGTCGGGACCATCGACGAGACTCAGCCAGCTCGAATGCGGGAGCTGGTGCAGCTCAACATTGCGTCCCTGACCGAGCTGACGTATCGCTGGCTCCCCGCCATGCTGGAGCGAGGTCACGGCGGCATCATCAACGTCTCTTCGATCGCCGGGTTTCAGCCGGTGGCTTACATGCCGGTGTATGCCGCGAGCAAAGCGTTCTCGCTGCACTTCAGCGAGGCGTTGTGGGCCGAATGCCGCGACCGTGGAGTGACCGTCACCGCGCTTTGTCCGGGAACGACGCAGACCGATTTCTTCGACGTCGCCAATGTTCCCGGTTGGCTGAAGAAACACCAGTTCTCAACTCCGGAACAAGTCGTCAAGGCGGCGCTCAAAGCTCTGGAGCGTCGCAAACAATTTGTGATTCCCGGTTGGAAGAATTGGCTGATCTCGTTCGGCGTGCGGATCGCTCGGCGAAAGATGGTCGTGTTGCAATCCATGCGATTCTTCCGGCCTCGTAAGAAGGACGATTCGTCGAGCGGGATCGAGAAGAAGTGAGCCAGGTATCCGCACACACGTAGTCGTGTTCGCCAGAACGCGGGAGCCCCGTACTCTGGCGAGTGCGGCTACCTCATAGTTTTCCCCACGAAAGGTTCTTCGGTCATGGTTCGCGTCGCGATTGTCGGAGCGTCCGGGTACACGGCTCTGGAGTTGATCAAGATTCTGTTACGGCATCCGCAGGTGAAAATCACAGCGGTTACCAGCCGCCAGGATGGCTCGCCACCGATCGCGACGGTGCATCCCAGTTTGACCGGCCGGCTCGACCTGCGCTGCGAAGACCTTTCACCGGAACAGATTGCCGAACGAGCCGATGTCGCGTTCGCGTGCTTGCCTCACGGAGCCAGCACGGCGGTCATTCCGAAGATTCTCGCCGCCGGCTGCAAGGTGATCGACCTCTCCGCCGACTATCGCCTCTCTGACCCGGCCGTCTACGAGCAGTGGTACGGTGAGGTTCACACCGATCCGACACGCCTCGGCAGCACCGTCTACGGATTGCCGGAGTTGTTCGCGTCAAAGATTCCGGGCAGCGAGCTGATCGCGAATCCCGGCTGCTACACCAGCACGTCGATTCTTGCACTCGCGCCGTTGTTGTGCGCGAAACTGATCGAGCCGACCGGCATCATTATCGACGCCAAGAGCGGCGTGATGGGTGGCGGCCGCGTACCGAAGCTCAATACTTTGTTCTCGGAATGCAACGAAGCGTTGTCGGCATACTCGGTCGGCAAGCACCGCCACACGCCTGAGATCGAACAAGTCCTCTCCGAAGCCAGCCGACAGCAGGTCCAGGTCGTCTTCACGCCGCACTTAATCCCGATGGACCGCGGCATTCTGGCCACGATCTACCCGCGCCTGACTCGTCCGGCGACACAGGCGGAACTGCTGCAAACAATGCGAGATTTCTACCAAGGCAAACCGTTCATCCGAGTCGTCGATCATCTGCCCTCGACGAAGGATTCGGCATTCACAAACTACTGCGACATCACGGTCCGTTTCTGCCGCGAGCAACTGATCGTGATCGCCTGCCTCGACAACCTCATCAAAGGAGCTTCCGGCGTCGCCGTGCAAAACTTCAATTTGCTGTGCGGGTTTGAAGAGACCACCGCGCTGTTGCCGGCGTGAATTTGACAGGCGAGCGGGGCGGCGTCAGCCCCCCGGTCCTGCGGCGAATACACCGGGGGCTGACGCCGCCCCGCTCGCCAGAATGTCGCACGCATGGCCGTGCGAGGTCAAAGCAATCTGCTAAAGTCCGCCCGTCTGAAAGGTAGCTCAATTCGTCGAAAGGGAGTCGATGATCGACCTCGCTTTAGTCCCTGTGGCCGGTTGGGGCACGCGGATGTTGCCGGCGACCAAGTCGCAGCCGAAGGAGATGCTGCCGGTCGGTCGCAAGCCGGTCGTGCAATATGTCATCGAGGAGCTGGTCAACTCTGGCATCCGCCAAGTGCTGTTCATCACCGGGCAGGGGAAGACGTCGATCGAGAATCACTTCGACATCGACGCGCCGTTGATCACGTACCTGCGCGAGACCGGCCGCGAAGAACAGCTTCAGGATTTGCAGTTCGAGCGGGAAGACGTCGAATACTTTTACACGCGGCAACGGCGGCAACTGGGACTCGGCCACGCGGTGCTCTGCGGCAAAGCGATGATCGGCCAACATCCGTTCGTCGTCGCGCTGGGGGACTCGATCATCGGCCGGCACGCGCAGTCGGACATCGTGTCGCGGATGACGACCGTCTTCGAGCGTGAGAAAGCGGACATCGTCGTCTGCTTCGAGGAAGTCCCCGCCGAGGAGGTCGTGCAGTACGGTATCGCCAAGCCGAAAGGGGCGGTCGGCGAGGTCTTTGAGTTGGCGGACCTCGTCGAGAAGCCAAGCATCGCAGAAGCTCCCAGCCGCTTGGCGGTCGCGGCTCGATACGTCTTCAGCCCGGAGATTTTCGAGGCACTTGCCGAAACGAAGCCGGGCAAAGGGGGCGAGATTCAGCTCACCGACGCGATCCGCATTTTGCTGAAGCGCGGCCGCAAAGGGATTGGCGTGAAGCTCGCCGCGAACGAACAACGATTCGACATCGGCAACTTTGAGAGCTACTTCCAAGCCTTCATCGAATTCGCGCTGCACGATCCGCAATACGGTCCCGCATTGCGCGAACATGTGCGAAAGCTGTTGGGGTAAAGGAGCAATGACCAATGTCCAACTTCGCAATGCCGAAGGGGTCGTGCGTTCAAAATTCAAAATTGACGGGCGGACGACTTTCTTCACTCAGCACGCTCAGTCCGCCAATTTTGAATTTTGAACGCACGACCCTTCTCCAAACTTGGACATTGAGATTTGGGATTTGACATGGAACTTCTGCGACGACGCGCGTACGCACGAGCCGGATTGGTCGGCAATCCGTCCGATGGCTATTTCGGCAAGACGATTTCGCTCAGCCTGAAAAACTTCTGGGCCGAGGCGGTCTTGTACGAGTGGGACGAAGTCGAAATCGTGCTCAGCCAAGACGACCGCAGCCGCTTTCAGTCGGTGAAGGAATTGGCTCAGGACGTCCGCTTGCACGGCTACTACGGCGGCGTGCGGCTGGTGAAGGCGACTATCAAACGCTTTGTCGAGTTTTGCCAGTGCAACAACCTGCCGTTACACGACCGCAACTTCGCCGTGCGGTATCAAAGCAATATCCCTCGGCAAGTCGGCCTGGCTGGTTCGAGCGCGATCATTGTCGCGACCTTGCGAGCTTTGATGGACTTCTACCACATCGAGATCCCTAAGCAGGTGCAACCGTCGCTGGTGCTGAGCGTCGAAAGCGGTGAACTCGGCATCGCCGCCGGGTTGCAGGATCGCGTCATCCAGGTTTACGGCGGACTGGTCTACATGGATTTCGCAAAGGACCGGATGACCGAGCAGATGGGGTTCCCGTGCGGCGTCTATGAGCCGCTCGATCCGAAGCTGCTGCCGCCGATTTATGTGGCGTACAGCGCAGACTTCAGCGAGCCGACCGAGGCGGTTCACAATCCACTGCGAGCACGCTTTCAAGCGGGCGATCCTGCCGTCGTCACCGCGATGCAAACATTCGCGGGACTGGCCGCCGAAGCTCGCGAAGCAATTTTGCAGCGTGATGTGGCGCGGCTCTCCGTGTTGATGGACGAGAACTTCAACACGCGCCGCAGCATCTGCCAGTTGGCGAGCAAGCATGTCGAAATGATCGAGGTCGCGCGCCGCGCGGGAGCCAGCGCCAAGTTCGCCGGTTCGGGCGGAGCCATCGTTGGCATTTACACCGACGACAAGATGTTCGCCCGGCTGAAGGCGGATCTCGGAGCGATCGGCTGCCAAGTCATTCAGCCGATTTTGGATCTGCCGCAATGACTCGTGGGGCAGGTTTTCAACCTGCCACTGGCCGGGCAGGTTGAAAACCTGCCCCATGTCACGGCGACTCGATCCCTAGATTGCGTTCGATGCTCATGGCTTTGGGAGATAGCATCATCTTGCGGAACGGGTCGTCGTCTTTCTCGACACCGCGCACCGTACTGGCCGTGCGACCGACGCTGGTCCATTCGTCTTCAACTTCCTGGGTCGTGTCGCGATAGTCGCTGGGCCGCATCTTCAGCGGCTTCATCGACTCACGCGTGACGTTCTTAGCCGTCTGCATCAGTCCGCAGCCCGGCATACACACACCGACGGACAAGACGACGCACAACGAACCTTTGCGACCCGACATTTTGAACTCCACAGCCCCCAAAGTGGGCGGGGTTGTGCCAGCTTTCCGGCGCTACGTCCAGAGCAAGTTCGTTGGAGCGAAACAGGCGAGCGGGGTGGCGTCAGCCGGTGCATCGTCTCAGGACCGGGGGGGGGCAAACCGAGATTATTCATGGCCTACTCATTGGGGAGAGCAGCGTGCTGCGATGTAACCCGAAGCGTCAGCGAGGGAGTGTGTGATGACTCCCTCGCTGACGCTTCGGGTTACATCGCGGCCATGAATAATCTGAGCTAACGACCAATGGCACTGACTTTAGAAAGCAGCAGGCACATTCCAAGTGCCGTCAGCCGGAGAATTGCCGACGGCACATGGAATGTGCCTGCTACTTTGCGAGTAAAGTCAGTGCCTTTGGGCTGACGCCGCCCCGCTCGCCAATCTCGTTCGCGACCGCTATCTGCCGGAGGGGATCGTGAACTTGTCGACGCCGATCACCTGCGAAAAGAACGGTGCGACCGACAAGCGGACGTAGCGGCGGTCTCCGGTGACGACGGCCATTGCGGAGAAGCCAATCCCTTCGCGGATGTTGGTGATCACCGGTTGAAAGCCGATGGCTCCACCTGCTCCGACGACAGGCACCGATCCGGTGACGAAGGGACGCGAACCTCCCACTCCGATTCCACCGCCTCCGCCGCCACCGGCGAGCTGGGCGTTGATCACGATGGCTTGGGCTCCGACGGCCTGGTCAATGGCGTTGCGTTCGAGCAGCGCTTGGCGGCGGCCATCGTTCAGCGACAGGCGGACGACTTTGTCTTTGCCGTCGATGGGAATGCTGATCGTCTTCGTGGATTCATCGGGAGTGCCAACGTAACGGCGAATCGTCAGCGTGGCGCGACGCCCGACGACTTCGCCGTCGAGAACACTCACACGCACGAGATAGTCTCCCGAAAGAGCACTCGCGGCGATGTATTCCTCGAAGCAGTTCGCGGCTTTGGGGCCGTAGCCGTCGTGCGTGTACGCTCCGCCGGCGGTCGTGAACGGATTCTCGACCGAGCAGATGCCGCCGTTGGGTTCCTCGACACTCAAGTCCAGATCGGCGTCGCCGGTCCAAGTCAGCTTCAGCATCAAGTCGCGGTGATGAGCCGCGGCAACGCTCGCCTTGAGCGCGTCGGCCTCGGAGGAACGGCCAGCTTTACGGAGTGATTCTTCCACCACGGCCACGATGTTGTCCGCTTCGCGATGGTGGGCTTCGTAACCTGCCTGCCAGACGTTGGTGAGCACACCGGCCGCTCCCCATTCGACCCCCTTGGCATCATTGAGTTCGCGAGCGATCTGCAAGCCGCGCAGGTAGGGTTCCGGCCGAGCGGGAGCGAACCGTGACGCTTGTTGGTACATCGCCAAGGCTCGCTCATTGAAGCCCAGTCGCTTCAGGTACGCGGCGGTGAGCATCATCTCTGGAACATTCGCCGCCGTGAAATCGGAGCGGGACAGCAGCACGCGTTCGACGTCCGCCTTGGGACGCTTGGCGAGTTCCATCGAGAACGCGAGCACTTCATACATCCACGGTTGCGGCGGCTGCTCGATAAGCGCGACTTCAATGCAGGCGATCGTGTGTTCGTAGTTCTTCTGCTGATGCAGACGACGTACAAGCTGAGCCACGTTGTCCGGCGATGGTTTTTGATCGGCGAAGTACCGCTGCCAGACTTCTCGCGGCGTGCCGTCGTCGAGCTTGGGCAACTTAACGGACTTGGAGTTTCCCACGGCCTTGTCATTCTTGGCCGGCGACTCTGGATCAGAAAGCAGTGCCTTGAATGACGCCGGGGAGTCCGCCTTTGTTGACGGACTCCCCGGTGTTTTCTTTTTCGAGTCTTTAGTTTCCACGAACGCGATCGGAATTATTTCCGGGCGTTGGGCTTTTTTTTTGCCTCGTTGACCTTCTGGTTGTTGAACGCGGGAGCCTGAGCGTTGGCTTGCCGAACCGGCAGATTGACCGGGATATTGAAGAAGCCACCGCCGCCACCGCCGCCCTGTTGACCACCGCCTCCGAAACCGCCGCCCCCTTGGCCACCTTGCTGGCCGCCGAAGCCACCACCCTGACCACCTTGCTGACCACCTTGGCCACCACCCGGTGTGAGGATCACAACCAAATCGCCTACTGGATAGACGCGGGTCTGCAAGCGTTCCTTCTCTTTCGCGGCCGTGGTGATCTTCATCACTTCGTCCTCGATCACGTAAGAGAGTTGCAGCGGTTGCAGAATGATCTTCAAAGCGCTGCGCAGCTTCACGCCGGTCAGTGTCCGTGTGACGGCGGTGTCGGGCGCGATGCCTTCTTCCGTCAGCGCTTCGTTGTCGATGATGATCGGGATGTTGTGGTAGTCGGAGAGGAACGTGACCACGTCGGACAGCGGAGTGTCGGTGAACGCGATTTCCGTCTGCTTATCCAATTGTGCCGCGATATTTTCCTCGGCCTTGCTGGACTTGTGCAGATCGACCGAAGCGTATTGCTTGCGGCGTTCCGACAGAGCCTTCCAAACCTCAGGAGCCGGGAAGAGCACGGGCGGTTCATCGGGGAACGGCACATGCGACAGTTCGACTTGTTCGAGCGTCTTCAGGAACTTCTCGGCACGCAGGTTTCGCAAACGGAAGGCCATGTTGAGCTGGAAAGACGCCTCCGAGTTGAACCGCGCGGCGGTCGCCACGCCGCTGTTCGGCTTCATTTGCTGAGCCGCTTCCGCAGCCGCTTCCGCCTCGATATAGGCGGCGTCATTTCCACGTTCACCATCATGCAGCAACGACCGCACGCGGTCGATCAGGTTTTCCAACCGCTCGTCTTCCAACTGAAACTTTTCTTGCAGACGCTTTTCGGCCTCTTGGACGGCGAGCCGTTCTTGCAGGTAGATCTGCTTTTTCTCAGTGACGTCTCTTTGGGAGCGGAGGTCGGCGATGACCCCCTGCAATTGCTTCGCAAGCTGCTGCCGCAGATCAATCGGAGCATCCACGGTGGACTTCACCGCGCCGGAGGCACGCTTCAAAAGAACTATGGCGTTGTCCGGTTCGATGCTGCCCAAAGCCCGCGCCTCTTGAATCGCCTTCGAGACTTCCAGCCGCAGCTTCTCGCCGATGATCTGCTGACGCGTGACTTCGTCCAAGATGAGGCTGCGTCCGTCGGAGACGTTGGGTTGGAGTTCCTCGCGATTGAGCAAGCTCCCCTCGGCCGGCTTCTCTTCGGCCTGAGCCACCAGGCGGCTGACCGGCTTGGTTTTCAACGTCGGCTGCGGAGACAGCAGCAACTTGATTTGAGTGTTGTCTGGGTCGAGTTCCTGAATCGCGCGGCCGATTCGTTCGGCGTCGCGTTGTTGATGGCGAGTCTGCGCGGCAGTCCCTTCGGCGGCCAGCAGTTCGATGCGTTGATCGAATTCATTCCAGGCGGTGACGAGCAATTCGCGACCGGCATACGGGACGAATCCGCCATCCTTGTTCGCTTGGCGGAACGCGGCCGCCACGAATGGCGACGCGGTTTCGCTGCGCAGGCCATCCACCGACCACTGCATTTCCATTGGCTGACCGGCGAATCGACCAACGGCCACCAAGGATCCGTCGCTCGCGAGTTGTCCTTGAGCCAGCACGAACGTTTCGCGATCAGCTCGCAGCGGCAGTGGCTGCGCGGTGGCAAGTTTGACGTCCGATCCAGCGACCTCCAGTTGTTCGGGATAGAAGACGGATGACGTCGCGGCTTGGGCGAGTTGTTGGCCGACGACGTTCGGATCGCTGGCCGCCGATTTTGAGTCACCACCATCATCCACCAGCACGACTCCGCCGGTGTGTTGAGCCAAGACGCCCAGCAGCTTCAGATCGCGGCGTGGGCCGACGGCGTAACTCGACACCGGCACTTGCCGCGACCGGAGATCGCTCACGGACTGTCGCAACGAATCGGCCGTCAGCAGATTCACGGAACTCATTCCGTCGCCGACGTAGAGAACAGTGCTGACCGCATCTTTCGGCAGCGCCTCGGCCGCAGCGTCGAGCGCCGCTTTGAAGTTGGTCGCTCCCAGCGGAGCTCGTTGACGCAACGCCGCGACGGCCTCGCGAACAGCGTCGCTGTTGGGGGCCACGAATTCTGGAGTCAGCCGCGTCGCTTGCACATCGACAGCGAACAGACTGACGAGGTCGCCACTGGGCAGGCCGCGCAAGAATGCTTGCAGCAGCGCGAAGCCTTGCGTGCGGTGCTCGCCAAACTGGCTGGCGGAGGTGTCCATCAGCACGACGTGATGCCGAGTCTGTTTGATTTCGGGAAGGTCTTTCGCCTTCAGACCGATCGCGACGAACGATTCGCCGGACGGTGCCGTGTATTTCAAAACTTCGTTGCCCGAAGCCACCACCACCGTGCGTTCGGCCGACCAGGCGAATCCCATCGGCAGCACAGTCAGACACGATCCCAACACGACGCGAGCAAACAGTTGCGATGAACGAGACATGAGCCACTCCTAAATCCGATGAGTTACGGCGGCGTCCGAACGGACGATCTCCTGCGCGGAAGGCGACCGCATCGTAATCAGTGATTCGGCCAGACTCGATGCAATTTTTGCCGAAGATTCACCGATGGCCCCAAATTACCGCGACTTGCCAGCCTGCCGCTGGCACTCGCCGAGCAATCGCTGTCGCAGGCATGAAAGCTCCGGTGTGCTCAACCGCGACGACGCGCCGCCACGAACTCTCCGGATTCACCTGATTCTGCCGACCACACCGGCCCGATGAATCCTCCTAGAGCAGGCGGCCCGCCTGCTCCGGCCGATCATCGGCCGCACTTGCCCCCGACGAATCCCAAAGATTCATGCCCCGCAATCGACGTCGGACTGTGATGACTCTGCTGGCGATGCTGCTCATTGTGAGCGGTGTGCTCGTGTTACGCGCTGCACGACCGGAACGAGCCACCGACGTCGTCCTCTCGCCCAATTGGCAAGCCCACGCTTGGTATCAACTGGATGATCGCGACTCGATTGCCCTTTGTGAGTTGCCGGCCGGTACTCGGTATCGGCTGGTGATCGGCTGCTTGAGCGACTCGGACGAGGAATGCACGGTGCGGCTGCGACTCACCCCCAGCGCGGATCAACCGACGCGAACAGAGACTTCAATGTGCCTGTTCTCGGCGAGCGGGGCGGCGTCAGCCCCCCGGTGTGTCCATGAGAGAACCGGGGGGCTGACGCCACCCCGCTCGCCTGCGCAACGAGCATTGTGCGTCGCATCGCTTGACCACACACAGCCATTGCCAGTGATCTCGAAGAAGATCTCCGAGAAATCAGAATCACAACTCGGCACAACGCGAGACTTCTTCCTGCATGTCACCGACGGCGATCTCGACGATCCCAAACAATATGCACGAATCACGGCTCGCAGCGTGGCGTGTGGACAGCGCGTGCGCGTCTTCCTCGATCAACAACTGCGGGACGGCGAAGTCCCGCCGTCACGAATCGAGGAATTAGTGCGCAGACTGGAAACGGACGTGCTGCCGCGCATCGAATCGCAATACGGCGCGTTGCAAGATGTCGATCAAGACGGTCGCTTCACGGTGGTGTTGACGCCGTGGCTCTCCCGGTTGCAGGGGGGCCGCACGTCGATCGGCGGAATGGTGCGGAGCAGTGACTTTCGACTCGATGTGCCTCCGCCAATGGGCAACCGTGGAGACATGCTGTTCTTGAACTCTTCGTTGCCCAGCGAATCCGCGTTGCGAGATTTGTTGTCGCACGAAGTCGCGCACGCGGCCTGCATCAGTCAACGCCTGACGAATCGGCACGGCCAACTCTCCGAGGAAGAAGATTGGCTCAGTGAAGCGCTCGCACACTTAGCCGAGCCAGGCTGGAGCAACCTCGACCATCGCCTCGCCGCGTTTCTGGAGGAACCGTCCCGATACCCGTTAGTCGTCCCCGACTACTATCGCGCTGGTTTGTGGCGCAACCCCGGTTGTCGCGGAGCCACGTTTCTATTCACACGCTGGTGCGTCGCACGGCATGGCCCCGAACTCGTCCGCCGGCTGGTCGAATCGCGGACGAGCGGCACCTTGAACCTCGAACGAACGACAGGCCAGCGGTTCGAGGATTTGTTTCGCGAATGGAGTTTATCGCTCGCGTCGGGAGACGAACTCGCCACGTCCGATCTGCAAGCCGTGCTGGATCGTTTCGGTTCCCGCGGAATTCGGCCCACCCCGTTCAGCGGAGATGCCAACCACGAACAAACGCTGCGAGTGCGCGGCACCGCGTTCACGGTCGTCGAGTTGCCGGTGACATCGTCGGCATCACAAACGCTGCAGATCGTTGGTGACTCAGCCGCGCGATGGCAGTTCTCAATCGGCCGAATTCCGGACGATCTCCCCAGCGAGAAAAATGCAGTCCCGTTGGTGGCCAATCACTGATCGCGTTCGGCCTTGAGCCGCAGTTGGCCACAGGCGGCGTCGATGTCGGCTCCCTTGCGCTTACGGACGGTGACGGGAATCCCGGCTTGTTCGAGGATAGAAACGAATTGCTGAGTGCGCGGAGCGGCAGGCTCTTGATACGGCAAGACCGAGACGCCGTTCATCGGAATCAGATTCACGTGAGCACAACGACCTCGCAGGAGTTGAGCCAATTGCTGAGCGTGCTGCGGTTCGTCGTTGACCTTGGCGAGCAGCACATACTCAAAGGTGACTCGGCGGCCGGTGATCTCAAAGTATTCGTCAGCGGCTTCGAGGATCGCGTCCACGCCGATCTTGTCGTTGACCGGCACCAGTTTGTCACGGACTTGATCGTTCGGAGCGTGCAGCGAGATCGCGAGGTTGTACTCCTTGCCGATGCGTGCGAATTCCCGAATCTTCGCCGGCAGGCCGACCGTCGAAACGGTGATGTGTCGCGCTCCCAGACCGAGATCATCGGGCGAATTGAAGGCATCCAGTGATTGCAGCAGCGCGGGGAGATTCGCCAGCGGTTCGCCGATCCCCATGACGACGATGTTCGTGATCCGCTCGTCGGCACCGATCACCGCCTGCATCCGCAAGACCTGTTCGATGATCTCGCCGGCCGAGAGATTCCGTTTCAGGCCGAGCATCCCGCTGGCACAAAACACGCAGCCCATCGCACAGCCGACTTGCGTGCTGATGCAGACGGTGACTCGCTCCGGTTCACGCATCACGACGCATTCGATGTGTTCGCCGTCGGTCAGCTTGAGCAGCAGTTTCTCGGTCCGATCCGCCGCGACCTGATGCGATTCGACTTCGGCGGCGAAGAGCTGGAACTCCGCCGCAAGCTGCTCTCGAAGCTTTTGGGGTAAGTCGGTCATCTGGTCGAACGCGGTTGCCCGGCGACGGAACAGCCAGCGTCGCAGTTGCCCAACTCGAAACTTCGGCCAGTCGTGCGTGACGATCCAGTCGGTGAGTTCTGCGGGAGTCAAATCGAGAATCTTGCGAAGCGGTGTCGTCATGGCGGCGAATTGTAGCGAGCGGCGGCGATCGTCGTTCGTCAGCCTGTCCCGGAAAGTTGTCGCAGGCCGCTTGACGTCTTACGCAGCGCCCTGGATGCTGCTCCCACGTCACGCGGCCGAAGAGCAGCCGCGACGCCTGCCGCATCACGCTTCTGTTCGTGAGGAGTTTTTCGATGATGTCGTCCGAGCCTGCCGCCCCGATCCCCGCCCAGCCGTCCCCCCCTTCCTTGAAGAAATCGCCGCGAGCCCCATTCGTCTGGTTTGCACTGTTCGCCGGCTTCACAACGCTGGCGATTTGGGCGACCAACGGCCCGCGAACGTCCTTGTTGACCGCACCGCTGATCTCGCCGGCCGGCGCGGCGGAACAGAAAGAGGAGAAGGCCGAGAAGCCCGCTAAGAAAGAGGTCAAGCCGGCCACGAAAAAAGAGAGCGAAAAGAAGAAGGACGAGCCGGCCGAAATCGAAAACCCTTTCCCGCGGCGGATCAAGCTGGAGGGGACCGAACTGGATGGCGGCATCGGCTGGCTGAATGCGTCGGGGCCGATCGCGCTGAAAGATTTGCGAGGCAAGGTGGTCATCCTCGACTTCTGGACCTACTGCTGCATCAACTGCATGCACATCCTGCCGGACCTGAAATACCTGGAGCACAAGTATCCGAAAGAGTTGATCGTGATCGGCGTGCATTCGGCGAAGTTCGACAACGAAAAGGACACCGAGAACATCCGCCGCGCCGCGCTGCGGTATGAAATCGAGCATCCGGTCGTCAACGACGCGGAGATGCGGATCTGGCGCGGTTTCGGCATTCGAGCCTGGCCGTCCATCGCGCTGATCGACCCGGAAGGTTACTTCTGCGGGACCGATTCAGGCGAAGGGCATCGCGAGTTGCTCGATGAAGTGGTCGGCCGCGTCGTCGCCTATCACCGCGCGAAGGGGACGCTCGACGAGACTCCCGTGAAGTTCGATCTGGAGCGAAATCGCGTGAAGCCGGGAGCACTGCGATTCCCCGGCAAGGTACTGGCCGATGAAGCCTCGAAACGGCTTTTCATCACCGACAGCAATCACAATCGCGTGGTGGTCACGACGCTCGACGGCAAACTGCTGGACGTGATCGGCAGCGGAGCAACCGGCGCGGCCGACGGCGACTACAAATCGGCGAGCTTCTTCCGCCCGCAAGGGACCGAGTTAGTCGGCGAGAAGCTGTACGTCGCCGACACGGAGAATCACTTGCTGCGTGTGGTGGACTTGGCCGCCAAGAAAGTGACGACGCTGGCGGGGACCGGCGCGCAGGCTCAGTCCCGCACAAGCGGTGGCGCATTGCGTAAGACCGCGCTCAACAGTCCCTGGTCGCTGTCGCATGTGGACGGCACGTTGTACGTCGCGATGGCGGGACCGCATCAACTTTGGGCGCATAAGCTCGGTGCGGATTCGATCGGTTTGTTCGCAGGCAGCGGGCGAGAGGACATTATCGACGGTTCACTCGATGAGTCCGCGTTCGCTCAGCCGTCAGGGATCGCGAGCGACGGAAAAGCCTTATACGTTGCCGACAGCGAAGGTTCTTCAATCCGCCGAGTCGGTCTCGATTCCAAGTCCGGTGTGAGCACCGTGGTCGGCACCTCAGAACTGCGCGGCGGACGATTATTCGTCTTCGGCGACCGCGACGGCCAAGGGTTGTTGCAGCCCAAGGAACCGGGCAGTCCCGAAGAAGTCGCGGGACCGCTGTTGCAGCATCCGCTCGACGTGGCCGTTCACAACGGCACGGTGTTTATCGCCGACAGCTATAACCACAAGATCAAGAAACTCGATGTCGCCAAGCGTGACGTGAAGACGATCGTCGGCACCGGCAAGGCAGGAGCCGGACTCACGCAACTCTCCGAGCCGGCTGGCGTGAGCGCCACGAAGGGCAAACTTTTCATCGCCGACACGAACAATCACCGGGTCTGCGTGGTCGATCTAAAATCGGGAACGATGACCGAGTTGAAAATCGACGGCTTGCAACCGCCACCGGCTCCGAAGGAAGTTGAAGTCACCGGTGACTCCAAGGGTGTGATCGACGTCGCATCACAAAGTCTCGCTGCGGGAGAAAAGCTGACGTTTGAAGTCCGCTTGAAACTTCCCGAAGGCTTCAAGCTCAATAAGCTGGATAAGGTCCGGTACAAGCTGGAAGCCTCCGGCGAACAAGCCTTGATCGCGGCCGATCAACTGAAGACCCGCAAGGCCGCCGATGAGAAAGACGGCGTTGCGACGTTTACCGTCCCGCTGGCGAAACCCTCCGGCGACGCGAAGCTGTCGTTGAGCGTGTCATTCTCCTACTGCCGCGACGGTGTCGGTGGCGTTTGCAAGTTGAATACCACTCGCTGGAGCATCCCCGTGAAGTTGGCCGAGGATGGCAAAGCGTCGTCGATCAAACTGGAAGCCGTGGCCGAGTAGACCACCATGCCCGAATTGACACACTTCGACGAAGCCGGCGCGAGCCGCATGGTGGATGTCAGCTCGAAAGAGGTGACGCTGCGGCAAGCTCGCGCGGTCGGTTTCTTGAGGATGCAGTCGGCAACTCTGGAATTGATCCGCAACAAACAGGTCGCGAAGGGAGATGTCTTCGAGGTCGCTCGGTTGGCCGGAATCATGGCCACGAAGCGGACGGCCGAGTTGATCCCGCTGTGTCATTCACTCGGTCTCGACAGCGCCGAGGTCGGCTTTGAGATCGTCGATGCGCAGACCGTGCGGATTGAAGCGACGGTTCGCGTTCATGGCCGGACCGGTGTCGAGATGGAAGCGCTCACGGCGGTCAGCATCGCGGCTTTGACGATTTACGACATGTGCAAAGCGGTCGATCGCGGAATGTCGATTGGGCCGATCGAACTCTTGGAGAAGTCCGGCGGACGCAGCGGGCACTTCGTTCGAGAAGAGATTGCAAATTGCATCCGCCGCGGCGAAGCAAATTGCGAATTGGAACTTCAGAAGGGTTGAGTCGCGTCGTATGTCTTGTTCCGTCTCTTCAATTTGCTCCGCCGTGGCGGATGCAATTTGCAATCTGCATTCATCGGGAGCTGACCTTGTTCGCCGGACCCATCTTTTCGCGTGAAGCTTTGACAACCCCGCGGCGGTTGCGGCATTTCTTGATTCGGACTGGTTACGTCGCTGGGTTGTTCGTGTTGATGTACACGGCCGGGCAGGCGACGTTTGGTTGGCAGCAGGTGCGCAGCCTGGGCGATGTCGCGCACTTTGGGAATCTGATCTTTCAGATCTTCTCGCTGCTGCAAATGACGCTGGTGCTGTTCTTCGGAATGTTGTTCGCGGCGGGCAACATCGCGCAAGAAAAGGATCGCGGGACTTTGATTCTGTTGCTGATGACCGACCTGCGCCGGCGTGAGATGGTGCTCGGTAAATTGCTGGCGAGCCTGTTGCTGCCGCTGGTGCTGGTGGCGACTTCGGTGCCCGTGTTCTGCGTGACGTTGCTGTTGGGGGGCGTCGCTCCCGATCAGGTGGCTTGGGCGGTTGGCCTGTGCCTGGCGGCGACGTTCGCATCAGGAGCGTGGGGCGGACTGGTCGCGTTCTGGCGTGAGAAGACGTTTCAAACTTTGGCCATCTGCGTTCTGGGGTTGGTGCTGTTTCTCGGCGCGGTCGAAGCGGTTGTCGCGCTGGCCGGGGCGTCGTCGATGGTGGGGGGCGTCGCGGGTTTTCTCAATCCGTATCGGGCGTTGTTGGCGGTGATGAACCCGTTTGAAAATTATGGCGGTCTGAATTATTCGCAGGTCGCCGCGCGATCGGTCGCGGCCTTGAGCCTGTTGGCGATCGGACTGATTGGCGTGAGCATCGCGCGGCTCCGCGTGTGGAATCCGAATCAAGCGTCATTCGCTCCGCCGAAAACGGAAAAGGCTGATGCGACCGGTGCGACTCGCGTGAGACATCGCACGATTTGGGACAACCCGGTCATCTGGCGAGAAATGTGTACCCGCGCGTATGGCCGGCGAATGGTGCTCATCAAGTTGGTGTACTACGCGATCGCGGCCGTCGTGGGCTGGTCGTTGTGGTCGTCCAGCGGCAGCGGCGAACTGTTGCTGGGAGTGGTCTCGCCAGCGGGGATCGGCTTCGTTGCGCTGGGACTGCTGACTTTGCTGCTGGTGAATGCTCAAGGAGTGACGTCGATCACAACGGAAAAGGACACGAAGACGTTGGAGTTGCTGCTCGTCACGGACATCACGGCGAAAGAGTTCGTGTTCGGCAAGCTCGGCGGAGTGCTGTTCAACACGAAAGAGCTGATCCTGATCCCGCTGTCGTTGATCGGCTGGCAGTTGGCGATCGGCGGCGTGGGGATCGAGAACTCCGTCTACGTCTTGCTGAGTTTCCTGGCGCTCATCGGTTTCGCTGCGATGCTGGGGCTGCACGCGGGGTTCAGCTTCGATAACTCGCGGTCGTCGATCGCGAACAGCTTGGGGACGATGTTCTTTCTCTTCATCGGCATCGTGATCTTCATGATCCTGCTGGTGGAGGCACGGTCGTCGTTCTTCTTGCAGTTCCAGAGTTTCCTGGTCTTCATTCTGGTCGGCAGCATCGGGCTGTACGCCTCGCTGACGCATCGCAATCCATCGGTCGCGCTGTCGCTGGCGGCGAGCGGACTGCCGTTCCTCACCTTCTACGCGATCACTGAATTCCTGCTGCACGGAACGCTGGGCGTCTGTTTTTCGATTCTGACGGCCTATGGATTCACGACGATCGCGATGCTGATTCCAGCGATCAGCGAGTTCGATACGGCACTAGGACGCTCCACGCTCGACAAGGGTTAGGCCGATGCCCGTGACCGTGACTTGCGAATGCGGACACGTCACAGAACTGGCTGACCGCGAGCAGTCCAGCGACGCGGCTGTTGTCGCCAATCAGGTCTGCCCGATTTGCGGACGCGCATTGGTATCTCACGTCCCGGCAGGCAAGCGGATGTTCCAACAACTCTGGCAGACGCACGCTGACACGAGCAGTTCTCCTCCGACCTCCGAGCCATCCGCGACTCAAGAGACCGATGCCCCGGTCGCCAACGAGTCCGCCCCTGTCCGCCGAAGTTTGTGGGAGGTGATGCGCGGCTCGGCCGACACCAATGACTTGGCGAGCGGGGCGGCGTCAGCCCCCCGGTTCAGCGACGAAGAGACCGGGGGGCTGACGCCACCCCGCTCGCCTGAGAATCTTGGGGACGCCGTCAAACCCAAAGGCTTGTGGGGCGTGATGCACGCGACCGCGACAACGACAACGCCGCCTGTCGCGGACGTCGAAGCCGAATCGCAACAAGACGAGGAGCTCGGACGCACCGAGATCATCATCGACGACGAGGAACCGGTTGCCGTCGCCATTCCAACGCCAACCGCGCTCCCTCAACCGGAGATGTCCGCCGCACAGAAATTTGCACAAGCCGCGAGCCTCGCGGCGATGACTCACATACAATCGACTTGGCAGCCAGAACCGGAGCCGGAACCGTTCGACGACGACGAGCGGGAATGGTCACAACGCGCGATCGTGGCGATCGGCTTCGCGGTGACGGCGGCTCTGGTGTCGGGGTTGAGCTATCGACCGGAATGGTGGTGGCGATTCCCGGCGCTGGTGATTGGCTTGGTCGCCATCGTACTGGGCTTCATGGCCTCCTCGGACGTGAGTCGTTCACGCGGTCGCTTGAAGGGCCGCTGGACCGCGCGAGCCAGCGTGTTGCTCGGAACGTTCGGCATGTTTCTCGCGCCAATCGTGTTCGCCGGTTTGGGAGACCGAGCGCGGGCCAACGCGGGCCGCGAGCAGATCGACGGACGACTGCGGCGCATGGGACAGGCGCTGGATCAACTCCATGCTCAAGAAGGGCACTTTCCGGAAGCGGCGTTGAAGGGCCGCGATGCGCATGGCGACAAAGTGCCGATGCACGGCTGGATGACTCCGCTGCTGCCGCCACTGGGTTACCAAGCGATCTACCGGCAGATCGACTTGAAACAACCCTACGATGTGCCCGCCAATGTCCCAGCGATGCAGCAGACGATTCCGGAATTCTCGCTGCCACGCCGCAAGCCGTCCCGGTCACCGCGCGGATTGTCGCTCACGCATTTCGCGGG
This sequence comes from Planctomyces sp. SH-PL62, assembly GCA_945893045.1. Lineage (GTDB taxonomy): Bacteria > Planctomycetota > Planctomycetia > Planctomycetales > Planctomycetaceae > SXKJ01. The sequence goes on from CAMDEA010000120.1 coordinate 23,387, forward strand.
CGTCGGCGGGCAAGACGTGCGCGAACCAACGGGCTTGGTGCATCTCGGTCTGTTCTCCGACGGCGGGCCGGTGCGGCGCGAGCATTTCACAGACGGACTCAGCCAGACGATCATCATCGGCGAGATCCGCGACGCCTTCCCACCGTGGGGCGAACCCGGCAACGTGCGCTCGATCGGCGAAGGCTTGAACCGCCAGTTTCGAGGCTTCGGCAATGAGGCCGGCACCGGCGCGACATTCCTGCACGCCGATGGCTCGGCAAAGTTCTACTCGAACAAGACCGACAAGCACGTGCTGCAACGGCTGGAAACTCGCGACGGCGCGGAACCGGAGTAAATCTGGAATCGGTACATCTCTGATCCCGTCGAGCCAAGTGATTCGTCGCGGTGATGTCGAACTCTGTTCTGCAAACGGTGAGAATCTTGTTTTGGTGAGAAGATTTTGAAGTTGCCGAGTGCGTGTTGTCTTTACTCCGAAGGAGTTTTGTCTCACAGCCCAGGGTTGCCGCGCTTCGCGGCTACCCTGGGTTCCACGGTGCGTGATCGGGTGGTTCAGGCGGCGGTGTTGAACGTGATCGAGCCAATCTTTGAACGTGATTTTGCGGAACACAGTTACGGATTCCGACCGGGTCGAGGCTGCAAAGACGCCCTGCGGCGTGTGGGCAACCTTCTCAAAGCCAGCTACACCCACGTGGTGGACGCGGACTTGAAAGGCTATTTCGACACGATTCCGCACGCTCGTTTGATGAGCCGTCTTGAGGAGAAGATCGCGGACGGGCCGCTACTGGCCCTGATTGAGAAATTCCTGAAGGCGAGCATTCTGGACGGGATGGAGGAGTGGGCTCCCGTAAAAGGGGCTCCACAGGGGGCGGTCCTGAGCCCGCTTTTGAGCAATATCTATTTAAATCCGCTCGACCACATGATGGCCGGGAAGGGATTTGAAATGGTGCGATATGCCGATGATTTCGTCATTCTGTGCCGGTCGGCCGAAGAAGCCGCGATGGCACTGGAAGAGATTCGGGTGTGGGTGCAAGAGAACGATCTTGTGCTGCATCCGACAAAGACA